>CANRHI010000001.1 GCA_947630365.1 uncultured Clostridia bacterium
CTTAACCGGGGGTAGGGGAGGGGGTGCCTTAACCGGGGGTAGGGGAGGGGGTGTCTTAACCGGGGTAGGGGAGGGGGTGCGCCGCATAAGAAGCCCTCCCCCTTATACTTGAGGGGGAGGGGTAGGGGAGGGGGTGCCTTGGCCGAGCCCCCGAAAATTTCCCCATTGACAAGCGCGGCGGGGTATGATACAATAGAAAAGAAGCGAGGGCACACGCATGAAATACGACTTCGATGAGTACATCGAGAGAAGGCACACCGATTGCATCAAGTACGACTACGCCGAGGCGCCCTGCGCCGACCTTCTTCCGCTCTCCATTGCGGACATGGATTTCCGCGCCGCGCCCGCCATTCTCGAAGCGCTCGAGGCGAGGGTGAAGCACGGCGTGTTCGGCTACACCCGCCCGGGGAAGGACTATTTTGAGGCGGTCTCCTCGTGGTTTCGCACCCGTCACGGTTGGGAGGTGGAGGAGGAGAGCATCGTTCCCTCCTGCTCGGTCGTGTTCGCCATTTCCGCGCTCCTTCGCGCCACCACAAGGGAGGGGGACGCCGTTCTCATCTGCCCGCCCGTCTACTACCCCTTCGAGCGCGCCATCGTGCAAAACGGGCGGAAAACCGTCTTGAGCGCCCTGCGCCTGTGCGGCGGCCGCTACGAGCTCGATCTTACCGACTTCGAAGAGAAGATCGTGCAAAACGGCGTGAAGGCGTTCATCCTTTGCAGTCCGCACAACCCCGTGGGGCGCGTGTGGGAGGAGGGCGAGCTCCGCGCCATGGGGGAAATTTGCAAGCGGCACGGCGTGTTCGTCATCTCGGACGAGATCCACGCGGATTTCGTCTACGAGGGGCACAGGCACATTCCGTTCGCTTCCCTCGAGGGCATGGCGGAAATTTGCGCCGTCTGCACCGCCCCGACCAAGACCTTCAACCTCGCGGGGCTGCACATTTCCAACATCATTTTGCCAAACGAAGAGCTGCGGGCGCGCTACCGCCGCGAGCTCGATAAGATCGGCTACCACGACCCTTCCACCATGGGCATGGTCGCGGCAAAAGCCGCCTATCTTCATTGTGCCGATTGGCTGGACGAGCTCCTCGTCTACCTCAAGGGCAACCTCGATGCGCTGCGGGAATTTTTGCGGAACGAGCTTCCCGCCCTCCGCCTCATCGAGCCCGAGGGGACCTACCTCGCATGGGTGGATTGCCGCGCGCTGCACCTCTCGGACGGAAATTTGCAGACGCTCGTCGAACAGCGGGCGCACCTCGCCCTCGACGAGGGGTACATCTTCGGCACGGGAGGGGGAGGGTTCGAGCGCATCAACCTCGCCTGCCCCCGCGCCACCTTGCTTGCCGCCCTCGAACGGCTCAAGAAGGCATTGGCGGCTTCGCCCGCTTCCACAGTATAGAAACGGAGGTTTTCCATGGAACAGTATCCCAACGTATTCGTATTCGACCACCCGCTCATCAAACACAAGGTCTCCATCCTTCGCGATAAGAACACGGGCATGAAGCAATTCCGCGAGCTCGTCGAGGAGATCACCACCCTCATGACCTACGAGAGCATGCGCGACGTGCCCCTCGAACCCGTCGAGGTGGAGACGCCCCTCGAAAAGACGACGCAGTACCGCGTCCCCGAGGAGAGCATCGCCGTCGTCCCCATTTTGCGCGCGGGCCTCGGCATGGTGGAAGGCATCCATAAGGTTTTCCCCACCGCCCGCGTCGGACACATCGGTATGTACCGCGACGAGGAGACCCTCGAGCCGCAGGAATACTATTGCAAGCTGCCGGAGGGCATCGAGGAGAAAACGGTGTTCCTTGTCGACCCCATGCTCGCAACGGGCGGCTCCGCGTGCGACGCCCTTTCCGCCCTCAAAAAGAGGGGCTGCAAGAAGATCAAATTTATGGCGATCATCGCCGCGCCCGCGGGGGTCCGCGCCGTCGCCACCGCCCACCCCGATGTGCCCGTGTATGTTTCCACGCTCGACCGCGAGCTCAACGAGAACGGGTATATCCTCCCCGGCCTCGGCGACGCCGGCGACCGCCTCTACGGCACGAAATAGCGCCGCTCCGTTTGCCTGTTCTACGCTGTCATACCGAGGCCCATAGGGCCGAGCGTATCCCCTCATACGAAGTCCGCATTAAAACCTGCCCCCATTTATGGGGGCGGGCGGCGAGCGTAGCGAGACAGGTGGGGGTTGCCTCAAGCGAAGGCGAAACCCTCCTAATTGCCGCCCCCCTTTCTTCCCTCAAAGAAAATTTTTTTGCAAACACACGCAAAATCGGTTGCAACTTTGCACGGGATATGGTATAATCAACAAGCATTCGATGGGAATTTCCTCGCGATGCGCTGAAAAATGAATACGGCCTTGTGGTCAAGCGGTTAAGACGGCGCCCTCTCACGGCGCAATCCCGGGTTCGATTCCCGGCAAGGTCACCATCTCTCAATAAATTGAGCGCCATTTGGCGCTCAATTTTTCTAACAGAAACGGGGCGAAGCGAAGTCCCGTCGGAACCCACCGGCTATGCCGGAGGGAAGAGAGCTTTCGCTCCAAGTCGGCGTTTGCTAATTGTAATCCTACAACCTATTTGATGATAAATTTGGCCCCATGCTTGACAATTCCGATCTCAAGATTTATAATAAACATACATCATTGAGCAGTTTTTGGAGAAGCCATAATGTCCGCTTCGATTCTTGACGATCCTCACCTGAAATCCAAGTGTCAGGTTTTTACCCCTGCCGATATCGTGTCCAAGATGCTCGATTTGGCGGGATATAAAAATGGCGTGTACGGGAAGAAGGTCCTTGAAAATTCATGCGGCGATGGCGAGATCTTGCTTCAAATCGTCCAAAGGTACATTGCCGACTGTTTCGAGAGGCGGTTGAGCGTTGATGAGATCAAACTCGGATTGGAGAGGGATATTGTAGCCTACGAGATCGACGACGCAAAAGTTTCGGAGTGTACAAACAGGCTGGATGAGTATGTCGAGAAGTACAAAATACTCGACGTGCACTGGGACATCCGATGCAAGGATTACTTGCAGGAAAATACAGAGGAGCTCTACCATTTTATTATAGGGAACCCTCCGTACATGTCTTATCCGGATCTCCCTGTGGATGTTCGGGAATTTGTCAAAAGCAACTTTACGACCTGCCAAAAAGGAAAATTCGATTACAGTTATGCCTTCACGGAAAAATCGTATAAATCTCTTTTGGAAGGGGGCGTACTCGTCTATATTATTCCGAGCAACATCTTCAAAAATGTATTTGCCTCTTGTTTGCGAGAACTTATCAAGAGGGATTTGAACACCATCTTCGATTATCCCGACGAAAATGTGTTTCGGAACGCATTGGTCTCTCCTGCGATCATGAAAGTCGTGAAAGGAGAAAATTCGAGAGAATTGGTTTACGAGACGCAAAAATGCAAAAAAATTATTCGAAAGGTTTTCCTGAAAGACAAGTGGAATTTTTTCTTGCAGGACGCCTCTCCAAAGGGGAAACGGATCGGAGACTATTTTAAGGTCGCAAGCGCCGTTGCCACGCTCTATAATAAGATATTCATTTTGAGGAACGGCGTATTTCGCGATGGGTACTATTGCTTCGGCGATTTCAAAATAGAAGAAGCCCTGCTTCGCAAGGCTGCGGGCCCCAAGGGCAGGAGAGATGACGCAGATGAATTTATTATTTTCCCGTATGACTACGATCCCCTCGGCGGGCTTGTGCACTATTCCGAGGAGGAAATGTATGTGCGCTTCCCATGCGCTATGAAGTATTTGGAGGATCATAAATCGAAATTGGAGCAAAGAAAGGCGGACGGAAAGGCGCAGTGGTTCGAGTACGGCCGTTCGCAAGCGCTCCAATGTATCAATAGGGAAAAGATCCTTATTTCATCCATAATCTCAAATCGCACGAGAGCATACCTGTTGAAAAAGGACGAGGTCCCATATTCCGGGCTGTATATCGTTCCCATTCGCGACGCCGATCTAAAGGAGCTTTCAGACGTCTTGAATTCCCAAAAGTTTAAGCAGTATATCTGTAATGCGGGGGCATGCGTGAATGGAAAATCGAGGCGGGTGTGCCCGGAGGACATAGAAAATTATATCTATTGAGCGGAGATCGCAATGGAAAAAGTTCAGTTCGAAGTAAGTGCAAAAACGGCACGGCTGTTGGGACGCGAAAATATCAGCGACGTAGACGGTGCCATCATAGAATTGATCAAAAACTCGTATGATGCCGATGCGGTATGCGTTTTTGTGCTCTTTTACTTGCCCTTTCCCAAAGTACCGAATCGCATCCCATATGAATTGGCTCACGAGGTGTTTCACGAGGGCGGCATCGAAAAACTTTTGGAATATTACGACGATACCGGGGTGGACTTCGGAAAGCGCGACGGGTTGACGAATACACAGGAAGCCCTGTTGAGCGATTTTTTATTTTCAAAGAACTTCATATATGTGATAGACAACGGTTGCGGGATGGACGAGAACACATTGCGCAATGCGTGGATGAATATCGGGACAAACGATAAAGAGGAAAGACGGGTCAGTCCCAAGAAAAGGGTAAAAACCGGGGCAAAGGGCATCGGACGGTTTGCTTTGGATAAGTTGTCGAAATCGACGACGGTATATACGAAGAGCGAACACGATCGCCTAAAAAAGTGGGCGATCGACTGGGAACAATTTGAAACGGCAAACCTTTTGAACGAAGTAACGGCGACGATCGACGATGTCGATTCGTCCTTTTATGAGTGTGTAAAAGCCGTCGCGAAAGATCGTTTTAAGACGTTCGAAAGGTACGGATGGGATACCGGGACGATCATTTCTCTTTCCCCCATCAGAGAACCGTGGGACGAGGAGTACTTTGCCAAGGTCAACCGCAATTTGAGAAGCCTGTTTCCGCGCACCAACAGTTCGCAATTCGATATCTATGTGACAAATGTGTTCTACCCGAGGTTGTCCTTCGAAAACGAGCGCTTTGCTCTCGGCGACACGGAATACGACTATCGGATCCTCGGCTCGTTTGACGGGAAAGACACGCTCTCCGTTCAAATCTACAGAAATGAGATAGAAACCAAGAAAAAGAAGATAAGCAGGGTCATCGACGGAAAAAGTACGACGCTGCCCCTTGGCGATTTTTGGGAAAGGGAGGCGTTTCGGAAGGAGAATTTCCATCGATCGGATTTCTCAAGAGCCGTGGACTTTCGCTACTCCGCTCACGACCTGACAAAACTGGACCCGTCCGTATTAGAGGGGGTCGGAGCGTTTTCGGCGGAATTTTACTTTCTCAGGAATGCGCCCAGCCCGATAGAGATCACCAAGCCTGTAGTCACCTCCCGCCGAAAAGAGATCTTAACGAGCTTTTCCGGCATCAAGCTATACCGCGACGGCTTTAAGGTCCGCCCCTATGGGGAAGAGGGCGGCCCCGGTTTCGATTGGCTCTCCTTGGGGCAACGCGCCCAAAAAAGCCCGGCGGCGGTTTCCCACCCCGGCGGCGGATGGAGGGTAAGGACAAATCAAATTATCGGCGAAGTCCGCATTACGAAAGACGGAAACCCCGGCTTAGAGGATATGGCGAACCGCGAGGGACTATCCATCAACGATAGTTTCAAAGTTTTTGTCAGTCTGATCCTAAAAATGATAGAGACCTTCGAGGGCGATCGGCAATACGTCTTTCGGGAATATGCCGCATGGCTTCGGGAAGAGGAAGAGAGCCGCTCCGCGACCGATGCCGTTATCCAAGCCGCGAAAGAAAGCCAAGGAAGGACTCCCGAACGACCCAAAGAAGGGGATGGGGAACAAGCTCCTCCCCATTTCGATCCATCGAAATACGAGGACACAATTGTCAAGTTGGACGAAGCTCGCGAGGAGGAAGAGCGCACCAACAGGACATTGATGTTATACAGCTCTGCCGGCGTTATGACCAATACGTTTTCTCATGAATTAAGCCATATCATGACGCAGGTGGGAAGCAGAATGCAGCATTTGCGCGCCGTCATCCGAAGCAAGATCGGGGAATATGAGGGAAACGAATTTTTGAACCCCTACAAGATGATCGACGAAGCCGAGGAGGTGGATAAGCTTCTTGAAAACTGGATCGGGGTGTTGATGCATGGCATGAACGAAAGCGCCTTTGCACGCAAATCGAATAATATTTACTCTATCGTAAGAGAGAGCCTGGAAGAATGGAGGCCGTTGCTGCGCCGCAAACTCATCGAGATCTCTCCCTTGAACGAGATCGCCGAGATCGGGGCGTTTCAGTACACCATTTCACAAATCGATATCGTGATCATTCTGAACAATTTCTTGCTGAATGCGGCCTATTTTTTAGAGCAGTCCCACGGGAAGAAACGTCTCGTTACGATAAATTTATACGAGGAGAAGAATTCTATCGTTCTCGAAATGGAAAACAACGGGCCGCCTCTCGACGGGGTCTTTATGAATAACCCGAACAGGATCTTCGAGGCAGGCGTCTCCACCAAGGTCACAAAAGAAGGAAAGGGCTCCGGCCTTGGCCTTTGGATCATGCAAATGTTGGTGCAAAGCAATTCCGGAAGTATTTATCCGATCGTTCCCAAGGAAGATGGTTTTGCATTGAAGATCTGTTTTCCGAAATCGGAGGGTAAATTATGAAAAAATACACCATCGGGATCATAGACGAGGATTTGAAAGATGTGGATGCCATCAAGCGCACCATATGGTTCAACAAACCCGATCAAGTTGACGAGAAAGAGATCGAATTCGTTGATTACAATGTTTTCGTCGAGTCGGACGACATCATAGACGAAATGGTCGAAAAGGCCCTTTGCGCGATCGTGGAGGATGCCATACGGCTCCTCATCGTAGATTATAAGATCATTGTCAGCTCGTCTCTCATCGAAGGAAGCGAAATATTCCGGCGGCTGGAAGAAGTCGTGCCGAAATTTCCCATTGTTATCTTGTCCAATGTTCCCGACACCTGCTATGGCATAAAATTCGTGGACGCCGACAAGGTCTATGCAAAGGGACAATTTTTCAAAATAGAGGAGGGCTATTCGAAAGAAAAAACCTCAAATCTGTTCCGAAACATGGACCACTACAGAGAACGGAAGGCAGAATCGGCCTTAAAATATAAAATGTGTCTATCCGATTTGGAGAAAAACGGATATTCCGAGAAAACCTTAAAAGAACTTATCGAAGCGGAGAAATCGCTGGGCGATTTTTGTCCCTTGCAAGAATCCGAGATGGAAAAACAGTTGAATGTCGGAGAGCTGAAAGTCGCCGTAGACCTGATCGCAAAAGCCAAAAAATTACTCGGAGAGGAAGATGAAACTTGAGAATTTCAAATCGCACACGATAAAGAGAAGTCACTTGCCCGCAAAGAAGAATTATCGCGCCTATTTTGAGGATCTGAAAAAGGATTTCGGGGGAAGATGCGCCTATTGCAATTTGCACTTTCAAAGCATTACGACGCCCTTTGAGATCGATCATTTTATTCCGCAAAAAGAAATAAAGGACCGTAGGCCCGAGTTGATGGCCGAATACAGCAATCTGATTTTTGCCTGCAAAAAATGCAATATTGCCAAAGGAAGTCAATTTTCGGGAGATCTGTCTCTCGAAAAGCCCACGAATGAATTATTTTACGATCCTGCCGCCGTAGATTACAATACGATTTTCTATCGGAACGAGTTGGGACTGATCGATTCGGACGACCCGAAGGGGAGGACGATGATCGGCAGTCTTAAATTATATAGGCCGATCCACATTCTCGGGTGGCTGTGCGAAAAATTAAACTTTCTTGCGGACCGACTGGAGAAAAAAATCGATGCGGAAACCAATTCGGAGGTCAGGGAAACGTATGAAGAGGCGCTGAACAAAATCAATCAACAATATCGTAAATTCATTCGGTTATTTATCTCGTCCTATAACGACGATCGATTCGATCTTCGTAAGGATACATAATTCCTCAAGCATAATAACAGACAAACAGGGGGAAAAGACATGAGGAAGTGGCTTGCGTTGGCGTTGGCGGCGGTTGCCGCGGCGGCGATCTTCGTCGGGTGCGGCGAGACGGGAAGCGGAAATGGGCAGACGGGCTCGAGCGGCACGGAAAACGGTGCGCCTTCGAACGGAACGGACGGCGGTACAGAGGGCGGAGCGGAGAGCGGGACGGAAAACAAAGACCCGCAGTGCGGCACGGAAAGCGGAACAGAGGGCGAAACGGTGGAGCGGAAATTGCGCAAGATCCCCAAGAACAAATATTTCCCCGTGCAGATGGAGGAGCACATCGTGCGCTACGGGGATATTTCCCTCTACGGGCAGATCTACATCCCGGACACGGGGGACAAAAAGAATCCCGCCGTCATCCTGAGCCACGGTTTCAACGGGCACTATACCGATTTCCCGACGGAGTGCGTGCGCTTTTCCGAGCGCGGCTATGTGGTGTACGCCTTCGATTTTTGCGGCGCGCAGCAGGGCGGCAAGAGCACGGGGCGGTCGGCATCCGAGTACACGCCCTTCACGATGAAGGAAGATCTTCTCGCCGTCTTTGCGGACATTTCCTCCCTCGACTATGTGGATGAAACGCAGGTATTTCTCTTCGGCGGGAGCCAAGGGGGCTTCGTGACGGCGCTCACCGCGGCGGACGAGAGCATATGCGAGAAGGTCGCGGGGGTCGCTCTGTACTTCCCCGCCTTCAACATTCCCGACGATTGGCGGGGAAAGCCCGAGCAAAACACGCCGCTCATGGGCTACACCATCGGTGCGGAATTTATCCGTTCGGTGCAGGAGCTCGACCCCTTCGCCGTCATCGGGGCGTACAAAAAGGACGTTTGCATCGTGTGGGGGGATCAAGACGCGCTCGTGGCGAGAAAGTATATCAACGGCGCGATGGAAGTCTATGGCGACAAGGCGGAGCTGCATGTGCTCGAGGGCGCGGGGCACGGCTTCGGCGGCGCCGACCTCAACACGGCGGTCAAGCTCGTCTTGAGCTTTTTGGAGGGGCGCACTTACGTCTGTGAATGAGCTCCTTGGGGCGCAAACGCGGCGATCTTTCAACGCGGCATAAAACGCCCGTGCGGGGAAGAACAGGGCTCGTGCGGGCGGAATTTGGAGGAATATGAAGGTCTGGGCGATCAGCGATCTGCACCTTTCCGGGCTCTCGAACAAGCCGATGGACGTGTTCGGAGAGGGCTGGGAAGGTCACTTCGAAAAAATCAAGCGCGATTGGGCGGAGAAGGTGAAAGAGGACGATCTCGTTCTTGTCGGCGGCGACACCTCGTGGGGCATGAAGCTCGACGAGGGCATGTACGACGTCGCGTCCCTTGCGCTCCTCCCGGGGAAGAAGATCTTCGTGCGCGGCAATCACGATTTTTGGTGGAACGGAATCACGCGGGTGCGCGAGCGCCGTCCCGACGACAGCTTTTTCTTTCTCCAAAACGACTGCGTGAAATTCGGGAACGTCGTCGTCGCGGGGTCACGGGGGTGGACGGTACCGGGCAGCACAGACTTCACCGAGCACGACGAGCTCCTCTATCGCAGGGAGGCGGAGCGCTTCCGCCTTGCCCTCACGGAGGCGGAGCGGGTGAAGGAGGAGGGGGATATCCTCATCGCGCTCATCCATTTCCCGCCCATGAGCCTCAAGCAGGGCGACACGCTCTTTACCGAGCTCTTCGAGAAATACGGCGTGAACAAGGCGGTATTCGGGCATCTGCACGGGGCGGCCTACTTCCCCCTGCGCTCGGAGAGAAACGGCATCGAGTACATCCTCACCTCGTGCGACAAGACGCGCTTCTCCCTCACGGAAATTGTGTGATTTGCCGTAAATTTCCAAAAAACCTATTGAAATTCCCCCGCAGATGTGTATAATATAGAGTAGAAGATGAGATAGGAGGAAGTATCATGTATTCGTCAACACAAAAATTTATCAATCTGATGGATGAGAAGGGGATCAAATACGAGTATTGCGGCATCCTCAATGAGACAACGCAGAGCGAGACGGTCTCCATCCGCTACACGGGGAAGAACCTCAAGACCATCGAGGTGAATTTCACCTTCAACAAGAATTGCCGCGATGTGGCGATCGCCGTGTACAACATTGCCGTCGTGCCGGACAACAAGCTCGGCTCGACCATCATCGCGCTCAACGCCCTCAACTGCAAGTGGCGTTTCGTCCGCTTCTGCCTCGACCGTTCGGACAACACCGTGCAGGTCGAATCGGACGCCGTGTTCCGCGATACCGATGTGGACGAGATCTGCGTGGAGCTTCTCACCCGCGTCGTGAGCATCACGGACGAAGCGTACACGGACATCATGAAGGCCATCTACGCGTAATTTCCCGCCGCGCATTTCGGCGCGCCTTGCGGGAGATTTGTTTGAAAAACAACGGCGGGGAAACTTCTCCGCCGTTTTTGCGTGTTCGCCGTTTTGGTACGCCTTCTCCGCCCGACTTGTTCGGCCCGAGAGGGTCGAAAAATTTGCCCGAGCGGGCGCGAAATCCTTTACTTTTCGCCATGCGTCTGTTATAATACAGACGCAAGCCCGCAGGGACGGCGCGGCGCCGTGTGCGCCCGATATGGTCTTGCGGCATTGCCGCAGGGCTTTTTTTCTGTGAAAAACATTGCGGAGGCGCTATGAAGCACAAGGACCTACTCGGGCTGTACACGCTCGAAGCAGAGGAGATCGGCGAGATCCTCTCCCTCGCCGCCAAGATGAAGGCGCTCGTGCGCGCGGGGCAAAAGTCGCTCGACAGCTTAAAGGGCCGCTCCGCCGTCACGCTCTTCTACGAGAACAGCACGCGCACGCGGACTTCCTTCGAATTTGCGGCGAAGTTTTTGGGGGCGAGCACGGTGAACATTTCCGTCGCGACCTCCTCCGTGCAGAAGGGGGAGACCCTCGTCGACACGGGAAAGACGCTCGACGCCATGCACACCGACTTCATCGTCATGCGGCACCCCATGGGCGGCGCGCCGACGCTCCTTGGTAAGACGGTGAAGGCGCATGTAATAAACGCGGGCGACGGCATGAACGAGCACCCCACGCAGGCGCTCCTCGACATGCTCTCCATGCTCGAAGCATGGGGGACGCTCGAGGGGAAAACGGTTGCCATTCTCGGGGATATCCGCCATTCGCGCGTCGCCAAGAGCAATTTGTACGGGCTCACCAAGATGGGAGCGACGGTGCGGATGTTCGCCCCGCGGACGCTCATGCCCGCGGGACTCGACTGCATGGGGGCGAAAATTTGCCGCTCGCGCGAGGAAGCGGTCGAGGGGGCGGACGCCGTGATGGGGCTTCGCATCCAGCTCGAGCGCCAGAAGGCGGGGAATTTTCCCTCCCTCGGCGAATATGCCAAATATTACGGCGTGAATGAGGACATTTTGCGCCTTGCGAAGGAGGGCGCGCTCGTCTTGCATCCCGGGCCCGTGAACAGGGGCGTGGAGCTCACGAGCGGCGTCATCGACGGGGAAACTTCCGTGATCACCGACCAAGTGCTCTCGGGCGTCGCCGTGCGCATGGCGGTCTTACAGCTCCTCGGGGAGGAAGAGATATGTTGATTTCAAACGCCACATTGGTTTGCGGGAACAGGGAGAAGAGGGCGGACCTTCGCATCGAGAACGGAAAGATCGCGAGCATCGCGCCTCGGCTCGTCCCGCGGAAGAACGAGCCCGTTTTGGATTGCGCGGGGTACACCGTGCTCCCGGGGCTCATCGACATGCATGTGCATTTGCGCGAGCCGGGCTTCGAAAAGAAGGAGACCATCGAGAGCGGTGCGCGGGCTGCCGTCGCGGGGGGCTTCACCGCCGTCTGCTGCATGCCCAACACCAAGCCCGTTGCCGACAACAAGGTGGTCGTCTCCTATATCAAGCACCGCGGCGAAGAGGTCGGGCTGTGCAAAGTGTACCCCATCGGCGCCATTACCGAGGGGCAGAAGGGGGAAACGCTCGCCTCCATCGGCGGAATGAAGGCGGCGGGCGCGGTCGCCCTCTCCGAGGACGGCAAGAGCGTGGAAAACAGCAAGCTCATGGCGAACGCCATGCTCTACGCCTCCGACTTCGGGCTCAAGTGCCTGTGCCATTGCGAGGACAGGGCGCTTGTCGACGGCGGCGTGGTGAACGAGGGGTACTACTCCACCTTAACGGGGCTCAAGGGGAGCATCCGCGCGGCGGAAGATATCCTCATCGCCCGCGAGATCTGCCTCTCGGAGAGCCTGAACATCCCCGTGCACATCTGCCATGTTTCGACGTTCAGCGGCGTGCAGCTCATTCGCGAGGCGAAAAAACGGGGCGTAAATGTCACCGCCGAGACCTGCCCGCACTACTTCACTTTGACGGACGCCGCCATTTCCTCTTTCGATACGAACGCCAAGGTCAACCCGCCGCTGCGGGAAGAGAAGGACCGCCTCGCCGTGATCGAGGGGCTCAGAGACGGCACGCTCGATTGTATCGCGAGCGATCACGCGCCCCATCACGAGGACGACAAGAACGTGGAATTCGACCTCGCGGCCTTCGGCATCAGCGGGCTGGAGACGAGCTTCGCCCTCTCCTACACCGCGCTCGTGAGGAGCGGCGCGCTCACCCTCCCCGCGCTTGTAGGCAAGATGAGCGCCCGCCCCGCCGAAATTTTGGGGCTCGCTGGCGGCAAGCTCGAAGTGGGCGCCCCCGCCGATATTACCGTCGTCGACCTGGCCGAGAAGTGGACGGTCGACCCCTCGAAATTCCTTTCCAAGGGAAAGAACACGCCGTTTCGCGGCATGGAGGTGTACGGCAGCGTGAAGTACACCCTCGTGGACGGCGAGATCAAATTCTGCGGCTGACGCAAAAGGAGAGCATATGATCTTCGATACCCTCATCGAACGCATAACTATGACGCAGGCGCCCATCTGCGTCGGGCTGGACACCTCCTTTTCCTACCTCCCCGAGAGCCTGAAAAAGGGCGCGGAGGACGAAAAGGACAGGGCGAAGGCCATCGTGAAATTCAACCGCGCCATCGTGGACGCCGTTTGCGACATCGTCCCCGCGGTAAAGGTGCAGATCGCCTACTACGAGGCGCTCGGCACGGCGGGCATGAAGGCGTTCAAAAAGACGTGCGAATACGCCAAGGAGAAGGGGCTCATCGTCATCGCGGACGCCAAGCGGAACGACATCGGCGCGACGGCGGCGCAGTACGCGCAGGCGTTTCTTTCCGAAGAGGCGCTCTTCCCCTGCGACCTTCTCACCGTGAACGGGTACTTGGGCACGGACGGCGTCGCCCCCTTCCTCGAGGAGGCGAAAAAGAGCGACAAGGGCGTCTTTGTTTTGGTCAAGACGAGCAACCCCTCCTCGGGAGAGCTGCAAAACTTGAAGCTCGAGGACGGGCGCACCGTATATGAGTGCATGGGCGACATGGTGAAAATGTGGGGCGAGGGCACGGAGGGCAAGTACGGCTACTCCCGCGCGGGGGCGGTCGTGGGGGCGACGTACCCCGCCGAGGCTGCCGCTCTTCGCAGCCGCCTTCCCCATACCTTCTTCCTCATTCCCGGCTACGGCGCGCAGGGCGGGAACGCCGAAATGCTCAAGACCTGCTTCCATGCGGGCGGCATGGGAGGCATCGTGAACAACTCCCGCGGCATCCTCTGCGCCCATCAAAAGAGGGGCGGGGACCCTGCGGAAGCGGCGCGGGCGGCGACGCTCGACATGAAGAAGGATATCCTTTCCGTCTTGGGGGAAATATGCGCGAAGTAACGGCGACCGTTCTCGAAAATGTCCGCATTGCGGAGGGCGTCTATTCGCTCACCTTTGCGGCGGAAGAGCTGCCCGTGAACGCGGGGCAATTCTGCATGGTGGGGGTGAACGGCTTCCCGCTGCGCCGTCCCATCGCCATCTGCAAGTCGGAGGGGGAGCGCTACACCGTGTGCTATCGCGTGCAGGGCGCGGGGACCAAGCGGCTCTCCCAAACCTATAAACCGGGGGAGGCGCTCTCCGTGCTCCTTCCGCTCGGCAACGGCTTTTCGCTCGAAGAGGGGCAAAGGCGCGTCGCCGTCGTGGGCGGCGGCGTGGGGGTGTTCCCGCTCGTCGCGGCGATACGGCAATTCGCCGAAGAAAAACAGATTTACGCCTACATGGGCTTTCGAAGCCGCTCCTCCGTGTGCATGGAATACGATCTGCGGCGGGGGGAGAAGCTCGTCCTCGCCACGGACGACGGCTCGGTCGGCTACCACGGCACGGCAGTGCAGGCGTTCATGGAGGACATCGAAAAGGTGCAGCCGGACGCGGTGCTCGCCTGCGGTCCCACCCCCATGCTCCGCGCCTTAAAGAGCGCCACCGAGGGGCGGGGCATTCCCGTGTATGCCTCCTTGGAGGAGCGGATGGGCTGCGGCGTGGGGGCATGCCTCGTGTGCGTGTGCGAGAAAAAAGACGGCACCCATGCCCGCGTTTGCAAGGACGGACCCGTGTTCGAGCTCGGGGAGGTCAAGCTGTAATGCCGTTTTTTTCCAAAATCCCCCACCCATGTCCGAATTCTCTCGGCATGGTATGCCCCGCGCGAGCACAGGGCGCGACATGCCCCGCCCATTCAAAGCGGCGCGCGGCTTTCCCCGCGCGTTCACAGCGGCGCGAAGCTGCCCCCGCGTGTCATTTTGAGCGGCGCGAAGCCGCCCCCGCGTGTCATTTTGAGCGGAGCGTAGCGGAGTCGAAAAATCTCAATGGAGGCACCCATGTCTGACCTTCGAGTAAACTTATGCGGCGTGGAGCTGAAAAACCCCGTCATTCCCGCCTCGGGCACGTTCGGCTTCGGGCGGGAATTCAACGAACTGTTCGATATCTCCCTCCTCGGCGCGGTGGCGACCAAGGGGCTCACCCTCCTTCCCCGCGCGGGCAACCCCGTGCCCCGCATTGCGGAGAGCCACGGCGTCATCCTGAACGCCGTCGGGCTGCAAAATCCCGGCGTCGAGAGCTTTCTCGAGAACGACCTCGCGTGGCTGAGGGGAAAGACGCGCGTCATCGCCAACGTGGCGGGGAGCACCGTTTCGGACTACGAAAAGATTTGTGCGCGGCTCGATGGCAAGGTGGACTTTTTGGAGCTGAACATCTCCTGCCCCAACGTGAAGTGCGGCGGCATGGCGTTCGGCGTCCGCCCCGAGAGCATCGCGGAGGTGACGGCGGCGGCAAAGAAGAATTGCCCGCACACCCCCCTCATCGTAAAACTTTCGCCCAACGTGGAGAGCATCGCTTCCAACGCGCGGGCGGCGGAGGAGGCGGGCGCAGACGGCATTTCGCTCGTGAACACCTTCACGGGGCTCGCCATAGATATCGAACGCCGCCGTCCCGTCCTTGCCAACAACACGGGCGGGGTCTCGGGCGCGGGAATAAAGCCCATCGCCGTGCGCATGGTGTACGAGGCGGCGAAGGCGGTGAAGATCCCCGTCGTCGGCATGGGCGGGATCACCTGCGCGGAGGACGCCATCGAATTCCTCATGGCGGGCGCCACGGCGGTGCAGGTCGGCACGCAGAGCTTTTCGGATACGCACGCCTGCCTTCGCATTCTCGAGGGGATCGACGCGTGGTGCGACGCGCACGGCGTCGAAAAGGTCTCTTCCCTCACGGGCACTTTGAAATGCAATTAAGGAGGATAGAACGTGCAAGAGCATAAGCACGAATTTATTCGCTTCATGGTGGAAAGCGGCGTGCTCCTCTTTGGGGACTTCACCTTAAAGAGCGGCAGGAAGGCGCCCTACTTTATGAACGCGGGAAAGTACAAGACGGGCGGGCAGATCGGCCGCCTCGGCGAATTTTACGCCGCGTGCTACCTCGAAAACAAGGTGCAGGCGGAAATTTTGGCGGGCCCCGCCTATAAGGGCATCCCGCTCGCCGTTTCCACGAGCATCGCCCTTTCGAAAAAGGGCGTGGAGCTCGGGTACCTCTTCGACCGCAAGGAGGTGAAGGACCACGGCGAGGGCGGCATGTTCGTCGGCGCGCCCCTTCGCGACGGGGACAGGGTGTGCATCGTCGAGGACGTGATGACTTCGGGCAAGGCGCTGCGCGAATTTCTCCCCAAGCTCAAGGCGGAGGCAAACGCCACGGTCGAGGATATGCTCATCTCGGTCGATCGGCAGGAGAAGGGCCTCGGCGAGCGCTCGGCGGTAGAGGAGGCGTTCGAGGAATTCGGCATTCGCGTGCACGCCATCGTCACGGTGGAGGACATCATGCAGGCGATGGAAGAGGGCGTCATCGAGGGGAAGGAGCACCTTCCCGCCATGCGCGCCTACCGAGAGAAATACGGCGCGTAAGGGGGACCCGCAGGAACTACCGCGTCATGTTGAGGGAGCGTAAGCGACCGAAACATCCCGAAGAACGAAGTCCGAAATTTCATCCTCGGGATTCTTCGCTACGCTACGCTACTTCGCGCTACGCGCTCGTGCCGCCCTTGGAATACAAAAGAAGCTCAGGCGGGGCAGAATGACGCGGTAACACGGGGGCAACCCCCACCACCCGCTACGCGGGAGCCGCCCCCTTCAAAGGGGGCAGCTTTACAGCGAATCCCTCCCCCTGTATCCCCCTCCTTAGAAAGGAGGGGGATTTTTGTTGTAATCCCCTTCCCCTTTGGGGAGGACGCCGCTATCCAATCCCCCTCCCCTTGGGGGAGGGGGACGCAGGGGGGGGACCAAGCGAGCCCTTCCTCGACATGACGCGGTAACGCAGGGCCCCCCTCGGCGGGCATAAATTGGGGTGGTGGGACATACCTTACCTGTATGGAACAGTACAGGGAGACGGTGCAAGAGGTTTTGCAAAAAGTCGGGGGAACGGAGGCGGGGCTGACCGAAGAGGAGGCGTCCCGCCGCCTTGCGCGTTTCGGGCGCAACGAGCTGCAAGACGAAAAACGCGCAAGCAAGCTCGGGCTCTTCTTTTCGCAATTCAAGGACCTTATGACGCTCATCCTCATCTCGGCGGCATTCCTTTCGGGCGTGCTGGCGTTCGTCACGGGGGAGAAGAGCGAGCTCGCCGATACCGCCATCCTGCTCTTCGTCATCCTCTTGAACGCCGTCGTCGGGTTTTTGCAGGAGTACCGCGCGGACGCCGCCATCGCGAACCTCAAAAAGCTCTCGGCGGACGAGGCAAACGTGGTGCGGGGCGGAAGGGTGCTCCGCCTTCCCGCCGCCGAACTCGTGGTGGGGGACGTCGTGGAGCTCGAAGAGGGCGACCGCGTGCCTGCCGATTGCCGCATCCTCTCCTCGAGCGAATTCCGCTGCGACGAATCCGCCCTCACGGGGGAGTCCGCGCCCGTCAAAAAGCGCGACTGCGTCGTCGCGTCCTCCGCCCTTGCCGAGCGCGCCAACACGGCGCACATGGGCACCTTCTGCGTGAAGGGGAGCGCCCGCCTCGTTGTCGTTTCCACCGGCATGGACACCGAAATGGGCAAGATCGCCTCCCTCTTGAAGGAAGAAAAGCCCGCGCCCTCCCCGCTCGATAAGACCATTGCAAAGCTCGGAAAGATCGTTACCGTCTCCGTGCTTCTCGTCGCCGCCGTGCTCTTTTTGGGCGGGCTGTTTTCGCGGCGGGTGGGCTTCTTGCAAAATGTGATGAACGCCGTCGCGGTCGCCGTCGCCGCCATCCCCGAGGGAATGGGCGCGGTCGTCACCGTCATTTTGGCGATGGGCGTACAGCGCATGGCGAAGGCGAGGGCGGTCGTAAGAAAGCTCTCCGCCGTCGAAGCGCTCGGGAGCTGCTCGGTCATCTGTTCGGACAAGACGGGCACGCTCACCAAGAACAAGATGACGGTGGAAGCCCTCCTTTGCGACCTCGCGGGGGAGAGCCCGCGGGCGCGGGAGGAAGCCTTAAAGTGCATGCGCGTCTGCAACACCGTGAAGGGGGAGCGGGGCGGGTATCTCGGCGACCCCACCGAGATCGCCCTCGTCGAATATGCGGATCTTTGCAATGTGCCGCCCGCGCCCCGCGTTTTGCAGCTTGTGCCCTTCTCCTCGGAGAGAAGGCGCATGAGCGTGCGCACCGCGGAGGGGAGCTACGAAAAGGGCGGCGCGGAGGTGCTCTTGCCGCTCTGCCGCCGCGTGTATTCGGAAAACAGAGAAATTCCCCTCACCGAGGGGATACGAAAGGATGTGCTCGCCCGTGCGCGGGAGTGCGCGGGAAGGGGGATGCGCGTGCTCGCCCTCGCCAAGGGGGAGGAGGGGGAGCTGACCCTTCTCGCCCTCGTCGCCTTGCACGACCCGCCGAGGGAGGGCGCGGAAGAGGCCGTCGCCTCCTGCCGCCGCGCGGGGGTCAAGACGGTGATGATCACGGGGGACAGCCGCGAGACCGCCTTCTCCGTCGCCGCCCGCCTCGGCATCGCGAGGAACCCCTCCGAGGTGCTCACGGGCGAGGAGATGGACGCGCTCGGGGAGGAGTACTTTCCCCGCGCCAAGCGGTACAGCGTGTATGCCCGCGTCTCCCCCCGCCACAAGAGCGAAATCGTGAAGGCGTTGAAGCGGAGCGGCGAGGTCGTCGCCATGACGGGGGACGGGGTGAACGACGCGCCCGCCCTCCGCGCCGCGGACATCGGCGTGGCGATGGGCTCGGGGACGGACGTCACCAAGAACGCCGCGGACATGGTGCTCACGGACGACGACTTTTCCACCATGGTGCACGCCGTGGAGGAGGGGAGAAACGTCTTTTTCAACATCAAAAAGACCATCTCCTTCTTCCTCTCCACCAACCTTGCCGAAGTGCTCTGCGTGCTCTTTGCCTCCCTCCTCTTGTGGCGGTACCACTTTCTCACCTCCACGCAGCTGCTTTGGATCAACCTCATCACGGACTCCTTGCCCGTGCTCGCGTTGGGGGTGGAGAAGTCGGGCCGCGCCATGGAACGCCCACCCGTTTCGGATAGGGAAATTTTCTCCCCGCCCGCGCTCTGCCGCATGGCGCTCTACGGGCTGGTGCAGACGGGCATCGTCTTGGGGCTGTTTTTATTCGGGCTCAAGTTTTGGGGGAATGCGGAAGCGAGCACGGCGGCGTTCCTTGCCATGTCCTTCACCGAGCTGCTGCACGCCTTCAACGTGCGCGCGGAGGAGGGGAAGCCCTTCTCCAACCCCGTCCTCCTCGCAACGGCGGCGGTGGGGGCGCTCCTCAACGTGCTCATCGCGGTGGTGCCTATCTTTTGCCGCGCCTTCTCCCTCGCCCCGCTCCTTCCCGCGCAGTGGGCGGCGGTGGGGATCGCCTCCTTCGGAATCCTGCTCTTCGGCGCGGCCGAGCGGGCGGCAAGGGGGCTCAAAAGGCGGAAAAGACGTACCCTTTCTCCCGAAAGTACCCGATGATGCGGGGGAGCGCCTCGGCGGTCGCCCTGTGCGGCGCGGAGTCGTGGAGAAGCAGCACCACTTCATTCTTGTTTTGGGAAGTTTTCACCGCCATCGAGAAGAGCTCGCTTGCCGTCGCGCCCCGCAGTTCCTCGTCCCCGCAGACGGCGTTCCATCCCACGATGCGGTACCCCCGCTTTCGGAGGAGGGTAGAAAAATGCGCCTTGTTCTCCCCTCCGCCGCCCGGGAAGCGGTATACCCGCGGGGAGACGCCCGTCACGCGGGAGATGGTCTCGGCGCAGGAGCCAACGTCCGCAAGGAATTTCTCGTCCGAGGAATAGATCTCCGAATACACATGGCTCTTGGAATGCACGCCGAGGGTGTGCCCCTCCCTTGCGATGCGCCGCAGCGTCTCTTCCCTTCCCTCCACGCGGTCGGAGACGATGAAGAAGGTCGCCTTCACGTTTTCTTTCTGTAATGTATCGAGGATGCGCCCCGTCACGACGGTGCTGGGGCCGTCGTCGAAGGTAAGGTAGCACGTTTTCTCCGCTGCGATGGAAAAGACGGGCGCCGCCGTAATGCGCGCTCCGAGCGAGGCAAAGAGAAGCAGCAGCGACAAGAGCAGCACGAGTAGGGGAATGTATTTTCTCTGCATACTTGAAGTTTGCCGAAGTTTGCGGAAAATATTTACTTTTCCTTGCGGCTGTGGTATAATGAGGAAAAAGAACAAAGCCCGACGGGCAGGAGGAACAACATGATCACGCAAGAGAGCTTCGGCAAAACAGCGGATGGGAAGGAGGTGCTCGCCTTCACCCTTTCGGACGGCGCGTCGCACGTCAAAATTTTGAATTTGGGCGGCATCGTGCAGAGCATCGTCGTGCCCGACCGCAAGGGGACGCCTACGGACGTCGCCCTCGGCTACAACACCGTGAAAGAATACGAGCAAAACGACGGATATTTGGGCGCGCTCATCGGCAGATTCGGCAACCGCATCGGCAAGGGCGAGCTCACCGTCGAGGGTAAAAAATACGCCCTCTACTGCAACGACAGGGGCAACCACCTGCACGGCGGAAAGGTGGGCTTCAACGCCAAAATTTGGGAGCATGCCATCGAGGGCGATACCCTTGTCCTCACTCTCTTCTCCCCCGACGGCGAGGAAAACTACCCCGGGAACCTCAAAGTGACGGTAAAATACAGCTTTCAGGGCGGCGCGCTCAAGATCTGCTACCATGCCGTGAGCGACAAGGCGACGGCGGTCAACCTCACCAACCACACCTATTTCAACCTGAGCGGCGAGGGCGACGGCAGCATCCTCGACCACGAGCTCACCATCGACAGCGACTTGATCGTCCCCACGAACGAGACGCAGATCCCCGAGGGAGGGCTTCGCGCCGTGAAGGGCACGCCGTTCGACTTCAACGAGGCAAAGCCCATCGGGCGGGACATCGGGGCGAAGGATATCGACCTTCTCCGCGGCAACGGCTACGACCACAGCTTCGTCCTGAAGGCGCCCAAGGGGGAGATGAAAGAATACGGGAGCATCCAAAGCCCCAAGACGGGGATCCGCATGCGGTGCTTCACCGATATGCCCGCCGTGCAGCTCTATACGGGCAACGGGCTTTCCCAGCAGGGAAAGACGGCGTACTACGGCAAGCGCGCGGCGTTCTGCCTCGAGACGGGGGATATTCCCAACAATGTGAACGTGCCTGAGTACGCGGCGCTCGGCAGCTCTGTTTTGAAGGCGGGCGAGGAGTATACGCACACCTGCATCTATAAATTCGAGGCGTAAGGCGAAAAAACGCTCCCCCCGATGTTTGAAATGAACCCCAAAAGTTGGACAAAAATTTAATTAGATAATTTGTGAATGAGTTCGGTATTGCACCGGGCTCATTCCATTTAGTTTGAGGGAGATCCTTGCGTTGTTGTGGTAATCGATGTATTCTTCGAGACAGCGGATGAATTCATCCGCTGTCTCGAACTTCTCACCGTAGAACATCTCTACTTTGAGCCGTCCGAAAAAGTTCTCCATCGCACCGTTATCCATGCAGTTTCCCTTGCGGGACATGCTTTGGATGATATTGTGTTCTTTCAGCTGTCTTTGGCAGCTCTCATGTTGGTATTGCCACCCTTGGTCTGAATGGAAGATAGGGCGTGCTCCCTTCGGCAGCTTCTCAAATAATCCTTTGAGCATTTCTCTTATTTGTTCCATGTTCGGACTCTTTGAAATAGAATAGGCAATGATCTCTCTGTTGTATAAATCCATGACCGGAGAGAAATACACTTTCTCGTCACCGATATTGAATTGGGTTATGTCGGTAGCCATCTTTTCGAACGGCTTCTCCGCGTGGAAGTCTCTCGCAAGAAGATCGTCCGCGATCTTTCCCACTTCTCCCTTGTAAGAATGGTATTTCTCGTTCTTGCGCCGTTTCCCTTTCAAACAGAGGCTCTTCATGAGCTTATATACCGTCTTATGGTTCAGAACATAGCCTTTTGCTCTAAGCGAAAGCTCTATCCTGCGATATCCGTATCTGCCCTTGTTCTCTTGAAAGATCTTCGTGATTGCCGATTTCTCTTCGGCATACTTATCTTTTTCGCTTCGTTTGAGATGATAATAATATGTGCTGCGAGCGAGACCTGAAATCTTCAATAATATTTTCAGCGGAAATCTCTGCCTTAGTTCCAGAACTACTTGCGCTTTTTGCCACTCTTTTGCTCTTCCGCTCGTACTAAGGCATCTAATTTTTTTAGGTATTCATTCTCCGCCTCAACGTATTCCAACCGCTCCCTCAGCCGCCTATTCTCCGCTATGAGGTCATTCTCGATTTCCTTGTCCAACGGTTCCTTCCGCGGTCTACCCTTGCCCTTTCTCCCTCGACGTTCTTCCATAAACCCCGCCACTCCTTCTTCCAAGTATATGCGCTTCCAACGTTTGAGACTGCACCGGTACAGATCTTCTTCCGTGCGACCATTGGTGCCCCAATACTTCCGCACCGTCTCTCTTTGGCTCAAACCGTTTTCTCGCATATCCATTATAACAGCTATTTTGAATTCCGGCGAGTATTTTGTGTTTTTTTTCCTTCTCTTTTCCATAAAAATATGCACCTCCTATAGTGTCTAACTTTTGGGGTGCATATCAGTTCGCATCGGGGGGAGCTTTCCATACTGTTTTCTATTTAATGCCTGCCGCCTCCGCCGGGGCCGAAGCCGCCCGGGGGCATGCTTCCCGGCCTTCCCATGCCGCCCGCCGAGCCGACCGTCGTGATGGCGCCCGAAACGGTGAAGGTGCAGAGGACGGTATCTCCCCCGAGAATGGAGAAGCTGCCGTTTTTCACGAGCTCGGGACAGGAGACAATGACCGAGCGGCAGCTCTTTTTCACCTCATGGGAGAAGATGGCGTTCCCGTCCGCCCCCGCCAAAGAGAGCACGGTGCCCGCCGCAATGTTGCCGCTGTACGCAAATGAGACGGTGTTTTGCGCCGAGTTGTTCGCGGGCGTCTGCACCATGCCGATGGGCCCGCAGGCGAAGAGATACCCGCCGTTTACGAGGATGTTCCCGTCTGCGTCGAGCGCGGCGTTCATCGCATTCGTGGGGCCGTCCACCCGCACCGTTCCGCCGCTTATGAGCATGCTCCCGTTGGAGTCGATGCCGTCTCCCTCGGCGTTCACATAGATGTCCCCGCCCGAGATGACGATATGGCAGTTGTTGTTGGCGTTCCCCGGGATGGCGGTCGTGCCGTCCGCCGCGTTGATGCCGTCGTCCGCCGAAGTCACCGAGATCTGCCCGCCCGAAATTTCCACCTTGGCGGCCTCCAGCCCTTCGTAGCAGCGGGAAACGGCGATGCTTCCGCCCGTCACCGTGAGGAGGGCCTCCGCGTGCAAACCGTCGTCGCCCGCCGCGACCGCGAGCGTGCCGCCCGCAATTTCCATTTTTCCGTCCGAATGCAGGGCGTCGTCGTTGGAATTTACGGTGACTTCCCCGCTTTGAATGCCGATGAAGTACTCGTCGGAGAGAATTTCCGCGCCGTCTGCGCCCCAGTCGATGGCGCCCGCCTTCACCCCCTTGCCGTCTCCGCTGTCCGAAGAGGCCTCGGTGATGGTCTGCGGCGCGCCGCCGTTCGTCGTCACGTCGAGCTTCCCCCCGCGCATGAGCACGAAGGTATCCGCCTGCACGCCGTCGTCTCCCGAGCGGATGGTGACGTTCGCGCCGTCGAGGAGCACCCAACCGCCGTCCGCATAGGAGAAGGCGGGGGCGGAGGTCAAATCGTCGTAGGCGTCGATCTCGGCATGCAGCCCGTCGCCCGTCGCCTCGATATCCAAGGTCGCCTCCGCGATGCAAATGGAATTCGCCTTGACGGCGTTCTTGGTCGAGCGCACGAGGAGCGTTCCCCCGCCGTTTACGGTGAGCGCGCCGTCGCACGAGACCGCGTTGGTGGAAGCCGCCGTCGTCTCTACGGCATTTTCACCCGAGAGGGTGAGGACGAGGGGATAGTCCGAGGTGATGGCCTTGCCTTCCTCCGCAAGAACGGAGGCGCCGTCGAGGAAGAGGTGGACGTTTTCCGCCTTCACGCTGACGGTCCCCGCAAGCGAGCCGCGGACGACATAGTTTCCGCTCTCGTCGATCTTGCCCGCTTCGGAAAGAATGGTGGCGTTTTCGGGAACGGAAGCGCCCTTTTCGGGCGTGGGAGCGGCGCTTTCCGCCTTCTCCATGCTCTCGGAGACGGTCGCAGAGGGCGTATAGTCCGCATAGCCCCCGCCGCCGAGGCTATCGCCCGGGTTTTGGAACTCCTCCTTCCCCGCGGGCTGTTCGCCGGTTTGACCGCAGCCGACGAGCGCAAAGAGAAGCGCGAGCGCGGCAGCCGCAAAAGATTTTTTCATGGAAAACCTCACAAAAACTTTTTTCCATTTTACTGAAAAAATCAAAAAAATGCAATGGATTTTACCTGATTTTTGCAAATTTCACTTTTTTCACCGAATTTTCTTGCAAGTCGGACCAAGGAGTAGAAGATACACTCGGCTTCGCCTCGGTATGAGGGGGAGATCTTGGCGCCCCTCATATAGGGGAGCCAAGTAAGCCCTCCCACTTATACTTGAGGGGGAGGGGTAGGGGAGGGGGTGCTCTCTTGAAGAGGCCTACCGCGTCATGTTGAGCGAAGCAAAGCGACCGAAACATCCCGAAGAACGAAGTCCGAATTTTCATCCTCGGGATTCTTCGCCCCACAAGGGGGCTCAGAATGACGCGTTGGCGCGGGGGGCGGGGCAGAATGACGCGGTAACCTCCCCCTGTATCCCCCTCCTTCGCAAGGAGGGGGATTCTGTTGTGGCACAACTTGGCGCCCCCTTGAGGGGGAGCCGGCGCGCTGCCCTTGCGCGCCTGAGGGGGTGTCGCTCCGAATATACAACACCCCTTCCGTCACTCGCCGTGGCTCGTGCCACCCACCCCTCGGAGGGGGTGGGCAAGTCACGCCATCGGACCCCCCTTTCCCGTATTACGGGGAGGCACCCGTAGGGCGTGCCTTGGCTGGGACACAGGGGGAGGGGCGCCTCATTTTTATCCCTCGAAACAAAAAAGCCCGCCTCGAAAGAGGCGGGCAAACATTCCTATCTCAGAGTACCATCCCAAGGACCGTCCACAGCAACATCATGCAGAGCACAAAACCGAGCGCGGAGGCCTTTCCGCATTCCTTGGCGAGCTCGGGTTGATCCTTGTAATTCCCGAAGTACAGCCCGATGCCGACGGGGAAGAGCACCGCCGAGAGCACCTGCCAGCCGATGAGCTTCATGTTCGTGAAGGTCCTTTGGAACCAAGGGCCGATGGAATTGTAGAAGTTGAGCGTTTCGCCGAGGTCGACGAGGAAGCCGACGCCGATGAAAACCGCATCGACGACGAGGTAGAGTACGGAGAGCCCGAATACGCCGCCGTCGTTCGTGCACAAATTCATGAAGAGCGAGATGATGCAAACGCTCAAAAAGAAGGAGACGTCCTTCTCGCCGTGGTTGGACAGGTAGGAGTAGTAAACGAACACAAAACCCGTCACAAACAGTGCAATAATGCCCAGTGCTGCCATGATCTTTTCCCCCATAGAAAAAACTTTGTTTACATTATACACCCCGCGCGGCGGGTTGTCAATACGAGATGAGAAATTTTTTCCGAAAAAAACGCGGGGGGGGGCAGGAAAAACGAATGGCGCATAGAATGAAGTGACTGCCAAAGGCGCGGTCGGGGGTTTTACCAATGCAGTGGTTTTTAAGGCTTTCCTTTTTGCAGCAGGCGCTCCTTTCCTCCCTTCTCATGTATCTCATGACGACGCTCGGCGCCTCCTTCGTGCTCTTTTCGCGCGGGGCGAAGAAGAACGTGCTCACTGTTTTCAACGGAGGCGCGGCGGGCATCATGATCGCGGCGAGCTTTTTCTCCCTCCTCCTTCCCGCCCTCTCCTACGAGAGCGCGCTGCCTTCGGGAGTGGTGGTGACGATGGGCTTCCTCTTCGGCGGGGCGTTCATCGTGTTTTCCGATCTCTTCCTCTCCCGCCGCACGAGGAAGATGGGGGAGGGCAAACGCAAGTGCGCCCTGTTGTACCTTGCCGTCACTTTGCACAACATTCCCGAGGGAATGGCGGTGGGGGTGGCGTTTTCGGCGGCGGTGGGGGCGGAAGCGATGGTCGCGGCGGCGCTGCTCGCCGTGGGCATCGCCGTGCAAAATCTGCCCGAGGGCATGTGCGTCGCCTTCCCCCTTCGGGCGGAGGGCATGTCGAGGACGAAGAGCTTTCTCTTTTCGCAGGGCTCGGGGCTCATCGAGATCCCTTCCTGCCTCTTGGGTGCGGTCGCGGCGAGCTTCATCGAGGGGCTCATGCCGTGGGCGCTCTCCTTTTCGGCGGGGGCGATGATCGCCGTCGTCTGCTCCGAGCTCATTCCCGAGTGCTACGAGGGAAACAAGACGCTCGCCACCTTTTCCACCGTGCTCGGCTTCTGCCTCATGATGCTTTTGGACGTGCTCCTCGGATAGACGAATATTCTTTGCCTTTGTGCCCATACTTTGGGGTATGGGAGAGAGCCTCAAACAGCAAGAAAAGGAGCAAGAGATCAAGGAAGCGGAGCGCGAAGAACGCCGCCCGCTTCCGCATAAGACGGCGATCGTCGTGGGCGGCTCGTCGGGCATTGGACGGGAGACCGCCATCCGCCTGCTCGCGCGGGGGTACCGCGTGTTCAATATCTCGCGGACGCCCTTCAAGGGGGAACGGGTCGTGACCGTCACCGCCGACGCGGCACAGGAAGGGGAGCTCACGCGGGCCATCGGGCAGATCCTCAAGGAGAGCGAAACGCTCGACCTTCTCGTCTACTCCGCGGGATTTTCCATGGCGGCGCCCCTCGAGTGCGCAAAGAGCGGGGACTATCGGTACCTCTTCGAGGTGAATTATTTCGGCGCCATCGAGGCGCTCAAGGCCGCCGCGCCCCACCTCAAAAAGAGGGGAGGAAGGGCGATCCTCGTCGGCTCGCTCGCGGGGGACGTCCCCATTCCCTTCGACGGATTTTATTCCGCCTCCAAGGCCGCGCTCTCCATGCTCGCGAGGGAGACCGATTTGGAGCTCAAGGGCAGCGGGGTCCGCGTGACGGCGATGCTCCCCGGGGGTACGGCGACCGACTTCACCTACAGCCGAAGGGTGTATAAGGAGGAGGAAAACGCGGGGTATGCTTCCTCCGTGAAGAAGGCCTCCGCCGCCCTCGCCAACATGGAACAGGGCGGCATGAACGCCTCCCTCGTCGCCGAGGCGATCGTCAAACTTGCCGAGAAGAAAAACCCTCCGCCCGTCGCAGTCGCGGGCGGGAAGAACGCTTTTGCCCGTACCATGTCGCGGCTTCTCCCCGAGCGCGTCACCGATTGGATGGTCAGAAGGAAGTTTAATCAGAGATAAATTTTTCTTTCGTTGAATTTCTTTGCTCCATCTGCGCCCTGCGGTCGCGTCCTTCGCAAACAAATTCAACGAGGAAAGGAGCGTTTCCGTTCTCTTGGGATCTCCTCTCATTCGCTCAATCCGACATTGAGCGCAAAGGGCCAAAGCAAATTGGGTGCGCTGCCGCAGGGAGACCCTGCTCCGCGCCGTGATTTGGAAGCAACCTCCCCCTGTATCCCCCTCCTTAAAAAGGAAGGGGATTCCATCTGCTCTCTCCTTGCGAAGGCGGGGATTTCGTCTGCGCTCTCCTTGCAAAGGAGGGGGATTTTGCTTATTTCATCCCCATCACCTTTGGGGGGCACCGCTATCGAATCCCCCTCCCCGCCAAATCGGGGAGGGGGACGCAGGGGGAGGGGCACCGCAGCGTGAAGCCCTACCCTTCGGGGAAGGGGAGGGTGGCTGCCCTCGGGCAGACGGGTGGGGATGGGCGTGGGGGAAGCGCGAAAGGCAACCCCCACCGCCCGCTTGCCCTAAAGCAGCTTTAGGGCAAATCCCCTTCCCCGTTTGCGGGGAGGCACCCGTAGGGCGTGCCTTGGCTGGGATAAAGGGGGAGGGGCTTCCGATCATGTCATACCGCCATGCCGAGCTTCTTTTGTATTCCAAGGGCGGCATGAACAGAGTGCTCCGCACCTCTCGATCGTTGGAGGGAAAACGATTTACGTTCTCAAACGGATCTTGTGAGCGTTTCGTACACCTTCACCATGGCGAAGGTGTCGAGCGCGCAGTATTTCAAAAGGTCGTGCTCTGCCTTTGCCCGCTGTTCGGCGGGCATATTTTTGAGCTTCGGGAAGAGCTCCTTTGCCTCGCTTCCGTTGTGGACGCCCTCCAATTTGTGATAGTCGAGCTCGGGGTCGTCGGGGAAGAGGGCAGGAAGAACGCTTTTGATGGAAAACGACCCGCCCATGGCACGGATATAATAGTATCCCTTTTGGAAGGGGACGAGCAGATCTTTGATGTTCTCCTCGATCTTGAGAAGATGCTCGGAGAGATCGGGGAAGATCGCCGCGAGCTCCTTGATGCGCCCGCATTCGAACCCCTTATTATAGACGAGCACGCAGACGTCGTCGGGAATGTCGGAAACAAGCCGCTCGGCAAGGGCACGCCTCGGGTCCTCCTCACTTCGCCCCAAAAATTCACGGTGTTCAAGCGTCCCGTTCGGCTCCCGCAAAATGTGCAGGGAATACTGCACGGGGATCTGTTGATAGGGCTTGGTGCCGACATATTGCGGAATGACGGGTTGCACCGACTCGAAATCGAGAAAATAGAGGGGATAGGTGAGCGTTTGCAAAAATTCCTCAATGCCCTTTTTGTCGATATGGGCGCCCTTGTCCTCGAGGGCATACTCCACCTGACGGCGGCGGAGCTCGTTGAGCTCGCTCCCATCCTTCAAGACGTCCTCAAAACCGCAGATGCCCCTTTGATACAGCGCAAGCTTTTTCTTGAAGGCAAGGTCGTACAGTCCAAAGACGGACGGCGAAGGCAGATCCCGCGTACAATATCCGAAGAAGGCGCAGGGATAGGGCTTGTTGCACGCCATAGATAAATCGATCGTCGGCTCTTTCGCCGACGCCATGACCTTTTCCGCCTCCTTCAGGCTCTTTTCTACGTCGGCAAGCTCTTCCTCGACGAGGGGCGTGACCTCGGTGATCTTGAAATATTTTTGAAGGTCGAGGACGCCGTCAAAGACATAGCTCGTATCGATCGTGACGAGGTAGACGTTTTTCACCCTCACGCCGCATTTTTCGAGGACATATTTTTGGAAAGAGGTATCGACGATATAGACGTGTTTGTCGGGCGAGGCGCTGCTCTTGACTTCATAGATATCGTAGCCGTCGCCGTTCTTTTTGAGAATATCGACGGCGCAATACAGCCCTTGATGGCCGAAGGACGCTTCGCAGATGATTTCCCTTCCCTCGGCGAGACATTGCTTGGTGAGCTCTTTCATCCTCTCGAGGTCGAGGCTGCCGTCGGGCTTATACGAAGTCACTTCGACGTATTCGCCGAACAGCCCCATCGCAAGATCGCCCACTTCGTTGCCCGCCGCAAAGCGCGCCTGCGTCTCTTCGTCGACGACGCATTCCTCGGGCTTATACTTTTTGAGCCACGGAATTTTGGGACACTGCTTGAAATCGCAATACTTGGATTTGCTGAAATAGAACATGATTTTTTCTCCCGTGTTTACTCTTCTTCGTCGTCCTCGGGCTCCTCGGGCATTGCGTCGAGGGAGTAGATATACTCTTCGGCCTCGGGATGGGCCTTGATCCAGTCGATCAATTTTTGCTTGTGTGCCACTTTCCAATCGTTGCTGAGATAGTATTCTTTCCCCTTGATCTTCAGCGGTGCGGCGTAATACCGCCTTCCGCCCTTTTCGGCGAGAACGGGCTCGGTGATCCCGAAAATCACCTTACTCTCCTCAATGGTCGTTAATTTCTCGATCTCCTCATCGGGGACAAGCCCGCTCTCCAACATATTCCTCAGCGCCGATTTGGCGATTTGTCCGACGAGGAGTGCGCCGTAGGCTGCCGCGTCGGGGACCGCAGCGGTGGGATTGGGAAGAGCGGAGATCGCGGCGCCCTTGCCCTTCTTCCCCGTTGTTCCCTTCCTACCCGTCCCTTTCGCGCTTACGGGCGGGAGAAAGTAACCGAGCAAGTTGAGCAACTGATAGGCTCTCATGAAGAGTTCGGCGGTATCGTGTACCTTGCCGCTCACGATGCGGATGGGGTCGATGACTTCGGTGGAAAAGGCGTTGTTGCCGATGATCCTAAAGGTGTAATTCAGTCCCGCCCTATGGAAAAAGTCGTTGAGGAAGTCGATGCGGGACGGCAACAGATTGTACACACCGGGGGAAATTGAGGGGGATGCGAAAACGATCTCCGCCTCTTCCGCTTCGAAGTATCCATACAGACTCAATGCCGTGCGGACACATTTTTCAACCACTTTGCGGTCAGAGACGTTGCCGCCGACGCCGTGATAGTTCAGTCCGTTTTCATGAAATGCGACGTCGACGGCATAGTACACGGGTTTACCTTCGCGCAGAGCGAAGCCGATGGCGTCGCATTCTCCCTGCTTGATAACTTGATGGAATTTTTTCTCGAGAGCCGCTTTTGGGTCTTTCTCGGCATCGATGTCGAAAATGATTTGATGAAACTTGAATTCAAATTCCGTTCGGACGTCTTTGAACAGATCTTGCAGCTCCGCCACTCTCTTCAGCGTCCAAGCGGGAGAGGCTTTCCAATTATTTTGGACGATCAAGCACTCCTTCACATGCCGAAGCCACGAGTAAAACAGGGATTCCGCTATTTCAATTTTCATAAAATACCCTCCGTAAAATTCATTTTTATTGTACTACGCAAATGTTTTTTCGTCAATATCTCTCTTGAAAATAGTACCGAAGGAACACACCCTCAAAGGCTATGTCTCTTGGATGTGAAGGTCGAAGAACCGCTTGAGGGCCGCGGCCTCGGGGTAGGTGATCTTCAGATTTTTCTGCAAAAATGCCGTCGTGATCTTCTCTTCGGGGTGACTGCGCACGAGCGAAAGGGCTGCGCTCCGAAGATGGGCGGGGATGCGTCTTTTCGGGGCTTCGGTCGGCACTCGGTCGAGCGCATACATGAGCTCTTCTTCGCTCGCGCAGGCGGCGGCGACTTCCGAAAAAGGCGTGTCCCCCTTGAGAAGAACGACGTAGCGCTCGATATTTCGGGTGTACCGCGGATGGCGCAGGCGGCGGATCCCCCAGGTGATGTGCTCCTCGAGCTCGGTCGGGTAAATTTGAAGCTCTTCGCAGATCTCGTCGCAGTTTTTTCTCTCGCAGAAGAGCTTCAAAATGCACTCGCGCTCCATGCGTGGAAAGGCATTCAGGTTGTTTTTCACCCGTTCCTCCGCGCCCGCTTTGACGAGCAGCGGCCCGCCCAAGATCTCTTCGTAAAGATTTTGCGGCCATGCCTTTTCGCACATTCTCTTGCAATAGTTTTGGAAGGCGGGGATCTCCTCTTCGAACTTGCAAAGGCGCTCTTTCGCAATGTCGTAGAGCGCTTTCTTCTCCCTTTCGTCGCAGGGAAGCTCGTCGTAAGAGAGCGCGTAGAGGCGGGAGAGCTCTTCGCCCATTGCCTGCTCCCGCCGTCTGCAATAGTACTGCGCGCTCATGCACTCAAGCTCGCGTTCTCTCAGTTTCAAAGTAATTTCTTCGTTCATACATTTCCTCCTCGATCTCTTCTCTTGCAGTTGAATTTGATCTTGTAGCCGTCGAGCCGGCCGCCCGCTTTGTCGATCTCGATTGCGTTCCATTCCTCTTCGGTGCCCCCGAAGAGAATGCAACCGTGGTCATCTTCATATTCGGTAAGCGGCGGAAACGCATTGCGGCCGATATATTTCACGGACTTCGGGACATAGAAGTCGCGCGGGAAGCAGTATTTGTATGTTTCTTCTTTGATGATGAGGACGCTCTCGGGCAGATCGCACACGGATGCGACTTGGGAAAAGACGTTGCTCTCGATGACTTTAAGGTCTTTGGGAAGTTTGGTGATGGAAAGCTCGGTGCAGCCCGCGAACGCCGCTTCGCCGATGGAGACGACGGAGTCGGGGATCTCCAATTCACGGAGAGAGGAACAGCCCGTGAACGCCGCCTCGCCGATGGTCTTTAACGTTTCGGGCAGGCGGACGAGCTCGAGAGACGTACAGCCCGAAAAGGCGCCGCTGCCGATGGAGAGGAGCCCTTGCCCGAAGGCGCTGTAGACCAAAACAGCTTTGAGATTCGGGCAGCCCGCGAATGCCCCGTCGAGAATTTGGGCTGCGCCGAAGATCAAGATGCCTTCGAGAGCCTCATTTCCCGCAAAGGCGAAACTGCCGATGGTATCGCAATCGGTGATGCGGAGATGTTTGCATTTGCCCCGATAGCGCATGAGGACATTTTTCCACTCCTCAAGATCGGGCCAAAGACCCGCATGGCCGACTTGGACGTAATCGCGGACGGCGCACTCGGCGAGATCGTCCGTCGAAAGGTCCCACGACGCGGTGCACTTTTTGGCGCGTTCTTCGATGTTTCTTTTTTCGATCATATCATTCTCCTTTTTGATTTTTTCTCGATTTTGCACTTCGGTTTTTTGTGTGTTCTCTCTTTGGATACCCCTTTTTTCGCGGTAGCTTTCACGATTTTTGCAATGCGCCCGCCCGCGAACGTCGCACGCAGTATAGCATATAGGCGTAAAAAAATGGGACGTCAAGTCCCATATGTCTGAAATACAAAATTGCAGATGTGAAAAATTTATCTCCGCGCCGCCCTTTCCCCAAACGTTCTACTGCTCAAATTCTTCGGGATAGACGCCGATATACCTTCCATCTCCGAGGAGCGCGATTACTTTTGCTCCCCCTCGGAGATAAAAGTAGAAATCTTCCACGATCGCAAGATAGCGGTAGAAGGTCGTGCGGGCGATGTGAAATTCGGCACAAAACTTGTTTCTTTCGACGCCGTCCTCCAATCTGTCGTGCAGGGCGAGAAGCGCGAGATATTTGCGGTTTGAGGGAGTGTCGTGATAGGTGTTGCCGTCCTCGCTGTAGATCCCGTAGTATTCCCGCATGATCGCAAGCAGCCTGCGGAAATTGGAGTGACTTATCTGCCGCATTTTGCAAAAGGACTCGGGATCCACATGGTCGGGGTCTCCGTCCGCTTCGAGAGCGAAAAAGAAGAGATTGCGTATTTTTTCGATCGTCGGGGTCTCTTTGATGTGCGCGCGCTCCCCTGCGCGCGTATAGTAAATGTTTGTTTCGGTGCGATAGGAGAAATCCTCGCCATCGGATATGTCCCAACGGTTGTCCCGATCGTCGCAAACCACATCATGATCTTTGGAGCATTTTTGCTTGGGATCCGCTTTCAAATACCTTCTCTTTCCCATATCCCTTCTACCGTTTCACCGTTTGACCGTTTTACCGCTATCCTTTCCGACGCGGTTTTCGCAAGTAGTATAGCATAAAACAAATCGGAATACAAGTGCAGAAATCGACGAAGCCATTCGGGGGGGGGTAGACAGCACGAAACGCGTGTGCTATAATGGAGGCGGAAATTCGTCCCGGCGCAAAACGGGGGGTGCATGTGCTATAATGGGGGCGCAAATTCGTCCCGGCGCGAAATGGGGAGGGCGTGTGCTATACTGGGAGCGCAAATTCGTCACGGCGCAAAACGGGGAGCGTGTGTGCTATAATGGAGGCGCAAATTCGTCCCGGCGCGAAATGGGGGGTGCGTGTGCTATAATGGGGGCGGAAACTCGTCCTGACGCAAAACGGGGAGCGCATGTGCTATAATGGGGGCGGAAATTCGTCCTGCCGCGAAATGGGGAGTGCGTGTGCTATAATAGGGGCGGAAATTCGTCCTGCCGCGAAATGGGGATGATGTGTGCTATAATGGGGGCGCAACAAAAGGAAACGTTCGGCGCAAGCCGTTCAAAAAATACAAGGAGGAACATATGAAACACAAAACGGCAACTTTAAGTCAACTGCAAAGTTTTGCTCCCGATTTCTCCGAGCTCAAAGCGCAACTGGGGAAATTCAATTTCTTTCGGAGCGTTCGGATGCAGACGATGGAGACGCGGCACAGCAATGTTCTTGCTTTCCTGTTGGACAGCAAAGAAACACACCGGCTCGGCAATGCTTTCGCACAGGCATTTTTCTCCGCAGTTTTTGCAAATGCGGGAAAAGAAATCGCCGAACGAATGCAACTGGGTGGAGAGAGGGAAGTAGGCGACTTCTTTCAAAAAGGAGGCTTCCGCTTCCTCATTGAAAGAGAACACCCGTTTATCGACGAAAACGGAAAAAGACGGTTTATCGACCTTTTATTGATTGCGGAGGACCCGACCTATCCCGTGCTCATCTGCATTGAGAATAAGGTTATGTCGTTTCAGCACGACGGTCAATTAGAGGCGTATGAAAAGCATGTTCTGAGTTTGAAAAAATATGAGAATTACAAGAAGCTGTTTTTGTATCTAACGCCGACGAAGGAAATTGTCGGGGGAGATCAATGGATCAAGATTTCCTATGAGCCTGTCCTTCAAGCGTTGGATGAAACGTTAATGAAGTACCCGCAAGTCGACAACGAAGTAAAAATCTATCTTACACATTATCAAGAAATTATCAGGAGGGATATTATGAACAACGACCCTATTATCAGACAACTTTGCGCGAAATTGTATAATCCGGAGAGAGAAGTTTATCAAACAATTTTCAAGTACATGCTCGGGAGCGAGAAAGAGGCGCTGACCGGTGCAATCGTCGAAAAACTTGATGCTTTGCGGAATATCGGTGAGATTGAGCTTATCTCCTCTTCAACAAAATCGAATCATACCGAGTTCAAATTTGTGACGAAAAGTTTGTTGGAGATACTTCCCTACGAGGAATCGCAAAAGAAAACGCGAGTATGGCAGTCCCAAAGCAGAATCGTGTATGAGATTGTCGTTACGAACAGTGACGGATTCCCGGACAAGATCACGTTCTGTGCCGTTCTTGTCACAGGGGACAATGCGATCGATAATCAATTCACGCCTCAAATTATAAATATATGCAATGCTCATCGCAAAGAATTCCGTTTGGGGGATAAACCCATAGAGCGTACCGAGAAACAGAAACACAATAAGCTTCTCACCAAAATATACAACGAAGGCAACGGTTTATCCGTGCCCGACTCGATTACCGACGGTGAATTCCTTCGGGATTTGGAAAAAGGCATAGATGCCTTTATCAATGATCTAAAGGAGCATCTGGAAACCGTGCTTAAAAACGAGATAACGAGCACCTCTATGCCGAGCACCCCCGCGCAGCCCTAACTCCAACCAAGGGAGAACACTATGCCGAAAACATTTTCAGAAGAAATCTGCTCTGTGGTCGCGGAGGAGAAGGGGTCGCTTACGTCGAAGATCCTCTACGAGATGTGCGACGAGCGGCGCTACCCGTGGGGCGGGGAAGGGCAACTGAAAGACAAGCTCCGCATCGTCTGCGGGGTGTACGGGCTCATCCTCCGCGAAAACTATCTTTGCTATGCCGCGAAGAACGGGTGGTCGCGCCACAGACGCGTCGACGTCGAGACGGCGATCGCGGACATGGTTATGGGAAATTCCGCCTACGGTCCTTTCGTGGAAAGACTTGCGGCGTGCAAAGAGAAGTATGCCTTCGACGGCGGCGCGGGCGATATGGCGCTTCTTCAAAAAAGCGTCGGCCTTGTCTTTGAGCTGAACGATCTCCTCTGCAATGCGGTCAGCGCGTATGACGGGCTCTACCGTCAGCCCAAGCGGAACAGGGGCAACTTCTATGCGCTCTCCGCGCGCATGTTGCACCTTCATCGGCCCGAAGCGGTGTTCCCTTACGGAAAGGGCATCCGCGACGGCATGATGCACTTCCGCAACCCCGTCGGATGTCGGCTCGGAGAAGCCGTCTTGGAGGGCGCGGACAAAGACGAGATACGGGCGGCGTTTTACGAGGCGTTTACGGGGCTCGGCGCGCTTGCCGAAGGGAAGCCCGATCTCTCGCCCGAATGGATGTATCTTTCGGCGACGGCGTTTTCGTATGCGCTCTGCCGCTACGTTTCCTCGCACGGCGGTTCGCCCGAGGGGCTCTTCCCGACTGCCCTCTCCGCCGCGGTCGTCGAAAAACTTCAACGGGTACTGACAGAAGAAGAGATCGAAAAGATCGCACAGCAGATCCAACGCGATATGCCCATCGAAGAGGCGCGGCTGTACTGCCGCGACGCGGTGGAATTCGAGCAGGTCTTTATGGCGCGCTGTGCCCAAGACCCAAAATAATATGGACTTCACAAAATTTCTCAACTCAAAGGATATTGCAACCCATCTCCGCCGTATCCGCTATGAATTCACGCCCGAACAGGCAATGTATGTCATCCATGCGGCGGCGGAGGCCCCTCTCCCCGAGCGGCACGCCGCCTATGAGGAGCTCATCGAGGCGTACCCCGACCACGCCCTGCGCGAGCGGCGGCAGGGGGTGTTCAAAAATCAGACGGTCGCTTCCTTCCTCCGCACCTATATGGAGCGGGAGAACGCGCTTCTTGCGGAATTCAAGCGCGACGGAGACGACGCCGTCTGCGTTTACGATTACTTTTCCAAGGAAGACGACGCTTGGTTTCAGGACGGGTACGGCCACCACTCTGTGTATCGCAATTTTTCCGAGGCCATGGACGACGTGCAATCGGAAAATGCGGACGGGAATATCGCAAAGATTACCGTCACGAAGCAATATTTTTCGGGCAGAATCATCGAGGCGACCCTGCTTCCCGACGGCACGTGTCTGAAATTGGACGGGATAAACGGCGAACGGGATGAGGCGTTCCTGCATGCCTTCGATTGGATGTGGGTCAGCATTCCCACGCCCTTCAAGTACGGCGACATCCTCGCACCCGTCCGGCAAAACAGGTGGGACCCCGGCACAACAGACGGCTCCGTCAAGGGGATGATCGTCCTCACGGATATGGCAACTTGGGGCAGCAAAGAGCTCAAAAAGAACGGCTTCCGCAACGCCAAGACGTCAAATTTTGCTCGCAAGGAGCAAAATTTTGCGGTCCGCGACAGGCTCATCGAAAAACACGGGGAATACGGCGACGAGACGGATATGCTCCTCTGCGGCTACTCTCTCGACGGAAGCGATATCTGCTACGACCATACAGACCAAAGCTATCTGAACTACGAGCGCTTTCGCGGCGAACTCAAAGGGCATAACAAGATGCTCCGCTCCCTCTCCAATTTCCTCAAGGGGGAAATCGACTTGGGGCTCATGCTCAGAGCGCACCGCATCATCTGCGCCGAGGAGGAGTGCCGTGAGAAGAGGTCCTTCCTTGACCTCTATACCGACGAGGGCCTAACTCTCGCGGGACTTCAAAAACGCAATCAACAAAATCAATAAGAAGGAGAAAAAGCAATGTACGATCCGAGAAGCGAAGAAGTTTTGAAACTCAAAGCGCGCGCCCTCTGCGGGGAATATCTCCCGAAAGAAGCCGATTCTCGGGGCAACGATCGGGACTTTACGCGGCTCCCCAAGTCTGCCCTCGAAAAAGCGCACAGCGTCAATGCGGGGAATCGTGTGGACATGACCGAAGAGGAAGATGCCCTGTGGGGCGACCTTCAAGATGCGATCGATGCGCAATTTTTCGATCTGCTCACGGCGTTCCCGGAGTATTTTACGGGCGATCCCGATGATGAATTTTTGACCTTGGGCAAGGGACTTACCACGCGGACGGGGGTCGCGGAAAAGGTCGAGCGGCAGCGCGCGCTCGCAACGCCCTCCGAGGCATGGCCGAAGGAGCGGCAAGACGCATACCGCGCACGCATGGCATATCTTTTTGCAAAGCGGCGCATCGACGGGTTAAAGCGCGAGATCGAGTGGTCGGAGAAATATTTGCGCGCCATGAAAGCCTACATTCTCGAAATGTATCCCGACTGCCTCGGTGAGGATTTTTAACACCATGAAACGCCGTGTGTTCGCCTACGTTGAGGACAATTTCCAAAAGAACAAGCCCGATAGGGTGCTCGCCATAGACGAGACGGGCGAGCGTTTGTTCTGCTATGAAGTGGACAACCGCGGGAAGGGAGAAAGCTACGAGGAGCAATTCGTAAACGACAAAGCGCATTCGCCCGCAGCCGTTGCCTTTGCGGCGTTCGAGCGCTTCTGTAAGGAGGAGTGCGGCATAAAGGATTGCAACGACGAGGTGATCTTTTCGGGGGGAAAGAATATTCCGCCGAAAACCCTCGCTGATTATTTCGAATTTCGGTTGGGCGGCGCGGACTGGGTGTATGTGTGGGAGATCGGGTTCGAGTACCGCTTCGAGACGGCGCATCTCGAACATCCCATCGGCTTCAAAGAATTCCGCAAGGTCCATACAGAGGGGCTCACAGAGCCCTACGCCACCCGCGCGCTCTATGCAAAGTACAGAGAACACATTCATAAAGATGCCTACACGGAAGAGGAGCTCGACCGCATGGAGCAAGCCGTGTTCTCCCGCCTCGATATGGCTTACCGCCGTCGGCGCAGCAGGTCGGATCCGAGTATCTATATCGCCGAAACCTGCGCCGCGATCTACCGAGGCGACCAAGCACGTTTTCGTCGCGTTGTGGAAAGGATCGTCGCCGATCACGCAAGAAGGCGTTCCAAAAGGAAACGTTGGGTGCTGCAATACATCCTCGAGACGATCGCCGACAGCATCTATTGCGACGGAGAGATCGACCTCGCTTCGCTCGATGAGGAAGAAAAAAAGCCGCCCCTCGAGCGGAAGGAGTATGCGATCTTCGCGGGGCTTTCCCCCGATGCGCTTCCCCTCGTAAAAGAATCGATCGAGGAATATGTAAATTGGAAATAAACTATGGACTCGCGCATTTTGTTTTTGGATTACGACGGCGTCGTCAACACGCCGATGTGGAACGAGAGGGGCACAAAGGTCTCCTACGGCTTTCCCGAGGACGGGAAAGTCAACAACTTTCAGGCGGTGCAGTGGGTCTCGCAGTTTTGCCAGAAGTGCAAATTCGATATCGTCGTCACGAGCTCCTGGCGGGAAGAGAGGAATTATCGGGAATGTTTGACGGAGGGCGGCTTGCGCGGGAATATCGCCATCGCGGGCGCGCTTCCCCTCGACGAAACCAAATCGCGCGGGGACCTCATCCGCGCCTATCTTCTTTCGCACCCCGAGATCAAGTATTACATCATCGCGGACGATGAGGAGGACCTTCTTCCCGAACAGCTTCCGCACCTCATCAAAACGAACGCCTGCTACGGCTTTTTGGAGCCCGAATACAAACGCTGCGTCGCACTGTATATGAAGTTTCAGAGCGGGGTGAAAGAGTAAGAAGAAGGCATGCGGCTCTTTGCCCCTGCGCGGCTTTCACAAATTCCATTTCGAACATGGAAAAATTTCATAAGTTTGTTTCCGAGGGACATTTTTTGAAAGAATTCTTGATTTTCGGGGGCGTATCGGGTATAATCATATCAAGAATGGCATCGGGTATGATCGAATCGCGCGCAACCATGTCAACGTGAGCAACCATGTCAACGCGTGCGATCGTGTCAAATAGAGTGCAGAAAATTTTCGGAGGGGCAAATGAAGATCATAACGGTATTCAAGACGCATTTCGATATCGGGTTTACCGAGCTTTCGTCGGAGGTCGTGGCGCGGTACAGCGGGAAGATGATAAAGGACGTCATCAAGACGTGCAACGATACCTATCCGCTGGGCGAAAAGCTGTGCTACAAGTGGACGATGTCCGCATGGCCGCTCGTCCAAATGCTCGAGCACGCGGAGGAAGGGGACAGGAAGGCGGCGGAAGAGCTCATCGCGCGCGGTCAGCTCCTTTGGCACGCACTGCCCTTCACGACGCACACCGAGTGCTGCGGGGTGGAGGACTTTGTGCGCGGCTTCGACTTTGCGAGGGAGCTTTGCAAGCGGTACCATAAGCCCTTCCCCATTGCGGCGAAGATGACGGACGTCCCCGGTCACACGGGGTTTCTCGTGGAGGCCTTGGCGAAGGCGGGCGTAAAGTTTTTGCACCTCGGATGCAATCCCGCGTGCACGCCGCCCGAGGTCCCCATGCTCTTTTGGCTGGAAAGCAAAGACGGCGGCCGCGTCCTCACCTTCTACAACAAAACCTACGGCTCGAGCGTGCTTCCGCCCAAAAACTGGCCGTATCCCGTCTGGTTCAACATGAATCAGACCAACGACAACATCGGCCCGCAGGATGCGCGCGTCATCGAGGAGCTGGTCGCGGCGGCGGGGGAGAACGAGCTCGTCATCGGAAGTTTGGACGACGTGTACCGCGAGCTTCTTCCCCATTTGGGGGAGGAAGTGCCCGTAGTTAAGAGCGAGCTGGCGGATGCGTGGATCCACGGCGTGGGGACGTACCCCAAGGAGGTGGGCGAGCTCCGCCGTGTGCGCGAGCGGCTTGCGGCGGCCTCCAAGGTGCAGGCGAGGGAGAAAGTCTTTGACGCGCGCCTTGAGAAGCTCTTCCAAAGCGCGTATGCCGATCTGCTCCTCTTCTCCGAGCACACATGGGGGTTGGACGTAAAGACGCACCTCGGCGCGCCCAAATACAAGAAGGCGGATTTTACCGCCGAGCGGGGCGACCCGCGCTACAAAAAGTTGGAGCTCTCGTGGGACGAGCAGAGGGACAGAGTCCGCCGCGCCGAGAAGGCTGCGGAGGAGATCGAGTCCATCCTCGGCATCGCGGGCGAAAAGGCGAGGCCTTCCGCGGGGGAAGGCGCAAACGCCGCGCTCTCCCTTCGGGCGGACAAGAAGGGGAACGTGGAAATTCTCTCGAATGGGGAAAGGCTCCTCAAGATCTGCGGCGCGGAGTACCGCATTGCGGGCTCGGAGGAAATGTGCCGTTTCTTGCGGGCGTATGTGCGCAGGTTCCCCGTTTGGGCGATCTTCGACTACGGCAGGGTGGAGTATCCCGAGTGCGAGGGCGAGCTCTTCCTCCCCGTCTCGGCGGAGGTGGAAAAGCGGGCGGACGGGCTCACCGTGACCCATTTCTACGACGAGCGCGCGGCGAAGGAATTCGGCTGGGCGGAGAAAACGGTCACGACCTATAAAGTGGAAAACGGCCGCGTTCGCGTGCGCTTCGAGGTGGAGGCGTGCGCCACGCCCTATGCGGAGAGCGCGAGCCTCAAATTCCTCCCCGCGGAGAAGGGCATTTCCATCAACAAGCTCGGCGGCATGGTGGACCCCGCAAAGGATGTTGCGGTAGACGCCAACCATGTGGCGTTTTGCACCGAGCGCTTCGTCGACCTCAACGGGGATACCCTCGCGGTCCTTTCCAAGGACGCCGCCCTCGTCTCGATGGGCGAGGACCTGCTCTTCAAATTCCACAGAAGGAACGAGGCGCGCGGGAAGGCGTTCTACTTCAACCTCTTCAACACCATGTGGGGGACGAATTTCCCGCAGTGGATCGAGGGCAAGCTCGCGTATGAATTCGAGATCGTCCCGCACCCCGCGGGGGACCGCAGCCTTCTCTACGAGGCAGACGACGCCGCGCTCGAATTGTGCGGTGCGGCGCTCGAGAGCGTGCGCGTGGAAGGCGGAGAGGCGCTGTACCGCATCCGCGAGATAAACGGCAAGGCGGCGACCGCCACCTTTGCCGCGAAAGAGAGCGCGTGGAAGGCGACCGATTGGTTTGGCGAACACGGCACACGGTTGCCCGTTTCGGAGGGAAGAGTGCAGCTCGCCCTGCGCCCCTACGAGATCGTCACCGTCCGCCCGATGAAGTAAGGGAGGGGGCTCCCCGCGAAGGGTAGGGCTCTTGTCGCGGGGCGATCTTCCGACAATTGCATGAGTGCGCATGTGCGCCCGAGAGGCTTTCTGCCGACGGGCGCATTTTTGTTGTCCAAAATGCAAAAAATGGGCAAAAAGAATGGATAAAACGCAAAATGTGCGATTTCGTGTTCGAAAGTAACATGGAAAAAACATGGAAAAATGAGCCTGAATTCCCTCCAAAAGTCCTGAAAAGTTTTATCATTTTTCCGTGTTCCCTCGAGGACGATTTCCCGAAAAATAGGGGACTTTATCATAAAAAATCGGCAAAATGTGAAAAATATCGCGAAATTGGGATTGTAGTTTTCATTTTTTCGAATATGGAAAAACGAATTATTCCGCCGAAAAGGGGAGGTTGACAAAAGGAAAATATCTGTTACAATAGGAAACGGGTGGGGGAAATGTTGAACAAAAAGAACAATAAGACCAGCGAAAAGAACGAAGTGCTCACCGAGCAGCGTCTCTACGGCAGGGTACACAGGTTCATCGACCTGAATGTGATCACCTGCGGGCACGAGCAGTGCGCGCCCACAAAGTTTGTGGACGTAGCGAAAAAGGACGTGTACACCATTCACGTCATCGAGAGCGGAAAGGGCTACATCGAATACAACGGCAACAAGGTCGCCCTCTCCACCAACGACGTGTTTTTCATCTATCCCGGGGAAATGGTCTCCTACTACCCCGATCCCAAGTCGCCGTGGTCGTACTTTTGGATGACGTTCGAAGGCGTTCAGGCAGACGAGCTGGTGGGAAGGATCGACGCAACGCGCGAGCGGCCGTACCTAAAGAACGACTTCAACCGCAAGCTCCTCGGGTATTTCGCCGCCGCGATGGAGGCGTTCGAGCGGCACGGGAAGATCGTCGTCGAATGCGTCGGGTATCTCTACATTATCCTCGGCGCGCTTGCGGGAAGGGACCGCGAGGCGCTCCCCATTCAACAGCGCTATGTGAAGGAAGCGCTCACGTTCATTTATTACAACTTCAATTTCGATATCACCGTAAAGGATATCGCCAAGAATTTACACATTTCACCCAATTATTTGAGCTCGCTGTTCCAAAGCGAGGTCGGCATGACGACAAAGCAATACCTCGTAAAGACGAGAATGGAGCGCGCCCTTCGCCACATGCAGCAAAACCATGAGGTGAAGATAAAGGACGTCGCCGCCATGGTCGGCTATTCGGACCCGCTGTATTTTTCCAAGGTCTTCCGAAGCTACTATGGCAAGACGCCCAAGGAGGCGCTCGAGGCCATGGAACAGCTCGAAACGGTGCGGGGAAACGAGCCTCCCAAGCCCGAGGGGAGCGATTGATTTCGATTTTGAAACGGAAACGTTTTGAAAAATAAAATTTTTAAGGGAAATGATGAGGGAAAAACTATGAAAGCATTGCGGAAAGTAAGTATCCTGCTCCTTACGCTATGTATGGGGCTCGGCGTGTTCGGCGGGTTTGCCCTGACGCAGAGAGCTACGGCAGAGGAGGCCCCCCAAAAGGCATTGAAGTTCTCGATAAGCAAGAGCCATTCGGACTTTTCGGACGAGAGATATACAAGCGCGAGCGACGACACCGTATTCATCGTCGAAACGACGCCGTTCCCCGCGACCGCAGATGTCGACGGTGCCTTCAAGGGAGATACTTTCTTTGGGGAAACTTGGTGGAAGAGCGGTATCGGCAGCGAATTGATCGTTGACTATGAATATGCGCTCAACATGCCCATCTCGGGCGGCGGCTCCGTCAACGCGCTTGTCGACCAAGACCCGTGGTTTTTAGGCCGCGGCGGCAAGGATGCCGACGGGATCGATGCCGTCGACTTGCACGAGGACGCGGCGCTCCTTACCAACGGCTGGCGCCATCGGACCGTTTCCTTCAAGCGCGACCAAATGGTAAATGAGAAATTGCACGGCGAAGGCATGCTCACGCTGAAGGACGTTTGCTTCTTTATGCCCATGTTGAAGAGCGACCTCGAAAACCTCGAGCCGGACGGCACTGTCGAGCTGTATTTGAAGAGCATGAAGGTCACGTTCGGTAATGCCGATTTCAGAATTTATGATTCTACCGATGAGACCTGCCTTTGGAATCGGTTCCCGGAGAAAACAAACGATTTCCACGGAAAGTTCATCGACAACCCTGGCAATAGCTTTAAGGATTGCGCCGGTTTGACCGACCTTCCCTTCGTCGACCAGCTCACCTTCGGCGGCCAGTGGAACGAAGTCGACCTTCCCAACTTTGTTACCATCACTCAAAAGGCAGATGCGCCCAAGTCTTTGACGGTGGGCGAGGAATACGACCTCAAGTCCTTTGTGACGACCTCCGATGCTTCCGAGGTGACCGTTGCGGTGCAAAAGGACGGCGAGGACGTCGAAGTTTCCGATGCAACGAAGTTTACGCCCAACGAGGCGGGCGAGTACACCATCACCTATACGGCGCAGGGGACGTATCCCTCGACCGTAACCATAAAACTTACCTGCGCACCCTCGACCGTGCCCGTCATTCTCGAAGAAGATGTCGACGCAGCTGTCCCCAAGACGGGGCATGCCCACGAGGTCATTTCCATCGGGAAAGTCATGGCGAGCCTCGCGGGAGCAGACCCCATTGCAACGACCGTCACCGTGAAGCGGGATAGCGAAACGGGGGGGGACGTAGATGTCACCGATAAGGACGACCATTGGGAATTCCGGCCGACCGAAAAGCTGGATGCGACCTACTTCGTCCAATTCACCGCGGAGAACGAAGGAAATACCGTCACTTCTGCGTGGAAGCAAATCGTTGTGACCGATATCGACAAACCCGTCATCGACTTCTCGAAAATGTATCAAGGAGAGGCCATCGGTCAGCGCTATACGTTGGCGCAGATCACCGACGGGCTCACCGTCACTGATATTTCCGACGGAGATATCACGGACTATACCGTGGTGGTCACCGACCCGATCGGCGCAGAGCTCAAGGCGGAGGCGGACGGCAAGTACTTCGTCATCAATTCCGGTAAGCATATTGTCACCGTCACCGCGACGGATACGGACGACAATACGGTGACGGCGAGCGGCATGTTCACCGCGGTGCCCGTAAACGGGAGCATCGTTCAGGTGACCTTCAACATCAAACCCGAAGGAAAGGCGGAAGGGCAGCAGAAGAAGTCGAGGATACAAATCTTCGAGCTCGACCACAAGGATGACCTTCTCCTCAACGCGGGAGCCACCCTTCGCTGGGAAGTGATGGGCTACACCGTCATCGACGGCGAAAAGGTCTTTATCCCCGGTATCGGTACCCTCACTTCGCAAGTCTCCGATAACGTGGATTGGCCCTTCATTCACGAAGCCATCCGCGAGGACGCGCTCGACAACAACGGCGTGAGCATCAAGGCGAATGCGGACCTCTCCGCGAAGATGCACGATGACCAAGGCAGACCCGTTTGGGTGCAGAGAGAGTATAAATTCACGGCAGAGGACGCCGATTCCGGTCTCTTCGGAAAGAAACTCTATCACCTCGCAACCGCAATCGACACGACGGCAGAAGTCGGGGATCAAATCTTTGTATTCCTTCGCAACTTCCAGCTCGTGAAGCCCGATGGGACCGTATTTACCCTCGAGGGCAACAACGGCAGCGAGCTCACCGATAATTGGACGGATGAAGAAGCCGAACAAGGCGGTTGGGGAAAGAACATCGCTTCCCATAACGTTTCGGCGACCCTCGACCGCTTCCCCATCTATATTGACGGCGAGATCGAAACGAGCGTCGGCATCGGGCAAACGGTGCGCCTTCCCAAGACCGTCATGAAGGACGCCTTCGCAGACGACTTCGTAGAAGTCACCTACACCGTCAAGGGGCCCGATGGGCAGAACGTGGAGCTCACGGACGCCGACGACGAATTCACCTTCAAGGCAGCCAAGAACGGAAAGTACACCGTCACCGTGACGGGCGCGAACGAGCACGGCAGCACCACCGTCACTGTGGAGATCACGGCGGAAGATAGCGAGGAGCCCACCATCACGCAGGGGACCTTCCCCGAGGCGAAGAAGGGTCAAGCCTTCTCGGGCACCATCCTCGTGACCGACGACAACACCGCTCCCGAAGATCTCGAGATCGAGGTCGATGTGTTCCGCGGAACGACAACGACCAAGGTCGAGAGCAGCTTCACGTTTGAGAACGGGACGCTCACCGTCACCTTCACGCCCGATCAGGCGGGGGCGTACCGCATCGTCGTGACTGCCATAGACGAAGCCGAAAACGAAGGCGTGCGATCCTTCAATGTCGCCGTGAGCGAAGAGCAGACGACCCCCGGCACGGGCGGCGATACCCCGACGACCCCCGGCACGGGCGACGACAACCCCACGACCCCCGGTACGGGCGGCGATACCCCGACCACCCCCGGTACGGGTGACGACAACCCGACCACCCCCGGTACGGGCGACAAGGAACCCACCACCCCCGGCACGGGCGACGATACCCCCACGACCCCCGGCACGGGCGACAAGGAGCCTGCAGACACCGCCGAGAAGAAGGGCTGCGGCTCGGTCATCGGCTCGGTTTCCGTCGGAATGGCGATCGCGCTTCTCTCGGCGCTCGTAGTTGCCCTCGTCCTCGTCCGCAAGAAGGCTTCGAAATAAGCCCTTTCGCGGCGTCGGAGCGCAATGTCTATGGAAAATACGACCAAGAGACAACGTAAAAAATTCAAGCAGCTGGAGCTGGTAAGGAACAGGAAGTACTACCTCATGGTAGTCCCCGTCATCGTCATCTTCTTCCTGTTCTCTTACCTCCCGCTGCCCGGGATCATACTCGCCTTCAAGAATTACACCATCACGGGCGGCATCTACGGCAGCCCGTGGGTGGGACTTGAAAACTTCAAGGTGTTCTTCAGCGGCGCGGACATCTGGCGCGTCACGCGGAACATTCTCCTCATGAACATTGCGAGCATCGCGCTCAGCACGTTCATGAACGTCGGCGGGGCGATCCTCCTCAACGAGCTGTTTTCCCAAAGGGCGAAGAAGTTGTTCCAAAATATACTTTTCCTCCCCACATTCTTCTCCGCCCTGCTCGTTGCGAAAATCGTGTACATGCTCTTTGCGAACGACACGGGCCTCATCAATTCCCTTCTGCTGCGCTTCGGGCTCGATCCCGTGATGTGGTACGACCATTCGGAATTCTGGATCCCCATCGTTGTGCTCGCAAAGTGCTGGAAAGGGCTCGGGTACGGCATCGTCTTGTACCTTGCGACCATCTCGGGCTTCGACGACGATCTGTACGAAGCCGCCTATCTCGACGGCGCGGGCAAGGCGCAGCAGGTGTTCCACATCACGCTTCCGCTCATGAAGCCCGTCATCATCCTGCAGATCCTCCTCGCCATCGGCGGCGTATTCAACGGGGATTTCCTGTTCGTGTATGCCTTCGTCGGGGACCACTTCGCCCTGAAGGAGTCGCTCGATATCATCGAGACCTATATCTTCCGCACCCTTCTCGGCTCGCAGCAGGGGCTCGGCGGCTCGATGGACTACGGCTTCACCGCCGCCGTCGGCATCTATCAATCGGTGCTCGGCTTTGCGGTGCTGCTGCTCTCCAACTTTATCGTCCGCCGCGTCGATAAGAATTACGCCCTGTTCTGAGGAGGAGCCATGAACGTAACACAGCAAATGCGGTCTCGGCCCGTTCGGCTCGGTCAGATCCTCATCTATATCCTGTTCACCCTGCTCTCGGCGAGCGTGATCGTCCCGCTCATCCTCACGGTGATCGTCTCGTTCTCCTCCGAGCGCAGCGTGCTGCAGTACGGCTTCTCGTTCACCCCCGCGGAATGGAGCCTCGAGGCGTATAAATTCGTCTTCTCGGACAACTCCATCTTCATAAGCTACGGCCTGACGCTGCTCGTCACCTTGCTCGGGACCCTGTTTTCGGTATTCCTTTGCTCCATTTCGGGCTTCGTGCTCTCGCGGCAAAGCGTGAAGTACCGCAACGTCATCGCCATGTTCCTCTATATCCCCACGGTGTTCGGCGCCGGGCTCATCCCTTGGTACTACAACATAAAGGAAGTGCTCGGGCTCGCCAATACCATTTGGGTGCTTATCCTTCCCAACGTGGTGAGCACCTACAACATCTTCCTCACGAGGAATTACTACAAGGGGCTGCCCGACGCCATCACGGAGGCGGCGGAAATGGACGGTGCGGGGCCCTTCCGCATCTTCCTCGAGATCATGTTCCCGCTCGCTCTGCCCATCACGGCGACGGTCACGCTCTTCGTCTCCCTCGGCTATTGGAACGATTGGTACCTCGCAACGTGGTTCATCGACGCCGAGCACAAAGATCTGTATCCCTTGCAGTACTACCTCTTCCAAACGTACCAAAGGCTGCAATCCTCGCACACGCAGGGCAGCGGCATAAGCCCCACCGAAACGGTGTATCTTGCCACCATGTTCGTCACGATGGGCCCCATCATCCTCGTGTACCCGTTCGTGCAGAAGTACTTCATCAAGGGTCTCACCCTCGGCGGCGTGAAGGGCTAAATCTGAATTTAGGAGAAAAATCATGAAAAAATTTCTTTCACTTATCCTCGCATCGGTCATGATCGCGGCGGTCGGCGCATCGTTTGTCGGGTGCGGCGAAGAGGCGGGCGGCCAGCAGGGCGGCGGCAACACCCCTTCGGGCGGCAACACGCCTTCGGACGGCGGGAGCACGGATACGCCCACCCTCGAGCAGGTCGCCGTGCGCGACGAGCTCAAGGCGACGACGGTGCGCATCCTCCTTCCTTCCTCGACGACCGTTCCCGATTCCGCCAACGTCGTGAAGGCCATCAACAAAAAACTCATGCGGGACGGCAAGCCCTACACCGTCCAATTCGATTACGCGGCAGACGGCAACTACGCCGTCAACCTCGAGGACAAAGCCAAGCAGGGGTACGACGCGGCTTGGTCGCATGCCGACCTCTTCGAGGACCTCATCAGCAAGGAGGTCATCAAGACCAACCTCATGCCCTATATGGAGAAGTGGGGGCAGCCCATTTTGAACGACGTGCCCTCCTACTCCTTCGACCAATTTATCGACTACAGAACGGGCGGGCTGTGCGCCATTCCCCGCCACATGCCCACCGCCGACGACCGCATGCGCCTGCTCGTCCGCAAGGACTGGATGGAGGAAGCGGGCATCGACGAGATCAAGGATATCGACACGCTCGACGAGTACTTCCACGCCGTGCAGCAGACCCACGGCTCGATGCAGGGCTTCGTGACCCTTTGGCCCGACTACGGCAACGTGCACCTTCTCCGCGAGTACGCGCCCACCTACTACTTCCCGTGCGGCTCGGATACCTACCCCGTCTACATCGACCTCACCGACCCCGACCTTCAAGTGAAGAACTTCTTCCAGACGTCGGTATTCCGCAGATGGGTGGAAACGAGCGAGGGCTATGTCCAACAAGGGCTCGCGCCGAGAGAGGCGCGCTCGGGCACGGCGGAAGCGCTCTTCTATACGGGGCTGTGCGGCGCCATTTCCGACTATTCCGTCGTCAAGCTCTCCGAGCGGTACCTCAACTTTAAGCGGGAACAAGTCTCCGGGCAGCTGTACGACGTGTTCTTCGAGGACGAGGACAACAAGAAGTGGGTCATGCGCGGCGGCGACAACTGCATGGTCGTGCTCGCCAATTCCCAGAACGTGGAGGAGACCATCGACTTCTTCGCTTGGACCAAAAACCAAGAGAACCACGACCTCGTCACCCTCGGCGTGAAGGGCGAAAACTACTACCTCACGGAAAACGGCAGGATCACCTTCACCGACCCCGCCACGGGCGACAAGATCCCTACCGAAAAGCAATTTTCCGCCGCCGCTCCCTACTGGGCGTACAACGACATCACCTACCAGCGCTGGGCGGACGGCATCGACGAGGCTTGGATCGAGGAGACCGTCAACTGGGAAAAGAACGACGAAAACGGCAACCCCGTCAACTACCAGGTCTCCCCGCTCAACGGATTTAATATCGTCTACACGAGCGCGTACAAGATCGCCATCCAAAAGGTGAGCGACAAGACCGCCTCCATGGGGCAGCTCCTCGAAGGCCGCGTCGCCAATTCGGAGGAGGTCATCGCCAAGATGGTCGCAGACGTCAACGCCAACGGCATGAGCGAGCTCATCGCCGAAGTGCAGCGGCAGGTCGACGCGTTCCTCGCGTACAAGAATTCCAAGAAATAAGGGAGGAGAAGCATGAAGAGGGCAGCGGCGATCATGATGACGGCATTTATGGCATTCTCCCTTGCGGCATGCGGCGGCACCCCCGAGGACCCCGCGGGGCAGCTCCCCGAAGAGGAGCCCCCCAAGGTGCAGGACGAGGAACAACCCAAGGAAAAGGTAACACTGCTCTTCGAGGTCGATGAGGGCTTGAACGGCGTGGAATTCGTCTCGGGCTGCAAGAATGCGGACGGCAGCTATAACTGGGAGCGCATGGACCTCGTTTTGAACAACGTCTACGAGGGCATCAAAGACCTCGCCCCCAAATTCCAACCCGCCGTGCATATCTACTTCAATTGGTATTACGATGCGGACGGCTGGGCGGGGAGGGACCCGAGCGAGCCTTTGAACCGTTGGGATCCTTGCCTCTTCTACGAATTGGATTTCTTCAAGGAGAAGGGCATTCCCGTATACTTCGAGTGGATCTCCTCGGGCAACTGGACCAACCAAAACGGCGAACAGGGGACGCTCCCCGTCGTCGATATCAACCTTGGCACGGAGGGGAAGGAGCCCAACTTCGTGAAGGGCTTCTCGGCGGACATCGCCGCCGTCAAGGCGCTCCATGCCGCCTATCCCGAAACGTTCGTCGGCGTCCGCTTCCACGAGCTCGTCGGCACCAACCGCGGCGGGCACGAGGGCAATCCCCATTGCTTTATCATCGAAGAGGAAAACGTCTTTGCCCTCATCGACGCCTGCGCGGACATGGGCATCCGGCTCATTTGGTCGGACCATTCGTGGGCGGAAATGTACGGCGAGGAGAGCGCGTGGTTCGACCGCGTGAAATACGCCGAGAATACGCTCGGGGAGAATTTCACCCTCATGTGGGCGAACAACGCGGGAACGTACTTCGTCGATTACCTCAACTTCAAGCTCTACCCGCAGTTCAAGCAAGACTTCCCGACGGCGAAGCTCGGGCTCTCCGCACAGGACTGGGTGATGAGCGTGTACTATCTTCTCGGCGGCACGCCCGAGCCCGTCACGGGTCCCGGGGAATGCGATACGCCCATCGAGCTCACGGCGGGCTTCACGCTTGCCGCCATCAACGAGGGGGCGACCTTCATTCAGTACGAGCCGAGCTACCAATTCTTCAACTGGCCGCGCTCCATCTACGTCTGCAACGTCGTGGGGCAGGGCGGCGACCAACCGGGCAAGGGCAAGCTCATGGCGACTTATACCCCGCCCACAAGCCAGCTCGAAGGGGACGACTTCGACTATTCTCCCCGCCTCGAGCTCAAGCGGCTCGTCGATATTCTGAATTCGGGAAGCCAACAGTTTGCCAACATCCCCGACTTCTACGACGACAACATGCCGCGCATCTCGGCGAAGAGCCTGCAAGACCCCGCCAAGACATATTCGCAGGTGACCGTCGCCGCAACGACGACGGACGGCGAAAATTACTACTTCGACCACTACAACAACGATGCGTCCAAGTGGCTCGAGCAGAACGAAAACCGCTACACCTCCCGCGTGTTCCATGAAAACGTCCTCGCCTCGGCGCGCGTCCTCTGCAACGACCACGCCTACGACGAGGTGGTGACGGCGGTCAACGAAAACGGCAAGAAGGTCGGCTACTTCTTCAATGCGAGAAGCTGCCTTCTCTCCTGCAACGAGACCATCTTCGCCGACAACGACAAGGGCGAATTCGTCGCCTTCACGACCGCCAATCTCATCAAGGCGAAGGTCTCCTCCGTCAACATGGATTGCGACGAGATCGTCGTCGCGCGGAAGAAGGGGAACACCATCAACCTCACCCTCTACCAAGCCATCGCCAAGACGGTGAACACCGCCGACAAATCGGGCAACTTCGACTATCAGGAGGTCACGGGGAACGTGGATTCTTACATCGTCGTGAAGATGCTCGGCGGCAGGGAGCTCGATGCGGAGGGCTTTTTGGGGCTCGTGGGCGTCCGCGACGCCATCTCCATCGGGCGGAATTCCCGCCTCCGCAACGTGGACGGCCTGTTTGCGGCCTACAAGACGGCAGACGGCGTGAAGCTCGTCGGGCGGCGCGACAAGGGCGCCGAAAAGGCGGAGATCGCCATCAAGACGGATGGAACGGTCACGGCGGTCGCCGCGGGAGACTGGGACCTCGACCTTCTCATGAAGGACGAATTGCTCGTCGCCGTCGAGAAGGACGGAAACACCGTGATCCAAGGCTACAAGCTCCTCTCGGACACCGCCGTCGGGAGGCTCACAGGGACGCTGGAAATCAAGGGCAAGAGCCTCAAACATCTTGCCACCTATCGCAAGGCGTTCTTCGTATTCGATACCGAGCTCGAGCGATGATGAAAGGGAAATTCAAAGCGTTTACAATTTTATTCGCGCTGCTCTTGCTCCCGCTCTCCCTCACGGGCGTGACCGCCTCGGCGGAGGAGAGCTCCCCGGTCGAGCCCATCCGCACCATCAACGACTACGACGCCTCGGAGTGGACCCTTCCCTCGGGCGCGGTCGCCGAGCAGGTGCAAAAGGACGGCAAGTACCAAGGCGTGGAGATGCGCGGAGCGGACGGCTTCACCGTAAAGCGGGAGGGGCTCGACCTCATGGAATTCATGGTCGACTTCTCCGTGTTTCCCGCGGAGGGCGAGAGCCCGACCGTCACGCTGGCGCTCGAAGGGGAAAGCGGCACGGTCGCTTCCTTCGGAGTCCTCGTCGGGGAGAAAAACTACTCCGCCGAGCTCTCCGTCGGCGGCAAAACGGTCAAGCTCACCCGCGTTTCGTATGGCAAGGGGGGAGAGGGGAAGCAGATCGAGCTCCGCCTCGCCTACGATACCCTCTTAAACCTCGAAACGCAGGTAAAGAGCGACGGGTGGAATTTCGTCGCGGGGTGCGACCGCATGTCCAACAAGCAGTGCAACGTCTTTACGGGGAACGCCGAAGAGAAAGCGGCTGTGAGGGGGAGATCGGCAGTTTGCTCTCCCCCCACCTCGGGGAGCGGGTGGATCTCTCGCTCACGCTCCAAGGGACGTCCGAGCCCCGCGTCTTTCTCACCCAGCTTTGCGACGACTACTACTACGACTACGCCCTCTTCCCCGCGCCCACGGTGAAGAGCGAGGAGGACGTGTACTACAACCGCATCGCGTTCAGCTGGGACTTGCCCGACGTCGGGCAATATCCGAGGAGCGGATTCAAGGTGGAGCGGCTCAACGAGGGTAGGCTGGAAAAGATCCTCTCCTTCGATACCGTGTACGCCTCCTCCGTCTCCGAGACCCGCCTCAGCCAGGGCACTTCTTACGAGTATCGGGTGAGCGCGTTCGAGGAGGTCGATACCCTTCTCAACGCCATCGCCTGCTATCGGGTGACGTTTAAGTACGAACCCATCACGGTCGGCACGCTCGAGGGCAACGTTTGGCTGCTCGTCATCACCATCCTCGCAGTCGTTTTCGTGCTCGCCGCCATCATCGTCGGTTACGTCTACTTCAACGACGTAAGACGGCATATCCGGAATAAGCGCAAAGAGAAGAAGCAGATCCATGCAGTTTGACGAAATTCATTTACCCGATTGGAACAATGTAGCGATCCTCGGGAGGAACAAGCTCCCCGCGCGGTCGTACTTTATCCACTACCCCAATGCCCGCACCGCCCGCGGGAACCGTTTGCCCTCCGCCTCGCCCATGGTGACGACGCTCGGCGGCAAATGGAGTTTTAAGTACCTCGACTCGGCGCAAAAGCTCGAAGCGGACGACATCACGGGCCCCATGGAGGGCTGGCGGGAGATTCCCGTGCCCTCCGTTTGGCAGTTGCAGGGCGTGGAGCGCCCCTTCTATGTGAACGTGGCGTTCCCCTTCCCCGCGACGCCGCCCCTCGTGCCCTTCTTAAATCCCGTCGGCGTCTACCGCCGCACCTTCGAGGCGAAGAAGGCAAAGACGCGCATCCTCACCTTCCTCGGCGTGAGCTCGGCGTTTCACGTCTACCTCAACGGCGTGCTCGCGGGATACAGCGAGGGGAGCCACAACAGCGCGGAATTCGACGTTTCGCACCTCGTGAAGGCGGGGAGCAACGAAATTGCGGTCGTCGTCTACAAGTGGTGCAACGGGAGCTATCTCGAATGCCAGGACATGTTCCGCCACAACGGCATCTTCCGCGACGTGTTCCTCACCGAACTTCCCGCGGCGAGCGTTTTCGATATCGCCTCAAACAGCCGCGAGCGGGACGGGGGCTTCGAGTGGGAGGCGAGCGTTACTATCCGCGGCTCCCTTCGCGGCACCGCCTGCATCACTCTCACGGGGGAAGAGGGCGTCGTCGCCTGTTCGGGCACGATCCCCTTAAAGCGGACGCTGCTTTTTAAGCAATTCTTGCCGCATATCCGCCGCTGGACCGCCGAAACGCCGCACATTTACCACCTCTCCGTCTCCATTTTTTCGGAGGGGAAGGAGTGCGACTTTGCCGAGGTCGTCACGGGATTTCGCACCGTCTCCACCGAGGGCGGCGTGTTCCGCGTGAACGGCGTTCCCATCAAGTGCAAGGGCGTCAACCATCACGATACCCATCCGCGCAAGGGCTTCGCCTTGAGCGTGGACGACTACGAGCGGGACGTGCGCCTCATGAAGGCGTTCAACGTGGATACCGTGCGTTTTTCGCACTATCCGCCCCATCCGTACATGCTCGAGCTGTGCGATACATACGGCATTTATGTGGTCGACGAGGCGGATATCGAGAGCCACGGCGAGCTCTTCATGAAGGAGGGCCCCGCGGCGTTCTCCAACCGAAAGGACTTCCGTCCCGCCTTCCTCGACCGCACCCTGCGCCTGTATCGGCGGGATAAAAACCACCCCTGCGTCATCATGTGGTCGCTCGGAAACGAGAGCGGCTTCGGCAGAAACCACATGGCGTCTTACCGCATGCTCAAAAAGCTCACGGATACCCCCATCCACTACGAGGGCTCGCGCGAGCGGAAGGGCTGCCCGGGGCTCGACGTCATCTCCAACATGTACCCGCCGATCCCCGAGATGAAGCGCGTTCTCGCCGCCTACAAGGGCACGTTGCCCTATTTCCTGTGCGAATACGCCCATTGCATGGGTGTGGGTCCGGGAAATTTGAAGGGCTATTGGGAGCTCATGGAGAGCGAGCCGCAGTGCATGGGCGGGTGCATCTGGGAATTTGCCGACCACTGCTACCTCGAGAAGGGGGACTTCCGCTACGGCGGCGACGGCGGGGAATACATTACCGACGGCGACTTCTGCGCGGACGGCATGTTCCTTGCGGACCGCACGCCGCGCTCCTCCGCCTTTGAGGTGAAGAACGCCTATCGGCCGGTCGTCTCCCGCCGCGAACACAACAAGCTCATCTTCTTCAACCGTAGAAGTTTTACGGATACATCGGATATCACCATCGTCCTCGAATGGACAGAGGGCGATGAGGCAGTCAAACGCGAAAACCTCGTCGAAGCCATCCCCCCTCGCTCGACGTGGGAATACACTCTTCCCGATGGTGCGCCCGCACGGTTTTTGAATATTTCCTACCGCATCGGCGAGCGCACTGTCGGGGAAGAACAGCACGAGCTGAAAGAATTTTCGGGGAACGTTCTCCCCGCAGGCTATAGCGTGAGCGCCCACAACGGCGGGAGGTACCTCACCGTGGAGGGCGAGAAGCAAAAGGTCGTCTTCGATCTTGCGGACGGCTCTCTCATCTGCTGGCAGCAAGGCGGCTTCGAGGCCATCAACCAAGCCCCGCGCAACAGCGGGCTCAACCCCTTCGGCGGGGCGGCGCGCGGCTTCCTCCCCAACCTCATGCGGCGGGGCATCTCCAACGACATGGTCATCCGCAAGCGCTGGGACGAGGAGCTCCTCTTCGAGCTTTGGCACAACGTCCGCTCGGTCTCGTGGACGAAGGAGGAAGGGCACGTTGCCGTCCGCGTCTTGGAGGACCTCACCCCGCACAAGAAGGACCGCTTCGCCGAAACCGAGCTTTTGTACCGCATTTACGGCGACAGGATCGAGCTCACCGCCTCCATCCGTTCGGACTTCGAGGAGAAGGTGTATCTGCCCCGCTTCGGCGTGCGGGCGGAGCTTTCCCCCGGGCTGGACGCGGTGGAGTACTTCGGCTACGGCCCCCGCGAAAACGAGACGGATTTCCTCCTCGCCGCGCGGCGCGGAAGGTACGAATGCAAGCTCGAAGAGCTCAACGGCGTCGAGGCGAAGCCGCAAGAGGGCGGCGTGCGCACGGGCGTGGAGCAGTTTGCGCTCCGCTCCCCGAAGAGCGGCAACGGCGTGGAGATCCTCGCGACGAACGCCCCGCTTTGCGTCGCGGCATATCCCTTCCCCGCGGAGGCATTCGACGCCTTCCGCCATCGCCGCGAGGTGCGCCCCATGGGCACGACGCAGGTGATGATCGACGGCTTCCGTTCGGGCGTGGGCTCGCAGAGTTGCGGCCACCCGCCCCTCGAGGAACAGCGCTTCTATCTGAGCCGCGATTGGCAGTCCTTCTCCTTTGCCGCCCGTCTCGTCGGCGAGGACTAAAGGAGGGAGTATGCGGATCGCCGTTGCGGGAAACCTCATCGTAGACATTATCAAGCGCATCGAGCGCTATCCCGAAAAAAACATGCTCACCACCGTTTCGGAGATCCGCCGCGGCATCGGCGGATGCGTTCCGAACGTGGCGATCGATCTGAAAAAGTTGCGGCCCGATTGGAGCGTGGAGGCATACGGTCGGGTCGGAGACGACGGGGAGGGGCGCTTCCTCGTCGAGGAATTGGGGCGGTACGGCGTCGGAACGGAGCATATCGCCGTCGACCCCGTGCGCAGCACCTCCTTTTGCGACGTCATGATGGAAAAGAGCGGCGCGCGGACGTTTTTCCACCACCGCGGCGCGAATGCCGCCTTTTCCGAGGAGGACGTCGGCGCCTTGCAGGCGGACCTTCTCCACGTCGGCTACGCGATGCTGCTCGACGCGCTCGACGAGGCGGACGGGGAGTACGGCACGCGCATGGCGCGCCTTCTTGCGCACGCGCAGCAAAGGGGCATCCTCACCTCGCTCGACGTCGTTTCCGAGACGAGCGGCAAATTCGAAGCGGTCGTCGTTCCCTCCGTTAAATATTGCGACTATGTCATCCTGAACGAGGCGGAGGCGGGGCTGGTCGCCGGCATCGAGCCGCGCCGCGCGGACGGCTCCATCGACATGGAGCGTCTCGAGGCGATACTCAAAAAATTTATTTCCTTCGGCGTGGGGCGGAAGGTCGTCGTCCACTGTCCCGAGCTCGGCGCAAGCATGCGCAAGAGCGGGGAGATGGCGGTCGTTCCCTCTCTGCGGCTGCCGAAGGGGTTCATCAAGGGCACGGTCGGCGCGGGGGACGCTTTCTGCGCGGGCATGCTCTACGCCGAGCTTTGCGGCATGGGCGACGAGGAAGGTCTGCTCTTTGCGGCGTGTTCGGCGGCGGCAAATCTCTCCGCGGAGGACGCCGTGAGCGGCGCGCGCTCGGCGGAGGAGACCTATCTTTTCAAGGAAAAATTCGGAGGTAAACTATGATTTCCAAAAAGCAGTACGAAGAGTACGCGCAAAAGACGCTCGAGTACTTCCAAAAGGCGGGCATCGCCGTCACGGAGGAGGAGAAAAAGCGCATCGAGGTCGCCGATCTCGGGCTCGGCAACTTGCGGGAGGTCGGCTTGCAGCTCCTCGTGTACGTCAACACCGAGAAGGTGTGCGCCAAGGAGATGGTGCTCCTTCCCTTCCAGACCTGCCCCGAGCATATCCACGTCGCGGGGACGGACGAAAACGGCAAGCCGTTCGAGGGCAAGGAGGAGACCTTCCGCGTCCGCAAGGGCACCTGCTACCTCTATGTGAGCGGCGAGGGCAAAAAAGAGGATATAAAAGCCAAGCTCCCGCCCACGCCCGTCACCGTGTTTCATGAAATCATCCTGCACGAGGGCGAGCAGTACACCCTGTTCCCCGGGACATGGCATTGGTTCCAGTCGGGCGAAGAGGGGGCGATCATCTCGGAATTTTCGACCAAGAGCCGTGACGAGTACGACGTATTCACGGATAAGCGCATCAAGCGCATTCCCGAGGTCGAGGCGTAAGGGGAGAGATATGTTAGTCAATTTGAAGGAAATTTTGGACTACGCGGAAAAGAGAGGCTGCGCCGTCGGCATGTTCAACGGGACGGGGCTGGACTCCATCCAAGCCGTCATCGGCGCGGCGGAGATGATGGACGAGCCCGTCATCATCGCCCATGCGGAAGTACATAACGTCTACAACGATATTTCGCTCGTCGGCCCCGCCATGCTCGCGGCGGCGAAGAACGCCAAGGTGCCCGTCTGCGTGCACCTCGACCACGGCGTGACCATGGAGATGATCGATCGGGCGCTTGCGCTCGGCTTCACCTCGGTGATGGTGGACGCCTCCGCCCTTCCCTATGAGGAAAATATCAAAATGACCCAAGAGGTCGTGAAAAAGGCGCATGCGCAGGGCTGTTCGGTGGAAGCCGAGCTCGGGCGCATCGCCACCACGGAGGCGGGCGGCGAGACCAAGGTGCTTCTCCATGCGGAGGATTACTACACCGACGCGGACGAGGCGAAGGATTTCGTCGGGCGGACGGGCGTCGACGCGCTCGCCATCGCCTTCGGCACGAGCCACGGCTTCTACACCGCGCCGCCCAAGCTCGATTTCAGCGTCATCGAACGGGTCGCCGCGAGCACGAATGTGCCGCTCGTCATGCATGGCGGCTCGGGGGTGTCCGAAGAGGGCTTCCGCACCGCCATCAAAGCGGGCATCCGCAAGATCAATTACTATTCGTACATGTCCAAGGCGGGGTACGAGGCGGCGAAGGCGTGCATCGAGAGCGGGAAAACCAAGTACTTGCACGACGTGGAAGAGGCCGCCCGCGACGCGATGAAAGAGGACGTCATGCGCGCCATCCGCGTATTCTCCCTCCGCGGGGAATAGGGGGAGAGGCCGCATTCTTGCCTCCCCTAATGAGGGGAGCGTCCGACTTCTAAATGTCCCCTTGCTTCCCCTGAGAGGGGAAGTACCCCGCAAGGGGGGATAGGGTTAAAAGAACCCCTCAGTCGCGCAAGCGGGTGGTGGGGGTTGCCCCCTGTATTACCGCGTCATTCTGCCCCTCCCCCTGCGTCCCCCTCCCCGCTTTGGCGGGGAAGGGGATAAAAGCAAACAAAATCCCCTTCCTTTTTAAGAAGGGGGAGACAGGGGGAGGTTTCCGCGTCATTCAGCCCCCGCAATGCGTTTCGAAAATACGGCGGCGCGCCGCAGCATTCGCTGCGGCGCGCCCTTTTCCATACAATAATAATATCCCTCTCAAAACAGCGCGGCCGCGATGGCGCCGTAGTCGCCGATCTGTTCCTTTAAGGCGCACCCCGTCACGCGGACGCGGGAGAGCGCCATGGGCAGACATTCGCGCTCCATCGCCCTTCGCATGGCGGGCTCGAGGAATTTTCGGCAGCGGGTGAACACGCTCCCCGCGACGATGAGCTCGGGGTTGAGCACGTCTACGAGGATGGAGAGCCCGCGGCCGAAGTATTCGCCCACCGTCTCGAAGATGGCGAGCGCGTCTTTATCGCCCTTTTCCGCCATCTCGCCGAGCTCCTTTGCGGTGATGCATCCGCTCGGGCAGGGTTCGCCGCGCTGGCGCTTCTCGAGGAAGTACGCCTCCGCCAGCTGCGCGATGCCTCCGCCGCTGCAAAATCCCTCGAAGGAGCCGACCTTCCCGAATCCCACGGGCCCGAAGCGCTCCATGCGCACATGCCCGATCTCTCCCGCCTGATCGCAGGCGCCCGAGTACAGTGCGCCGTTTAAGATGAGCCCCGCGCCGATGCCCGTGCCGAAGGTGAGGAAGATCATGTTCTTGGTCCCGACGCCCGCGCCGTACTTCCATTCGGCGAGCGCACAGGCGTCCGCGTCGTTCTTGAGCTTGACCTTGGCGATGGGAAGCCCCGTTGCCTCCGCGATATATTCGGTGAGGTGCGCGCCGTGCCAGCCGACGAGGTTGGGCGGGTCGAGGAGGATGCCCTCCTTCGAAGAGAGGGGCCCGCCGCAGGAGATGCCCGCGCACTCCGCCTTCGCTCCCGTCCTTTTCTCCGCCTCCCGAACGGCCTCGGCGAGGCGGTCCAAAACGGCATTCCGATCGGGGGTCGTCGGAATTTGTTCCCTTGCGAGAAATTCTATCGCCCCTTCCCGCACATCGGCAAGGAGGGCGGCGGATTTGGTCCCGCCGATATCGAAACCTGCTACGATCACGGCCGTTTCCCCCATAAAATTTCCTCCGCCCGCGCACAAATTTCGTGGTAGAGCGGCAAATGCAGTTCCTGCACGCGGAAGGTCTCGGCGGCGGGAACGGCGAGGCAGATGTCCGAGAGGGGTTGGAGCTTCCCCCCGCGCATGCCCGTGAAGGAAATCACGCGCATCCCCTTCGCCTTCGCGGCGATGGCGGCGTTCACGACCGAGGCGCTGCTCCCCGAGGTGGAGAAGGCGAAGAGCACGTCGTCCGCCCTTCCCATGGCGTACACCTCTTGGGCGAAGGCGTACTCATAGCCCACGTCGTTGCACAGCGCGGAAAAGACGGAGGTGAGCGAAGGGAGCGGGATGGCGCAAATGCCCCCCGCGAGCCGCTCTGCCATTTCCCCCGCGCCCGCGGCGAAAAGCCGCTCTTTCGCTTCGGGGTCGATGGGGCGGCGGAGTTTGAATTCCTTGATGAGCTCCCCGCTCATGTGCTCGCAGTCGGCGGCGCTCCCGCCGTTCCCGCAAAGGAGCAGTTTGTTCCCGCCGCGGTATGCCTCCACAACGGCGTCTACGGCGCGGGAGAGCTCTTTCTCGAGCGAGAGAAGGAGGGGATATTCTCGGAAAATCGTGTTCATATGCGGCAAATGAGGAAGTTGCGCAGCTCAAAGGCGCAAAGTTTGGGCGTCTTGATTTTTTTTCCGCGCTCGGTGCCGAAAGCGTCCGTTTCGAACACGGCATAGCCCTCGGGGAGGGCGATCTTGAGATGGGTCTCCTTGCCCTCCGCTTCGAAGGCGCGCAGGAGGATGCCCGCGGGCACGCTCTTCAGGGCGGTGACGACGGCGGTGCCCGTTTGGACGGAAAGGGGAGCGCCGTGGGAGACGGGGCCCGCGCAGGTCACATAGGAAGCGGGATACAGGGCCTCGAGCGCAAGGCGCTTGCGCTCCGCGTTTCCCTCCCCTGCAAAGGGGATGAGGGCGAGAACGAAGTCGACGACGCCGTACTCGTGATAGCGGTCGGGGTCGATGGTGCTGCGGACCATGAGGTGGTGCATCCTCCCTCCCTCGTGGCGGAAGCCGTAGGAATCGCGGGAGACGAGAAGGCACGAGGAGCCGTCGACATTCGCGGCGGCATAGCTCAGAGCGGGCACGGAGAGGAGCTGCGCTTCGCGGCGCACCGCGCCCCCGGGCACATCGAAATCCGCCCCCGATCCGCTCGAGCGCATGCTGAAGTCGAGCGCGGGGAGAAGATCTCCCTCGCATTCCTCCCGCCACACGGTATGCACCTCGTACTTCACGGCGCGGCCGTCGAGCACGATGCGCACTTCGAGCTCGGAGCCCGTCCCGAAGCGGGTGCGCAGGCGAAGGCTGCTCTGCAGCGCGCCCTGTTCGTAGCTCCCCGGGACGAAGATGATGTTCTCGGTAATGGGCTCGGCGGAGACCTGCCGCCCGACGACCCACGCCGTCGCGCCCTGCGTGCGGTCCTCCTGCACGAGGGAGAAGTACGCGTCGGGGCAAAGTTTCTTCCCCGTCGCCTTCTCGGTGATGCAGCTCACATTCAATGTGATGGGGTCGAGCTCGACGAAGAGGTGCTCGTTTTCGAGCGTAAAGCGCATGGGCTCCTGCTTTCTCGGGTTTTCGACGGGGCGGTAGGGGAGGAAGAGCTCCTTGTTCTCGCGCATGCCGACGCCGATATAGCCGAAGGGCTCGAGCGGCACCTTCACCAACACGCGGAAGTACTTGTGCAGCCAGTAGTCGACGGGATAGCGGTCGAGCAGCTGGTGCGCAATGTTTCCCTCTTTGGTGAACACTTCCAAACGGTCGAGGTCGATGGGGAAGTCGAACACGGGGATCTCCGCCACGACCTCCCGCGCATAGGGCAGGGAGTTGAAGATGGTGAAGTAGCGGACGTCTCCCCCCGAGAAGGAGGCGGCAAACGCCGCGCCCTCGGTGACTTTGTACCCCGCGCCCGCCCCCTGCGCATGGTCGAGGACGGCGGGAGCCGAAGCGCGCGTTTTGTCGGAGAGCGCCTTAGAGAGCGCAAGGAGGGAACGGGTCGTCTCGGCGCAGGTGTCCGCGGCCGCCGTCTGCAAGATGCCGAGGGCATGTTCCCGCGTTTCGGTCACGCACGAGCCCGTGAGAATGTCGTGGAATTGCGTAAAGAGGAGGTGCCGCCACGCCTCGTCGAGGGGGCGGGGCTCCAAGCCGCAGGCGAGCTTTGCAAGGGAGCCGAATACCTGCGCTTCATACAGCTTGCGCTCGGTCGCCCGCACCGCGCGCTTAATGCGCGATTGCGAGGTGTAGCAGCCGTCGTCGAAGAAATTCAGCTCGCCGCACTTGACGGGGAAGGTCTCGCGGATGCCGTCGAGATAGGAGAAGAAGTCCCGATAGGTCCCGTAGCGGATGGCGGGAAGCAGGGGATAGGTTTTCATCTCCTCGATGATGTTGAGCTCGGCGCGGGTCACGCCGCCGCCGTGGTCGCCGATGCCGTAGACGCGAAGGAGAGTCTCCAAGCCGTACTTTTTGGAGAACGCGGGCGCATTGCAAACGTCCGAGCGGAAGTCTGCCCATTGCAGGCTGGTGTTGTACCAGAGCGGCTCGCGGTAGACGAGCACTTCCTTCCCCGAGGGCGCCCGCCAGCGGTAGATATGTTCCTCCACGTCCCCGCGGCAATGGTAATAGTAGCGTATGCCGACGTTCGTCAATATTTCGGGAAGGAAGGCGCTGTGCCCGAAGGTATCGGGCTCGAAGCCCACGTCGAGAGAGGAGAGCGGCACGCCGAACAGCTTGGAAATGTACGTTTTCGCCGCCACCGATTGCATGACGAGGCTCTCGGTCTCGGGCATGTTCTTGTCGCACTCCACCCACGCGGAGGCGGTGAGCGCCCAGCGCCCTTCGCGGACGCGCTCGCGGATCTCTTCGAGCATCTCGGGCGCATGTTGTTCGACGATGCGGTAGCACGACGCCTGCGATTGCCCGAAGGTGAAATCGGGGTATTCCTTCATGAGGTCGAGGGTGGTGCGGAAGGTCGCAAGGGTGATGGCGACCGTCTCGTCGTACCCCCACATCCAGTTCATGTCGATATGCGCATGGGCGATGTTGAGGATCTGCTTCGCGCGGCACTTCTTGCAGAGGGGAGCGATGAGCGCCTCGATCTCGTCCCGCAAGCCGTCCGAAGGAGCCTCCGTGAGGAGCGCGACCGCCTTTTTGACCGCCTCGTCCGAGAGGCCCTCCGCCCGCGCGGTCTCTGCGGCAAAGTTGAGCTCCGTCCAAAGCCGCCGCCCGTTGTAGGTTTTGTACAGTGTTTGTTTCAGGTCGTCTAACCTTCCGTAAGACATGTGTCCCTCCGTGTCCCGAATGAAAAATCTCGTCCTCGGGTTGTGAATTCATTGTACCAAAAACCCGACTTTTTGTCAATAGATTACAAAAAGACGGGACGGGGCGAAAAGAGATTTCTCCCATGCGGAAGAGGGAAAAAATGGGGTAAAAGGGCGGAAAAAGGGGGAATATCGGGCAAGAAGGCATGGAAAACGCGCCCCGAAGAGAGGGCGCGTTCGCGAAACATATGTGAAAATTCCATACATTTGCGAGACATGTTTTCACATGCGGCGAAAGGGGGAAAATCCGGGTGAAGGTCCGTTTCTTTTTCTCATTCGCCCCTTGCGACGCGGCGGGTCGAGCCGCGGGGAACGAGCTCGTAGTCGACCATGGCGCGCTGCGAGGGCAGCCCGCCCATGATGCAAGAGAGCGTCTTAAATCCGAGCTCGCCCGTGCGTTCGAAGTTTTGGCGGATGGTAGTGAGCTCGAGCTCGGGGGCGCCCATGTCGTCGTACCCGATGACGGAGAAATCCTGCGGGATGGTCTTTCCCACCTCCTGCATGCGGGCGATGAAGCCCTTCGCCATCACGTCCGAAGCGCAGATGATGGCGGTGAATTCCTTGCCGTAGCGGAGGTAATATTCGGCGGCGTCTTTGCCCGCGCGCGAGGAGTAGTCCCCGAAGTATGTGAGGTCGTAGCGGTACTCGATGCTGTTCTTGGCGAGCCCGAGGATGTACCCCGCGAGGCGCTCCGCCCCGACGAGGGATTCCCTCTCCCCGCCGAGGAAGGCGATGCGCTCGTGCCCGAGGGAGACGAGGTAGTCCACCGCCTCTTCGACGGCATGGATATTGTCGCTGCCGATGCCGGAGATGAGCGGGTTTCCGCCGAGGTAGTTATCGACGAGCACGAGGGGATATTTCGTGCGCTTGAGCTGGGCATAGACGGGGGAGCGGAAGTTGATATCGAGCAGAAGCGCCCCGTCGAAGCGGTTGCAGGCGAGGTACTCGTTGAGGTCGAAGTCCTCTTCGGCGACGGCGGAAACGACGATATAGCGCGCCTCCCTTGCGGCGCGGGAAAACGCCTCCGCGATGACGGCAAGCGGGCCGCTCTCCTGCGGGGGCCTTCCCCAAAGAACGGCGAGCCTGCCCACGATGGCGGAGGATTTGCGGGTGCGGTACCCGTGCGATTGCGCGTATTCGGAGACGATCTGTTTGGTCTTTTCCGAAATATCCGTCGAACCGTTGAGCGCCTTCGAGACCGTGGAAATGGAGAGGTTGAGCTCCTTTGCGATGTCGGTTATGGTCATAGCACCCACATTATACCAAGTGTTTTGAGATCTGTCAACGGGTTTTCGGCAAATACTTTTCGAAAAAAGTAAAATTATTGCAATTCTTATAATTATTTTTCAATTTTCGAAAAAAACCGCTTGCCTTTTCACAGCGCATGTGTTATCATAAAACAAAAAAAGGAGGGGAGAAACGCATGAAACGGCTTGCAGGTATTCTCATGCCCATTTCCTCGCTTCCGTCGCCGCACGGCATCGGGAGCTTGGGGCGGGAAGCCTACCGCTTTGTCGACTTTCTGCACGGGGCGGGCTGCGGGCTTTGGCAGGTGCTGCCCCTCCAGCCCACGGGCTTCGGGGATAGTCCCTACCAGTCCTGTGCGGCGTCGGCGCTCAATCCCTATTTCATCGATTTAGACATGTTGGTGCGCGGCGGGCTTCTCACCAAGCAGGAAGCCTCGGCGGGCGATGTCCCCGGCGAGCGGGTGGACTACGGCAATCTGTACCGCACGCGCATGCCCATCTTGCGCAAGGCGTTTGCCCGTTTCGACCAAACTTTGCCCGAGTGGCAGGCGTTCACGGAGAAGGGCGAATACCGCGACTACGCCCTCTTTGCGGCGCTCAAGGAACAATTCGGCGGCGCCTCCTTCGAGGAGTGGGGGGAATTCGCCGGGTACGACGAAACGCGCGTGCGGCAGTTCGAGCGCGAGCACTTGGAGGAAGTGCGCTTTTACGAGTTTACCCAATTCGTCTTTTTGGCGCAGTGGCGGCGGCTGAAGGCCTATGCCAACGCCCGTGCGGTGCGCATCGTGGGGGATATCCCCTTCTATGTCGCGCGGGACAGCGTGGAGATGTGGAAGTACAAAAGGGAGCTCTTCGTGCTCGATGAGGAGGGGAAGCCCTCCGAGCAGGCGGGGGTGCCGCCGGACGCCTTCTCCGAGACGGGGCAGCTGTGGGGCAATCCCGTGTACGACTGGGGCAGGATGCGCGAAAACGGCTATGCGTGGTGGAAGGAACGCATCCGCCGCGCGCTCGCTCTGTACGATATTCTCCGCATCGACCACTTCATCGGGTTTATCCGCTACTACTCGGTGCCCGAGGGGGAAAAGGACGCCCGCTTCGGGCAATGGAACAAGGGACCGGGCAAGGAGCTCTTCGAGGGCTTTTTGCATTCTCCCATCGTGGCGGAGGACCTCGGGCTGGTCACCGAGGAAGTGCGGCGGGGCATCGACGAGATCGGTTTCCCCGGCATGAAAATTTTGCAGCACGCCTTCGACGGCGATCCCGCGAACGAGCACAAGCCCTCCAACACGACCGACCGCTTTTACGCCTACACGGGCACGCACGACAACGTGACGCTCTTCACCCGCATTCACGAGACGAGGGGAAAAGAGCGCGAGCGAATGTTTCTCGACATGCGTGCGGAATGCAAGAAGGCGGGCGTGCCCTTCCGCGTCAGCTCCGACCGCGCCGTGTGCCGCACCGTGATGCGGCTGCTCTTTGCGAGCCCCGCGCGCGCCGTGCTCCTTCCCATGCAGGATGTGCTCTATCTCCCGGACGAAGCGCGCATCAACCGCCCCTCGGTGGTGAGTGAGCTCAACTGGTCGTACCGCTTCAAGAAGTCGGACTTCGAGTCCAACGTGCGGGACCGCCTCCACGCCCTTGCGGCGGAGAGCGGCAGGCTCCCGCGGTGAAATTCGCAAAAAAAATCCCGAAAAGGAGAAGAAATATGAAGAAAAGGCTGTTACCCATTTTGGCTGTGCTGCTTGCGCTGCTGTTTGCCTTCTGCGCATGCGGCGAAACCCCTCCCGACGCGAGCGGAGGGGAAGAGCAAGGCGACCCGCCGCCGCAAGGGGAGGAATATACGCTTCCCCTCGAGGACGGGAAGAAGCAGCTCACCATCTACTACGCGCGCAGCGCGGGCTACGAGGGCTGCGACATCTGGATGTGGTACGGCGACGTTGCGGGGCAGGGCTACCTCATGCACGAATGCGCATACGGGGCGAAAGTCGTCATCAACGTGCCCGAGAGCATCACGCAGGTCGGCTTTATCATCCGCACGGGCTGTTCGGAGCCGGGCGGCACGGCGTGGGGGACCGCCTCCAAGGACGGAACGGACAGCGACCGCTTCGTCTCCTTAAAGGAGCGGGAAACGGTCATCTACACCAAATCGGGGGATCCCAAGGCGTATCTGAGCGACGACGGAGGCATTACCTTGAAAGAAATGAAGAACATAGACATCGCCGATCTGCAAGATCTCACGCACATCAAGTATGTGCTCAGCACGGCGACCAAGGTTTCGGCGGCGGACGTGACGCTCAAAGACGGCGAGGGCAACCGCGTCGAGATCAAGAGCGTGACCTCCAACAACGCGAACGGCATCCTCGAGACCGAGACGCTCGACCTCTCCAAGGCGTACACGCTCTCCATTGCGGGCTTTGAGGATCCCGCGACGGTCGTCCCGCTCACCTATTTCTCGAGCGCGGAATTCGGCGAAGCGTACAATTACGACGGCGAGCTCGGCGTGCATATCCAAAACGGCAGCACGGCGTTCTACCTTTGGGCGCCCACGGCGGCGTATGTGAAGCTCAACCTCTTTGCGGCGGGCAAGGGCGGCGATCCCGAGCGCACGATCGACATGACGAAGGGCGAGAAGGGCGTTTGGACGTACACCGACCCCACCGATTTGAGCGGAAAGTACTACACCTACACCGTTTCCACCTCGGCGGGCGTGCAGGAGGCGGTCGACCCGTATGCCGTCTCGGCGGGCGTGAACGGCGATCGGGGCATGATCCTCGACCTTCCCACGACCGACCCCGCGGGCTGGACGGAGGAGCCGTTCGTCCCCGAGAACTTCGAAAACTACACCGACGCGGAAATTTGGGAGGTCCATGTCCGCGACTTCTCCAATAAGATAAGCGCGTCGCAGTACAAGGGCAAATTCCTCGCCTTCACCGAGACGGGACTCAAAGAAAACGGCGTTCCCGTCGGCGTGGACTATTTGAAGGAGCTCGGCATCACGCATGTGCACCTTCTCCCTTCCTTCGACTTCGCCACGGTAGACGAAGCGTCGGGCAGCGGCTTCAACTGGGGGTACGACCCGAAGAATTACAACGTGCCCGAGGGGAGCTATTCCACCGACCCGACGGACGGCGCCGTCCGCGTGCGCGAATTCAAGCAGATGGTCCAAGCCCTGCACAAAGAGGGCATCGGCGTCATCATGGACGTCGTATACAACCACACGAGCGGGCTGGATTCCAACTTCAACCGCATCGTGCCCTACTACTATTACCGCTTCAACGGAGACGGCTCCGCCTCCAACGGCTCGGGCTGCGGCAACGAGACGGCTTCCGACCGCTACATGTTCGGCCGCTTCATGGTGGACTCGGTCACCTACTGGCAGAACGAGTACAATGTCGACGGCTTCCGCTTCGACCTCATGGGCTTGCACGACGTGGACACCATGAAGAAGATCGAAACGGCGGTGCACGAGAAAAACCCGCACGCACTTCTCTATGGCGAGGGCTGGACGGGCGGCACCTCGACGCTCTCTGCCGGGAAGCAGAGCGTGCTTTCCAACCTCCGCAGCCTCAACGCGAGCGTGGGGGGGAATTCTTCTGACCACACCAACGGCATCGCCATGTTCTCGGACGTCATCCGCGACGCCATCAAGGGCTCGGTGTTCGACATCTCGGACGTCGGCTTTGCGACGGGGGGGAAGGCGAGCGCTTCGGAGAGCATCCGCTTCGGCGTGAACGGCGGCGTGAACAACGCGGCGTTCGGCACCAAGAATCCCAACGGCTGGCAGTCGTATAACCCGACGAACGTCGTCAACTACGCCTCCGCACACGACAACAACACGCTGTGGGACCGCATCTGCCACGTCTATGGCGAGGGGCAGGAGACGCTCCAAGAGAGGCTCGCCTACAACCGCCTCTCCGCCGCCATCGTGCAGACCTCGCTCGGCATCCCCTTCATGCAGGCGGGCGAAGAGATGCTCCGCCAAAAGAAGAATGCGGACGGCAGTTACAACGAGAACAGCTACAACGCGAGCGACGAGGTGAACAACCTCCAATGGGGGCTGCTCTCCGAGGGCTCCGAGCAGTACAGGATGATGGAGTACTACAAGGGGCTCATCGCGCTCCGCAAGCACTTCGCCGTGCTGCGCTCCGCCACGACGAGCGGCGCGGGTTACAGCGTGTGCAACCTCGTGAAGGCGGAGGGGGCTTTCCTCGCCTTCACCATGACGAACCCGAAAAACGGCAGCGAGCAGCTTCTCGTCGTCTACAACGCGGAAAAGACGGCAAAAGAGCTCTCTCTCCCCGCGGGAACGTGGGCGCTGTATGCGGACGGCACGCGCGCGGGCGCAACGCCGATCGTCAGCGATTTGACAAATTCGCAAACGATTGCCCCGTTAAGCTGTTACATTTATAGTAAAAATTGAAAAAGATAGAGCAATTTTTGAAAAAGCCAATCTTTTTTCGAAAAACCAGTTGACAGCTTGCGAGAGACGTGGTACAATAGAGCGCGAACATAGGGAAGTGTTTCGCGCAAGGGGGCGCCCCCTTGCCGTATGGTATTTGCCCACAAATACCATAAACAAAGCTAACGGGAGCCCGCGGCGCCGCGGGAAAAAACGGAAATCTCGCATGAGAGCATGCGAAAAAAATAATTCGGAGGAAATTTATGAAGGTAAGAAAATGGCTTGGCTTATTTGCCGCCGCTGCATTGGCTGTCACCATGACGGCTGCATTCGCCGCTTGCGGTGGCGACGCCGATGAAAAGAAGCCCGCGGGCGATCCGAACAGCATCACCGTTACTTGGTACGACGGGCGCACCGAGCTGAAGAAGGACACCGTCGCAAAGGGCGGGAAGGCGACCGAGTGGACGCCCATCAAGGACGGCTACCAGTTCAAGGGCTGGTTCGAAGAAGCCTCCCTCTCCACGAAGTTCGATTTCAACAAGACGCTCAACGAGAATACGGATATCTATTCCAAGTGGCTCAACACGACGAATATTCCCGACGATACCAAGAGCTACTACGTCATCGGCACGGGGTCGGGCACGATGAGCGCGAGCGGTTGGGGGCATAATCCCTCGGACGCTTCCCTCAACCTCACGAAGGGAACGGAGAAGAACACCTACACCATCTCCCTCACGATGTATGAAGGCGACAGGTTCCAGATCTGCTTCGGCGGCGGCTGGGACGGACAGATGGGCATCGGCTATGTCGAGGGCGCAGAGTATGCGGACTTCGCGGCAGGTCAGAATCCCTACATGGACGGAGCGGGCACCGCGGCGGATAAGGACTACGCCGTTGTCAAGAATGCCGCGGGCGAGATCGTGTTCCACGGCGGCAACGAGAACGACAATGCCTTCACGAGTTGGAATATCGTCTGCAATACGGGGCACGACGGGAGGTACACCTTCACCCTCCACACCTATCCCGGGCAGGAGAGCAACAACTACATCGAGTGGAAGCTCGACGAGGCAGTCGCTCCTCTTGACAAGACGCATGAAATGTATATCATCGGCTCGATGAACGGTTGGGCGAGCAACGATACCGCCAGCCTCATCGCGATGAGTGAATCCGAGGATAAGGCTTCGTGGACCGGCTTTGTCACCATCACCTCGGCGGACTATTCGGACGGCAACGAGTTTGCCGAGATGAAGGTGTTCAACGCCATCGGCAACGGTTGGGTCGCCGGTGACGCCGATTCGGGCGCAGAAATCGTAGGCAACGATGGCAACATCAAGCTCACGGACGGCACCTGGTGCGTACAGTACACCGTCGCGACGAACAAGATCAAAGTAGAACTTTGCAAATACTATGTGGTCGGCACCTTCCTCGACGGCGAGACCGCGGTCAACTTCTCGGTGAAGAAGGACGTGACCCCCGAGCTCACCAAGTCGGGCGACAGCTACACGGCAACGTTCGAGGCGACGGACGTTACCACGAACAGCAACTATTCGTGGATCGCGACCCAAGACCAACCCGGCGTGTTCGCCATTAAGGTCGTGTTCGGCAGCGAGCTCGGCATCAAGGATTGGTACGGGAACGGTCCGGAAAAGAAAGATAACTTCTACGTTGACGCAGGCAGCCACACCGTGACCCTTACGTTTGACGCAGAGGGCGCAGGCACCGTTACGGTGGCATAACCACAGTTGGTTTGAACGAGAGACTTCCCTCCCCGCGCAAGCGGGGCGGCGGAGCCTCTCGGTTCCATAGGAGGTCAAAATGAAAAAATTTCTTAAAATTTCCGCTCTTGCGATGGGCGCCTGCATGACGCTCGGCATGGCCGCGATGGCAGTCGGCTGCGGCGAGGACGAAGGCACGGGCGGCGGCACGGGCGGCGGTACGGTCACTCTCGTCGTTTGGTGCCCCGAGCAGGACCACGCGTTCGCCAAGGACGTGGCTGCACAATTCCAAGCGGCGCACCCCGAAAAGACGTATAAGTTCCAATTCGGCATTCAGGGCGAAGGCGACGCGGCGACCAAGGTGTTGAACGACGTCGAGACCGCTCCCGATGTGTTCTCTTTCGCCAGCGATCAGATCAACAAGCTCATCGTGGGCGACGCGCTCGCGCGCATCGGCGGCGATCGCTTGCAGTGGATCAAGGACAACAACTCGGCGGACGCCGTGGATTCGGCGACCATCACCCGCGGCGGCGAGGAGCAGGTGTATGCCTTCCCCTATACGGACAACACCTATTTCCTCTACTACGATAAGTCCAAGCTCAACGAGACGGACATTCAGTCGCTCGACGGCATCCTCGCCAAGACGACCAAGGCTCAACAGTTCTACTATCCCTTCACCGACGGGTGGTACGGCGCGGCGTTCTTCTTCGGCGCGGGGCTCGACTACAACGTCGAATACGGCGAACAGCTCAACGAAGTCTCCGTGACCTCGACCTTCGGAAACGCCAAGGGTTTGGAGGTCGTGAACGCCATGTGGGGATATGCCCAAAACGAAGGCGTGAAGATGGACTCGGACGACAGCAAGATCATCGCGGGCTTCCAAACGGGCTCGTGCATCGCGGGCGTCACGGGGATTTGGTGCAAGTCGCAGATCCAAGAATATCTCGGCGACAACTTCGGCGTCGCGAAGCTGCCCACCTACACCCTCGGGGGAGAGCAGGTGCAGCTCAAGGCGTTTGCGGGGTATAAGCTGCTCGGCGTCTCCAAGCGTTCGCCCAACATGGTCGACGCGCTCGAATTCGCCCAGTTCTATACCAATAAGGAAAACCAGCTCAAGCACTTCGACGCGCGCGGCTTCGTTCCCACCAACACGGAGGCGAAGAGCGACCCGAAGATCACCGCCGACCCTTGCGCGAAGGCCATCAGCGCACAGCTTCCGCTCACGCACACGCAGAAGGGCGTTCCCGGCGACTTCTGGACGCCCATGGGCGGCCTCGGCACGGCGATGCTCAACGCGCTTGCCGATGCTGCGAAATTCAACGCGCAGGAGCAGCTCGACGCGCTCGTCGCGGGCTTTGTGAAAGCAAAGGCGTAAGCAATTCCTACCGTATGCGGGGGTAGAAATGCCCCCGCATCATCGTATTCGGGAGATAACAATGAACAATTCGGAGAATTTATCTGCGGCTCCCGCAGAGGAGAGCGTCGCAGAAAAGCCTGCGGGAGCATTCACCCGCCTCGGGAGGCGCATCAAGGCGTTTGTGCTCGCCATCGTGCACGGCTCCGCGGTCACCAAGGTCTCCTGCCTTGTGATGGGAACGGGGCAGATCGCGCGCAAACAATATGTGAAGGGCGCGCTGTATTTCCTCGTGGAAGTGCTCTTCATCCTGTACATGGTGTTCTTCGGCGGAACGTACCTCGGGCACCTGTTCGCGGGGGACCTCGGCACGAAGGTCGGCGCGGACGTGTGGAACGAAGCGCTCGGCGTCTACGAATATACGAGCGGGGACAACAGCTTCCTCATCCTCTTGTACGCGGTCGTCTCGCTCTTCGTGCTCCTTCTCTTCCTCGCCGTATGGTACATGAACATGCGGTGCAACATTGCCAACGACAGCACGCGCAACATCGCCGCCAAGAAGCCCCCGCAGGAGTACCTCGAGATCCTCGCCTCCACAAAGGAGAGCGGCTCTTCCATCCTGCTCTCTTCCCGCGCGGTGAGCGTGCAGGGCGGAAGGGTGCGGCTCACCCTAAAGGGCATTCCCGAAAACGGCGTGCTCGAGATCGGGAAGATCCCCATTCCCTTCGGCGACATCGAGCCCAACGTCACGCGGTTCGGGCCGCTGCTCGTCACGTCGGTGGAGAGTACCGAGGACGGCGCGACCGTGGACCTTTGGCGGGACGAGAATGTGTATGCGCCCATCTACCTTCCCCTCGAGATCTACCTTCGCACGGCGGAGGGGACGCCCGTCGCCGCGGCGTACATGCGGGAGTGCGGGAGCGTTCCCACCTTCAAGAAGGACGCCGCCGAGCTCATCAACAAGAAATTTTATGTGCCCCTTCTCGTCGTCCCGCTGTTGGGGCTGCTCGTATTCACGGTGATGCCGCTCATCTTCATGATCCTCATCGCCTTCACCAACTACGACTACGAGCACACGCCCCCGGGAGCGCTCTTCGGCTGGGTGGGATTTTCCAACTTCGCCAAGATCTTTTCCATCGGCAGCGGCGGCGCGGACTTCCTTCTCGTCTTTTTGCGGGTGCTCGCATGGACGTTCATTTGGGCGATCTTTGCGACGTTCACCAACTACTTCTTCGGCATGATCCTCGCCCTCATGATCAACAAAAAGGGCATACGGTTCAAGATGCTGTGGCGCACGCTCTTCGTCATCGCCATCGCGGTGCCGCAGTTCGTCACCCTCCTTCTCATGCAGAAGATCCTCGACGGAGACGGAATTTTGAACGTCATCTTGGGGACCAAGATCCTTTGGCTGGGGGATAGCTCGAATTGGGCGATCATTCCCCGCATCACCATCATCGTCGTCAACATGTGGATCGGTATCCCGTACACCATTCTCATGTGCACGGGCATCCTCATGAACATCCCCTCGGAAATGTACGAGGCGGCGAAGCTCGACGGGGCGGGACCCTTCCAAATCTTCCGCAAGATCGTGCTTCCCTACATGCTGCAGGTGACGGCGCCCTACCTCATCACCCAATTCGTGGGGAACATCAACAACTTCAACGTCATTTGGCTGCTTTCGGGCGGCGGCCCCGTCGACAATATCAACTACGGCGCGGGCTCCAAAGCGCAGGCGACCGACCTTCTCGTCACATGGCTGTACCGCTTGACGACGGACGTCAACCCGCAATACAACCTCGCGTCCGTCATCGGTATCGTCATCTTCATCATCAGCGCGGCGCTTTCGCTCATCACGTTCAACCGCTCGAAGTCGAATAAGAACGAGGAGGACTATCAGTGATGGAAAATAAGGTCAGCATGAAGGAAAAGCTGCTCGGGCAGAAGGCACGCAACATCTATGCCAACACAGCCATCTATATCGTCCTCGCGGTGCTCGGCGTGCTTTGGATCCTTCCCATCGCCTACCTGCTCTACACCGCCTTCCGCGTGACTCCCGCGACGGGCATCATCCTGCAGCTCTTCCCCGACGACTTGGAGCTCGGCTTCGGCAACTTCGGGCGGCTCTTTTCGGACACCATGTTCCTGCGCTGGATGGGGAATACCATCCTCGTCGCCATCTGCTCGTGTGCGCTCACGACCATGTTCATCCTCATGGTGAGCTACGCCTTCTCGCGCATGCGGTTTAAGATGCGCAAGCCGCTCATGAACGTCATGCTCGTGCTCGGCATGTTCCCGGGCTTCATGAGCATGATCGCCGTCTACTTCATTCTCAAAGCGATGGGGCTCACCAACTCGCTGCTCGCGCTCATCCTCGTGTATTCGGGCGGCGCGGCGCTCTCCTACTACATCTGCAAGGGCTTCTTCGATACGCTGCCCCGCTCCTTGGAGGAGGCCGCTATCTTGGACGGCGCTTCGCAGTGGACGGTCTTTTGGCGCATCACCCTTCCGCTCTCCAAGCCCATCATCGTGTACACCGTGCTCACTTCCTTCATCTCGCCGTGGTGCGACTTCATCTTCGTGAATACCATCATCAACGACGCGGAAAAGTACACGGTCGCCCTCGGGCTGTATCGGCTCATCAACGCCGAGAAGAGCTCGTTCAGCGAGAATTTCACGGTGTTCTGCGCGGGCGCGACCATCGTCGGCGGGCTCATCACGGCGCTCTTCTTGAGCATGCAGAAGTACTACGTCGAGGGCGTTTCCAGCGGCGCCGTCAAGTAAGGAGAGGGCATGAAGAGAAGAATTCTTGCGATCGGATCGATGCTGCTTTCCCTCATGTTCGCTCTTCCTCTCGCCGCATGCGGCGACGAGGGAGGGGAAAACGGGGGAGACGAGCTCAACATCCTCGACGACAACTACCGCAACTGGTACGAGATCTTCGTCCGCTCCTATTACGACTCGGGCGACGACGGCGTCGGGGACTTGAAGGGCGTGACGAGCAAGCTCGACTACATCGCCGAAATGGGCTATAACGGCATTTGGCTCATGCCCGTGTGCGAATCTACGACTTACCACGGCTACGACGTCGTGGACTACTACACCGTCGAAAAGGACTACGGCACCAACGACGACATGAAGGAGCTCGTCCGCGAGGCCCATGCCCGCGGCATCCATGTCATCGTGGACATGGTGCTCAACCACTCCTCGAGCGCCAACCCGTGGTTCCAAAAGGCGACGGAGGCGCTCCGCAACGGCGAAACGACGGGCGAAAACGCAAAATACATCGAGTATTACAACTTCTCCCACGAAGAGGCGAGCGGGTATCTGCCCGTTTCGGGCACGACCGATTGGTTCTACGAGGGGCAATTCGATACCATCATGCCCGATTTGAACCTCGACAGCCCCGCCGTGCGCGAGGAGATCGGCGACATCCTCACCTTTTGGCTCACCGAGATGGATTGCGACGGCTTCCGCCTCGACGCCTGCACGAGCTACTACACGGGCAATACCGCGAAGAACGTCTCCTTCCTGCAATTTTTGAACGAGACCGCCAAGGCGGTGAAGGAGGACGCGTATATCGTCGGCGAAGTGTGGCTGGGCTCCAACCAACAGATTCGCAGCTACTACGAGAGCGGGATAGACAGCTGCTTCCTCTTCCCCATGAGCGCTGGTGCGAGCGACATAAGCTCGGTGAAGGCGCTCTTCGGCTCCATCCAAACGCGGCCGGGGGAGGCGCTCGAACAGCTTCTCCTCGACTATCAGAGGATTTACGACATCGGGATCCCCGCGCCCTTCCTCTGCAACCACGATACCTCCCGCGCGGCGAACATGTTTGCGGGAAAGATGCAGATAAAGATGGGCGCCGGCGTCATGGCGCTCATGAACGGAAGCGTGTTCGTCTACTACGGCGACGAGATCGGAATGCGCTGCGCCGACGCCGACTCCGACCCCACAAAACGCATCGCCATGCGCTGGTCGGAGAAGGACATGGCAGAGGGGCAGGTGTTCATCCCCCCGCAACCGGGCGTCGCCATGGGCAAGAGCGCGTACCCCAACGGCTCCGTCGAATCGCAAAAGGATGACCCGAATTCCATTCTCAACTACTACAAGGCCGCCATGCGGCTGCGCAACCGCCACCCCGAGCTCGCCCGCGGCACCGTGCAGACCCTCGAGGTGGACGACCCGTATATCGCCGCCTTCACCAAGACGTATGGAGAGGGAAAGATCACCGTCCTCGTCAATCTCTCCGACTTTGAAAGCCACGACGTGGATATCTCTTCCTTCGGCGAGCTGAAGGACGTGCTCGACGCGGGCTCCGTCCCCACCGCCGTAAACGGCACAACGCTTACAATGCAGCCCTATTCGATCGCCATCCTTCGGTGATCTCTTCGGCTGCGTTCCCCCATCCGACAGCGTGGGATCCCCCTCCCCGCTGTCTTTTTTTGTGGAATGCAAAAGCGGCTCGGCGGGGCGGAATGAGGGGCAACCTCCCCCTGCATCCCCCTCCTTAGAAAGGAAGGGGATTCCAATTGTCATGCCGCCCCGCGCGCATTCTATTCCTATCGAAGCGCGGCACGAGCCCAAAGGGCGAAGTACCGTAGCGGAGGCATCTCTACCTCAGTATGAGATTTCTCGACTCCGCTTACGCTCCGCTCGAAATGACAGGGCATGCGCTTGGCTGCCCCTTGAGGGGGAGCTGGCGCGCTGTTCTTGCGCGACTGAGGGGGTGTCATTCCAAATAACTAACACCCCTTCCGTCACTCGCCGCGGCTCGTGCCACCCACCCCTCACATAGGGGAGCCAAGAGAGCCCGCCCCTCAACATGGCAGCCACGCCTTCATAGCGAGCACAGGGGGGCGGGGGAGGATGGTTTATAAAATTATGCAAAAAAATTTGGGATTTTTGTCGCAAAACGCTTGACATATACAAATTCGGCTGGTACAATGAACGTACAAACCAAGCAAAGAAGGCAATTTTTATGTATCTTGTCGCGAAAACCATGCGAATGTCGGAACCCCGGGCGAACACGCGCGGGCTTTTGCCGACTGCATAAAACGGCAAGCCGCAATTCGTTGTTTCGCTCGGGAATCCTCTCCCGAGCTTTTTTATTGCCCGGGAGCGCTTCCCGGGCTTTTTCATCGAAAGGGCAACCAAATTCAAAATTGCCGCAACCGTATGGGCATTCGCGGCGATCTCTCAAAGCGATACACGGGGCAAACATTCGGGAGTGAAATATGATAGAGCTTGTTCATTTGCAAAAGGTATATCCCTCGGCGGCGGGGGAAGTGCGGGCGCTCGAGGACATCGACCTGAAGATCGAGGACGGTACGGTCTTTGGCATCATCGGGCTTTCGGGGGCGGGGAAGAGCACGCTCGTGCGGTGCATCAACCTGTTGGAAAAACCCACCTCGGGGCAGGTGCTCCTCGACGGAGAGGACCTCACCGCCGTCAAAAAGAAGCGGCTTCTGGAGCTTCGGCGGAGCATCGGGATGATCTTCCAGAGCTTCAACCTCTTCGAACAGCGCACGGTGGAGGCGAACGTCCGCTTCCCGCTCGAGCTCGTTCACACCAAGAGGGCGGAGGCGAAGGAGCGGGCGCTCGAGCTTTTGGAGCTCGTCGGGCTCAAAGAGAAGGCGGGGGCGTACCCTTCGCAGCTCTCGGGCGGGCAGAAGCAGCGCGTCGCCATTGCACGGGCGTTGGCGCTCTCGCCCAAGTACCTGCTCTGCGACGAAGCGACGAGCGCTTTGGACCCGCAGACGACCGAATCCATTTTGGCGCTTTTGAAGGACATCAACAAGCAGCTCGGGGTGACCATCATCGTCATCACCCACGAAATGAAGGTGGTGGAAAGCATCTGCACGGACGTCGCCGTCATCGACAAGAGCCGCATCGTGGAGAGCGGAAAGGTGGCGGACGTGTTCGCCTTCCCCAAATCGGAGATCGCCAAGGAGCTCATCATCCCGGGGCTCATCCGTTCGGTGAAGAGCACGGGCGGCAAGAAACTGCGGCTCGTCTTTCACGGGGAGGAGGCGGATACGCCCGTCATCTCGGGGCTTGCGCTCCGCCTCGGCATCTCGGTGAACATCCTCTACGCCGACACCAAGATCATCGACGGCGGCACCTACGGGCACATGGTCATCACCCTTCCCGAGGAGGAGGAAAAGGCCGAGCTCGTGAAAAGGCACCTCACCGAACAATGCGTCACCTTTAAGGAGGAATTATGAATTTACTTGCAAGCAAACTGTTCGGGCAGCTCGGCTTTGAGGGATTTGCGCTCGGCGCGTGGGAGACGATCTACCTCACCCTCCTTTCCACCCTCATCGCCTACGTCATCGGCCTCCCGCTCGGGGTGCTCCTCGTGGTCACGGACAAGGACGGCTTAAAGCCCATCGTCTGGCTCAACAAGATCGTCGGCATCCTCGTGAATATCTTCCGAAGCATTCCCTTCATCATCCTCATCGTCGCCCTCATTCCCGTCTCGCGGGCGATCGTGGGGACGAGCATCGGGAACGAAGCGATGATCTTCATGCTCATCGTGGCGGCGGCGCCCTACATCGCGCGGATGGTGGAATCCTCGCTGAAGGAAGTGGATCGAGGCGTGGTGGAAGCGGCGCGCTCGATGGGGGCGAGCAACTTGCAGATCGTGTGGAAGGTGCTCCTTCCCGAGGCGAAACCCTCGCTCATCGTCGGCGCGGTCATTTCCACCGTCACCGTGCTCGGCTACTCCGCCATGGCGGGGACGATCGCGGCAGGGGGGCTCGGCTCCGTCGCCGTCACGCAGGCGCGGCCTTCCAACGCGCAGGATGTGATCTGGCTGTGCGTCGCGCTCATCGTCATCATCGTGCAGATCATTCAAGAGCTCGGCATGTTCATCGCAAGGCGGACGGACAAACGCATCCAACGCCGCAAACGGAAAACGACCGAAGCGGATCGGCCGCAGGCTTGACCTTCTTCGGAAAACATAAAAAAATATTTTTTATAAGGAGATAAAAACCATGAAAAAACTTTTTGCCACTCTGCTTGCCGTCTCTACGCTTGCATGCGCCTCCCTCGGCTTCGCCGCCTGCGGCGATGACACGGGTGAAAACGGCGGAAAAAAGATCGAAGCCGACCCCTATACCATCGTCGTCGGCGCCAGCCAAACGCCGCACGCCGAGATCCTGAACGAAATCAAGGGCGACCTTGCCGCCTACGGCTACACGCTCGAAGTCAAGGTGTTCGACGATTATATCCTTCCCAACACCGCACTCGACGAAGGCAGCCTCGACGCCAACTACTTCCAGCACACGCCCTATCTCAACACCTTCAACGCCGAGCATGGGCTCGACCTCGTCTCCGCGGCGAAGATCCACTATGAACCCTTCGGCGTGTACGGCAAGGGTGTGACGAAGGAGCAGTACTCGACGAGCAAGACGGGGCGCACCATTCTCATCCCCAACGACGGCTCCAATCTCGCCCGCGCACTCTACCTTTTGCGGGATGAAGGATATATCACGCTCAAGACGGCGGAATTCACCGAGGCGCTCACCACCGCCGATATCGAAAACAGCAACGGAAACGATGTGAGGGCCGTGGAGGCGAAAAGCGTCGCGCAGCTCCTCGAGGAGTCTGATGCGGGCACCATCGCCGTCATCAACGGTAACTATGCGCTGCAGGCGGGGCTGAAGTCCGCAGACGCGCTCGCATTTGAGAATGCCTCGGGCGACGCCGCGCAGCTCTATGCGAATATCATCGCCGTGCGCAAGGGCGATGAAACGCACCCCAAGATCAAGGCGCTTCTCACCGCTCTCAAGTCGCAGAAGGTCATCGACTTCATCAATTCGACGTATAACGGCGCCGTGAAAGCCGTGTTTACCGTCTAAGGAATCGGAATTTCGAAACCTCCCCCTGCATCCCCCTCCTTCAAAAGGAAGGGGATTTTGTTTGTGGCTCTGTGCCTTCCCCCTTATATTTGAGGGGGAGGGGCGTCTGATTATGTCATGCTACTCCGCATTCTTATCATGTCATGCCGAGCCGTGTCGAGGCATCTCTACCTTATTATGAGATTTCTCGACTTCGGCTACGCCTCCGCTCGAAATGACATCGCCCCCTCATACCGAGCCCCGCAAGGGGCGAGTGTATCTTCTACTTTGTGGTGCAACTTGCGGGGAAGATTCACTCACTCCGCCTACGGCTCCGTTCGGAATGAGGGTACGGGCAGGGCGGAATGGCGGTAAAGAGCTGCCCCCTTTGAAGGGGGCGGCTCCCGCGCAAGCGGGTGGTGGGGGTTGCCCCTGTGCCAC
>CANRHI010000002.1 GCA_947630365.1 uncultured Clostridia bacterium
CGGCCAAAAGGCCTACCCTTTTCCAAAGGGGAGGCTCCCGCGGAGCGGGTGGTGGGGATTGCCATTCGCGCATCCGTGCTCCCATCCCCACCCGTCTGCCCGAGGGCAGCCACCCTCCCCTTCCCGGAAGGGTAGGGCGCCCCCCAAGGCGCCCCCAAGGTGCCCCCCTCCCATAAGAAAAACGGAAAAGTCGCCAAAGCTGCCGAGGAACGGGCGGCGCGGCGTGGAAATATAGCAAACGTGAGCAAAAATAGAAATTTATTGATAAGGAGAGAATACAATGCGAACGATGTCATGGAAAAAATGGATAATTGGGATGTTGAGCATCCTTGTTGTCGTTTTTGCCGCGCTCGGCTTCAAATTCATGCCCGTCTCGGCGGAAGCTATAACCGTGGATGACCCGGATGATCTCTACAATACAGTCCTTGGCGCATCCACGGACAAAAAGACTGAAATTCAGCTCACAGAGGATATTAAGCTGAATAGCTATTTGTGGGTGAGTTCGGGGTGTGACGTCACCATTGACTTAAACGGGCACAAGCTTTCTAATGTAACTGGTCAATGGGTCATTGTAATAGCAGACAACGGCAAATTGACCCTTGTTGATAGCAGCAATGGCGGTGGCGTTATCACCAATGAGATACAGTATTCCGGTTGTTCGCTGATTTATAATTACGGAACGCTTATCACGGGTGTCAATTTGACTGTCCCCGCAACCAGCACTGTGGGTTATACATCCACAAATGACGTCACGATCCTTAGCGCCCCGAGCAGTGCCGCTGCTGCGGGGAAATATGCTAAGCCCTCCGTTACGGTCACGGGCGGGAAATTGCAGGGTCCCGTGCAGGGCGCGGTCATCAATTTGGTCGATTCTAACCTCACCGTTGAGGGCGGCACTTTTGTTCCCAATCCTGCCTCCGATGGCAACAGCCCGAGCGTAAAAAAGATTTTCTCCGTAAGCACGCTGCAGATTAACGGCTCGCAGCAAGACCGAACAATTGAGGCGGCAAAAGCGTCGGTGCAAGCCGATTTGGATGGCTACAAGCCTTATCGCAGCTCTACCGTTACGGTCACGGGCGGCGATTTTACCGCGTTCAAGTCCGATTACGGCGACATATTGATCGATCCGAATATCAAAGTCGGTTATTACATTCAAACGGATGACGGGCTTGGCCTTGTAGGCGGAGCAACGGGTGAGATGATCGATATCGACACCATCACCGTTACGCTCGACGGCGAGAGCGCTTGGGGCAAAGACCTCTCCGCCTATACGCCCGACGGCAAATGGATGGAGCTCTACGACCCTTCTATCTCCGCGGAGAAGTACTACGTTGTGAGGGACATTACCGAAGACAACGCGGGCGCGACGATCACCGTAGGGAACGACAAGAAATTTTATGCGGACTTTGACGGTGCATGGGCAGCCCTCGGGAAGACCACCGAGGACCGCACGCTCACGCTCCTCAATGACGTGAACACCGAACAGCTCGATTTTTCCAACATGAGCGGGAACATCACGCTTGATTTGAACGGGAAAAAATTGACGGTAACGCGCAGCGAGTCGTCGTCGAGGGGGCATATTGATTTTGGCTCGCAGCGGGTCAATCTGAAAGAAAAAGAAATTTCGCTCACCGTGAAAGACAGCAAGGAAAGCGGCGGCGAGATCGTTCTCGACACTCCGAGCGACGGGTCGATCAGCACGAACGGCTTTATCTATATCAATAATTATGCAAAATTCACGTTGGAGAGCGGCACCATCCGCCAGACGGGCTACTTCCCCGCAAGCTATAAAGAAGCGACCCAATCGGACGACAAAGCCGACGAGGCAATTTTCCATTTGAGCTGCCCTGCCGACGCGCAGGATGTCGTCACGATCAAGGGCGGCAACATCATCTCGGAGATCCATTACGGAACGAAAGAAGCGCCCGGCGAGCAGACTTCCTCTCCCTATCTTATGTCGTGGTATGTTGATACGTCTGACTACGAATTGAACTTCGAGACGGGCACAAAATACAACGAAAAGACGAAAATCTTCAAATTTGATTTAACGGATTACATCATCAACAATAGCAAAACGAGCGTTTTCTCCTGGAATTTTAACGACAAGGACTCGGGACAGTGGGATGCCCTCGGCAATACGTTCGAAGGTCTCACCTTCAGCGCCTACGGTATCCATTATATGCTTTCCAACTTTACGAAAAGCGATAATTTCCTCGCCGGCGACGGGAAAGCATACGAAACGCTGCAAGAGGCAATCGGTCATACGGAAAAAGGCTCCTCCATCACCGTGCTTAAGGATGGGCTCACGATCGACGCGGCCATCACGCTCGACGGGATCGCGCTCGACCTCGACCGCAACAGGAACTTCACCTTAAATCTTGGGGACGGCGGCTCGCTCACCCTCAAGAACGGTGCGAAGCTCCTCCACGGCACGCTCGAGGGCGGCGTTACGGTCGATGGCGGCGCGACGTTCGATGGCGTGACCATAACGGGCGATGTCTCGGTCGCGGGCGATACGACCATGGAGGGCGCGACCGTGAATGGCAATGTTACGGTCACGAGCGGCACGCTCACTATTCCGAGCGGTACATACGAGAATGTCACCATCAATTCGGGCGCGAGCGCGTACATCACGGGCGGCTATTTCAAGGGCAGCCAGATTGAGTCTCTCGACCAATACTTCGCCACGGCGCGCGGCGCGTATATCGAGGCGGGCAAGAGCTATGTCCCTGCTTCTATGTACGAAGTGAAGATCGCCCCCAACCTTGCGGCACAGACTTGGTTTAATGGATATTACAACAATGGAGACGGGACGGAATTTCAAATCGCCTCGGAAGCCGAATGGAATGCCTTCGCGCTCTATGTTTCGAGCGGCGTGTACAATTTCCAAGGCAAGACCGTGAAGCTGACGGCAGACCTTAATTTCAAGTACAATTACGAAAATGAAGGTATCGCCGGCGCTTCCTATGGGCAGGACAACGAAGAATTGGATTTCTTCCCCGCCGGCAACCAAAAGAATCCCTTCAACGGCACGTTCGATGGGAATAATCAGACGATCACGGGCGTCCACGTCGTCGAGATCAACGCGGGTATCTTCGGCGGAACGGGCGGCTCCGCAACGATCAACAGCCTCACCGTTTCGAATTCCCTGTTCGAAGGCGGGAAGGGCTTCGGCTACTTCGATGAATTCAACACCGAAAGCGGCTGGGTCTTTGTCGGCGGCGTCGTCGCGCAGGGCAATTTGGGACATTCCACAAAGGAGGCTGCCGCGAAAAATATCACGGTGAGCGGCGTCACCCTCTCGCAAAAAGGGCGCGGTTCCATCATGGGCGGCGGCTTCATCGGGCAGACGTGGAGCACTCTCTACCTCGAAAATATTACGGTGGATAACGTCAAGCTCGATGGCAGCTGGAAGATGGGCGGCGTGGTCGGCTTCACCGAGGCAAGCGTCCACATCATCAAGGGCACCGTCGAGAATGTTGAATCCCTGAATAAGGACTGCGCGTATTTCGGCTCGGTCATGGGGCAGCTGGTCGGCGATTCCCTTACGCTCGAAAGCACCACCGTTGCGTCCCCCGATAGTTATTTGGTCGGCGGCGCGGACGCGGGCAACGCAGACAAAAATATTGAGATCGGCGGCGTCGGCACGGATATTCAGGCGCAAGGCACCGCCGATAAGACGAAAAACAGCCTCTACGGCGACCACGAGCTTGCTCCCAAGGTCGATGTTCCCAAGGCAGAGGAAGAAGCCGGGGACGGCTTTAAGGTCAACTTTACCGAGCAGCAGATCCCGAGCGACGCATATCAGGCTGACGGCGTCGCCATGATCCACCATGCAGACGGCTCATTCACGAGTTATGATAATCTCCAAACGGCGCTCAACGAGGCACGGAACGGCGAAACTGTCGTCCTCATGCAGAACGTAGAAAATGGCGCCTTCACGGTTTCGGAAGGGAAAAACTTCACCCTTGACCTCAACGGGCACAGCATTACCGGCACGGGCAATGCAGACGTCATCACGATTAAACAAGGCGCAACGCTCACCATTCTCGGTGATGCGGGTAGCGCCATCACGGGCTACGGCGGCGACTACGTCATCAACAACGAGGGAAACCTCACGCTTGGCGACAAGGAGAAACAGCACGCCGAGTTTGCCGTGAACAGCGAGCCCGGTAAGGCTTCCTCCTCCACCGTCCGCAACGCGGGCACGCTTGAGATTTACGGCGGCACTTACGACAATAACAATACTCCTGCACTCGCGGCCGTCAAGCAGGAAGAAAACGGCAGCCTCACCATTTACGGCGGTACGTTCAACGGGCAGCTCCAACTCGTCGGAGAGGCGACCATCAGCGGCGGTACGTTCAACGCCCTTGTGTTCTCCGATTATCAGAGCGAGGCCATGCAGGGCCACGTCACCGTTACGGACGGCACCTTTACAAGCCAGTTCCAGGTTTTCGGCGAGGCAACGATCCAAGGCGGCGAGTTCCAGGGGAGCGTCTACGTCTTCGAAAATAGCCAGCACGGTGATCATACAGACATGACCACGCATTCCCTCAAGATCGAGGGCGGCACCTTCAGCGGGAAGGTCGATACGCTCCATTTCGGCTCTTGGGAGCAGAAGTATGTAGAAGGCTCGATTACAGTTGAGCCCGCCGAGGGCAATACGGTCACCTTCAAGGAAGGCGCGACCCTGCCCGACGCGCGCTACTTCGCAGACGAGAAGAACCTTCCCGTTGCGGACGGAAGCGGCAACTACGTCTCCGCGCCCGCGGATAACAGCCAAGTCGTCGCCCACATCGGCAGCGTTGGGTATGAGACCTTGCAAGCCGCACTCGACGTGGCGAAAAACGGCGAGACTGTCGTCCTCGCGGGCGATATCACCAACGAAGATATCACCGTCAAGGCGGGCACCAATGCCACCCTCGACCTCAACGGGCACAGCATTACCGGCACGGGCAATGCAGACGTTATTATGGTCGAAAAAGACGCAACGCTCACCATTATCGGCGTCACAGGCAGCATTAACGGTTTTGGTGGCCACTACGTCATCGAAAACCACGGCACGCTCAACCTCGGCGAAGAGGGGGGCGATCACAACGGTTTTACTGTTAACAGTTCGGCGGGCGTAGGTTCCTCCTCGACGATCGCCAACAAGACGACCGAAGGCGCAACGCCCAAGATCACCATTTACGGCGGCACCTACGCGAATGAGAACGAGCCCAATCTCGCTGCGATCAAGAGCGAGCCCAACACCGAGCTCTATGTGAAGGGCGGTACGTTCGGCGAAAGGGGCAATGACAAGGCCGGTCAGCTTCAGATCATCGGCGAGGCCGAGATCTCCGGCGGTACGTTCTACTCGATCGTATTCTCCGATTATCAGACCTCGGGCGAGGAATTCGCCGGTGGCGACCTCAAAATCACGGGCGGCGAATTTGAAGGCCAAGTTCAATTCTACGGCTCGGGCGAAATCGGTGGCGGTACCTTCCAGTCGATCGTTGTGGAAGCGGGAGAGCCCAATAATGTTCAACCCGGAGCCCATAAAGGTACACTTACGATCAACGACGGCACGTTCAAAGGGCAGATCCAGACGGAAGGCGAGCTCACCATCAACGGTGGCAATTTCACCAAGTCCGAAGGTTACGGCATTGTAGCTTGGAGAAGCGGCAACCTTCAAGGTACCGTTGCCATTCACGGCGGTACGTTCAGCGGCAAAATCATCGCCTACAACACCGGGGTTACGGTCGATAAGGATGCGATCTCCATTGAGCCCGATACCGAAAACGGCAAGACGGTTACGTTCACGTCGGCGGACGCGCTCCCCAACCCGCAGTACTTCACCGACCCGACGGATATCCCCGTTTCGGACGGCGCGGGCAACTACATTTCAGGCGGCGAGCACACAGCCGTCGCCCATATCGGCAGCGTCGGGTACGAAAAACTGCAAGACGCGATCAATGCGGCGAAGAGCGGCGAGACAGTCACCCTCTTTGCGGATACGACCGAGGATATCACCGTCAACTTCGAGGGCGCGAACTTCTCGGGCTCTGAAGGCAAGACGCTCACCCTCATCATCAACGCGAAACTTACCAATAAGAAAGGCCCCACCATTCTTGTGACGAAAGAGGGCACGCTCTATCTCAAGGGCACGGGGCAGGTCGACAGCGTTGTTCACCGTCAGGCGGCGCTCTATGTCGGCGCAGATTCCACCGTTATCGTTGGCGAGAAAGCCGCGGGCATTGCGCTTGCTACCGACAAACTCTCCTTCACGCGCAGTTTGGAAGCGGGCGACAGCGACAATGACGATGGCGGAAATTCCTACTATACCATCCTCAACACGGGCAAACTCACCATTGAGAACGCCGAAGTGATGAAGACTACCGATGGCAAGAGGCACGTGTACAGCGCGCTCATCGTCAACCAGAAGACCGCTGGCCATACACCTACCCTCATCATCAACGGTGGCGTGTATGGCGACGCGCGCACTACCGTCAAGACAGAGCCCGGTACCGTGACCGAGATCAACGGCGGTACATTCGCGGGTCAGATCTGCGATATGGGCAAGACGACGATCACGGATGGCGAGTTTGACGGTATTGTGTTCTCGTACACCGGGAAAGCGGAAGGCGAAAAACTGACCATTGAGGGCGGCACGTTCAATGCGCAAGTTCAGGCGTATAGCGAAACGACCATCTCGGGCGGTACGTTCAAAGACAACGTCTTTACGCACGGAGACACCAAGGAAGCGGATCTCACCATCACGGGCGGTACTTTCGCGGGCAAGGTCTATGCACAGAGCGAAGATAACAAGCTCACCATCGATCCCGGTGATGATGGCGTTAAGTTTACTTCGACGGCGACCCTGCCCGATGTGAAGTACTTCGCAGACGAGAAGAATATCCCCGTTTCGGATGGGGAAGGCAACTACGTCTCCAAGTCCGCAGAGAACAGCAAAGTCGTCGCCCACATCGGCAACGTTGGGTATTCTACCCTTCAGGCTGCGCTCGACGCGGCGACGGTAGGTCAGACTGTCGTCCTTGCGGACGATGTAACTGGTCCCATCACCGTATCGAACGCCAACAAGATCACGCTCAATTTGAACGGTCACAGCATTATCGGGAACGTAAAAGGAACGGCGACGATCACCGTAGAGGTTGGCGCAGATCTCACCATTGTGGGCGACATCGAGGGCAGCCAGATCGCAGGCTCGAACGACTACTATGTCGTCAACAACCTCGGCACACTCACCCTCAAAGGCACAAATCTTGTCGTCGAGAATCCCGAGGAAGGCAAGACGGCTGCGACCTCGTCGCTCGTGCGCAACGCAGGCAAGCTCACCATTGAGAGCGGCACTTACACATCGCGCACGTCAGCGGTAAAGGATTCGGTCGTGGAAGGCCACTTCAACGCCGTAAAGAACGAGTCCAAGAAAGGGGAAACCGCCGACCTCGCCGAGCTTTCTATCGAAGGCGGCACGTTCGACGGCTTGATCCTTGCCTACGGCAACACTACCATTTCGGGCGGCACGTTCAATTACCTTGTGGGCGGTGGCAACAATCAGCCGAATCCCGAGGGTGTAAACACGACGGGCAAGCTCAAAATCACGGGCGGTACGTTCGAGGCAATGGTGCAGTCCTTCGTCGAAGTGGAAATTTCGAGCGAATCCGGGCATGAGCCCGAATTCAAGAAGCAGGTCCACCTTTCCAACAAGGGCACCATCAGCGGCGGTAAATTCGGCACGCAGGATGCAAACGGCGTTTCGCTCGTGGTTGAAAGCGGCATAGAGGGCGATGTCACCATTACGGGCGGCACGTTCGATAAGCAGATCCAAACCAACAGTGGGCTCGTCATTGAGGGCGGCACCTTCGGGAGCGTCGTCGCTATGGAAAAAGAAAGCAACAAGGGCAAGGTCACCGTCAAGGGCGGTACCTATAACGGTGCGATTTTCGCCTATAGCGCGGACGAAGGGCACAGCGTTGTGGATAAGGACGCGGTTACGATCGATCCCGATGCGGATAAGACCGTTACCTTCACAGAGCAGGCGAATGTTCCCAACGCGGATTACTTCGCCGACCCGACGGATATCCCCGTCTATCACGGAGGCCAATTCGTCAGCGGGCAAGACGCGCCGCAGGCAAACGATGTCGTTGCGACGGTCAAGACGGCGGAGGGCGTCGAGTACTCTTTCACTTCTCTCGAGGAAGCCCTCGGGCATGCGGTCGACGGCGACACCGTCACGTTGCAGAAGGAGACGGCGCAGGAGACCTACGTCATCGATAAGAACATCACGATCGACCTCAATAGACAAACGCTCAACGGCAAGCTCGTTGTGAATGCGGAGAAGGAAGTCACCGTGAAGGACGGCACCATTACGGGCACCGCAAACGGCTATGTCATCGAGAACAACGGCACGCTCACCATCGAAAATGTCACCGTGAACGGCGGTAGCACCACCTCGTCCCTTGTTGTCAATCACAAGGGCGGCGGACTCACCATTTCGGGCGGCAGCTACACGAGCGACTTCATCGCCATCAAGAACGAGACGGGCGCCACCCTCACCATCAGTGGCGGCACGTTCGGCAGCACGGGTCACAGGGCTCTTCTCAACTACGGCACGGCGACCGTGAACGGCGGCACCTTCGAGGGCGACGTGGCTTCCATTTCGAAGAAGGGCGACCCCGACGGCGACAACGAAGGCGTCAAGCTCACCATCACGGCGGGCACCTTCGAGAAGGGCATCCACGGCTACACCATCGAGTATGCGGAAGGCGCTTGGGGCGAAGCCGTACAGAGCGAGCCCGCGGGCGTCATCGAGATCGCGCCCACGGAGGAGAACCAAATCACGCTCACAGAAGTGCCGTATGCGCATTACTTCAAGAAAGGCTATGTCGCAGGCGAGAAGCAAGGGGACGGCACCTACAAGGTCGTTTCCGGCACCTACTATGCGGAGATCGAGGGCGTTGGGTATGCGACGGTCACGGACGCGCTTGCCGCAGCGACGGAAGGGCAGACCGTGAAGCTCATCCGCGATGTGACCGAGGACGTCACCGTTTCGAACACCAACAAGATCACCCTCGATTTGAACGGATACACCCTCACGGGCACGGGCACGGCAGTCACCCTCTACGTGGAAGATAGTGCCACCCTCACCGTCATCGGCGAAGACGCGGACAGCAAAATCGTCGGCAAGGCCGGCAAATACACCATCGAGAACCACGGCACGCTCATCCTCGGCGACGAGGCGGGCAAGTACGCCGGCTTCACGGTGGATAACGCGGCAAATGGCGGAGCGCGTTCCTCCACCATCGATAACCACGGCACGCTCACCGTTTACGGCGGTACCTACAAGAACAGCAACACTTCCCCGCTCGCGGCGATCAAGAGCGAACCCGACGGCACGCTCACCATCCACGGCGGCACGTTCGACGGTCAGCTTCAGATCGCCGGCGAAGCGGCGATCGCGGACGGCACGTTTAACGGCATTGTGTTCTCCGATTATCAGAATCTCTCGGATGGCGGTGTTGCCAAGGGCAACCTCAAGATCACGGGCGGCACGTTTACGGAGAAAGTCTACGTGTTCGGCGATGCGACCATCGAAAACGGCACGTTCGGGAAGGACGTGTACGCCTTCACGGATAACTATGCCGGCGACAAGACCGAGGCCAACCTCACCGTCAAGGGCGGCACGTTCGAGGGCAATGTCGACGTTATGAACTACAACGGAGACAGAAAGCCCCAGGATGCGGAAGGCATGCTCACCGTTTCGGGCGGCACGATCAACGCAGCGCAGGCCGCGAACCTCACCAGCAAAGACCTCGAGCTTGAAAAGGTCGTAGTCTTGGAGGGCGGCAAGTACGTCATCAAGGATAAGTCGGAAGCGACCGCGGGTAGCATCTACTTCGGCCGTTCGGCGACTGAATTCGATGTGAAGAACCTCTATTCGGATAGCACCAACGACAACAGCCGCGTTGCTTACCGCACGGATGGCGGCAGCGGCGAATGGCTGGTCGTCACCTTCACGGACTTCAAGGAAATCGCCAAGGCGGACATTGAGGCATACTACAATTCCAAGCTCGCTTCGGTGGAATACGAAGAAGCGCAAAAAACGGAGCTCGAAGAGATCCTCGAACACGCGAAACAGCACATCGGCAGCATTAACTATGTCGACGGTGTGAAGGGCGTTCAGGAGATCAACACCCACCTCGAAACGGCGAAGGCGAGCATGGACGCCGTGCTCAACAAGGAGCAGGCGGGGCAGCTGCAAACCGCGATCACGGCGGCAGTCGAAGAGGTCAAGGATTACGCGACGGATCTCAACGCGAACTTCACGGCAGAGCATACGATCGTCAAAGCCGAGCTCGACAAGATCAAGGCCGCCAAGTCGCAGGCGGAGCTCGATGTCATCAAGGAAGCGGCGAAGAGCGCTATCCTTGCCTTCCACAACGCCATCGAATCGGCGGTCAACGAGTTCCACGTATACGCAGTCTCGAAGGGCGTCGATTTGAGCGACGAAAATCACAGCAGCTGCGACAAAACATACAGCGACAAAATCCGCGCGGCAGAGGACTATGCCGACATTACGACCCAGCTCAATACAGCGGAGGCGCATGTTGATAGTCACGTTCAGTCGGACTACAAAAAGAGCGTCACGACGAGAAAGGGCACCGCGAAGAAAGAGCTCATCGCGTATGCCGCAAGCCTCAACTTCAAGACGGGGTCCGATGCCGACTACATCGACGCTCTCACAGCCGGTCTCGCGGAAATCGAGAAGGTTGACCCCGAGAACGGCGGCACCCTCGAGCAGGTGAACGATGCGCTCGCCACGGCGAAGGAGAACATCACCAAGTTCTACAACGCCATCGAAAACGCGGTCGTCCTCGTCACGAACTACGCGGTCACGAACGGCATCGATGCCTCCGAAATCTCCGATGAGATCGCGGCGATCAGAGCCTCCAAGAAAGAGGGCACGCAAGCTACGGACGAAGGCAGCATTTTGAAGAATGTCGCCGCCGCGAAGGCAAAAGTCGATGAGCTCGTGGCGGACAATGTGGCGGCGGCTCTCAGAGCCCGCAAGGGCACCGCGACGACGGAAGTCGACGCCCTCGACGACGATTACCCCGATGACGCGGTAATCACAGGTGCGGTGACCGAAGCCAAGTCTGAAATTACAAACGCAAAAGACATTGATGCGGTCAATGCGGCGGTCGAAGAGGCAAAGGCAACCGTTGCGCTCCAAATCGCCAAACTGAACGCGATCAAAGACCTCGACGAGTTCATCAAAGATCGCTTCAGCAAAGACGCAACCCCCGCGGTGTACACGAGCCGCAAGGCAAACATCGAGAGCGCGACGACGGTGGAACAGGTCAACGAGTATCGCGGGCTGGCGCTTGCCGAACTCACCGACTTCCACAACGCGCTCCTTGCCGCCGAAGCCCGTGTGCGCTCGTATGCGACCGGCAAGGGGCTCGACCTCACCAAGGTAGTGGACGATACAACGCGCGGCGACGCTATCCACAAGAAACTTTGGGAAGCAAAGGCGACCGGGGAAATCGAAGAAAAAGTCACCGAGGCGAAAGGACTCGTCGACGGTTGGTTCACGACCGAGCTTGGGACCGCCAAGACGAATGCAGTCAATAACTTCAAGGCTTGGGCGAAGGGTCTCAACGAGCACTTCGATGATGCTCACAAGCTCATTCAGGATCAGGTCAAGACATTTGAAGGCGTAACCGACCTCACCGACCTTGCTTCCCGCCTCTCCAGCGCGCAGAACGCGGTGCAGAACCTCTTCAACGCGATGAAGAATGCGGAAGAAGCCGTCCGCCTGTATGCCTTCATCAACGGCATCGATCCCGATGAGGGCACGCACGCAAGCGCCATTGCCACATTTGTCGATGAAATCTATCAAGCCGCAGATGAGCAAGCGGTCACCGACAAGCTCGCGGAAATCAAGAAAGCCATCGACGGGTACGTGACAGGCGACGAGCAAGCCGCCGTTTCGACTGCGAAGGGGAAGGTCGAAGAATATCTCCGAGAATATGTAGAGACTACATACACCCCAGACGGCGCAACGTACCTTGCAGATGGCACGGTAAGCAAGCTCATCTCCGACGCAGCGACGAACATTGCCGGAGACGGGACGATCGACACGAGGGCAGAACTCGAAGCGGCGATGCTCGAAGTTGTCGACAAGATCGATACCCGCATTGCGATCATCAAGGCCGTCGCCGACCTCAACAAACTCGCCACGGATTATGAGCACGACATCAACCAATCCGAAGGCTCCCTGTATGATACATACAAGAAGGCGATCGAGGCGGCTACGACGGTGGAGGCCGTTGAGGTGGCTCGTGCCGCGGCGCTCGTTGCCATCGAAAACTTCCATGAAGCCATCGAGAGGGCGGTGCAAGACTTCGAGGCCTATGCCACGGAGAAAGGCTTCAACCTCGAGCACGATTCGGATGATTGCAAGACGGTATACGAAGCCAAACTCCGTGCCGCGAAGGACTACTACGAGATGGATGCGGCTCTCCGCGAGGCAAAGGCGAAGATCGACAACCATGTTGCTTCCGCCGATCTCACAAAGGCGATCGAAGCAAGAAAGACCAGCGCGAAGGCAGAGCTCAAAGCGCATGCCGAAAGCCTCGGCTTGGCGGCTTACGGCGTAGGCGACCCTCAGTACAACAGCAGCGTTGACCCGTATAAAGATGGTATCACGGCGATCAACGCGGCATCGGGTTCTGTCGAAGCCGTCAACACCGCGCTCGCAACGGCAAGGGCGAACGTTACGGCGTTCTACACCGCCATCCAGAGCGCTGTTGACGAAGTCACGAACTACGCAACCTCGAATGGCATCGAAGTCTACAGGATCTCTGCTGAGATCGCGGCGATCAGAGCAGCCAAGAAAGAGGGCACGCAAGATACGGACGAGGACAGCATCAAGAAGGCCGTCGCCGACGCGAAGGCAAAAGTCAACACACTCGTGGCGAGCGACGTAGCGGCGGCTCTCGATGCCCGCAAAAAGAGCGCGAAAGAAGAAGTCGCGGCGATGGGCACGAAGTACAATGAGGACCCCGTGATCACAGCCGCACGCTCTACCGCCGAGCAAGCAATCACAGCGGCAGGCACCATTGAATCGGTCAACGAAGCCGTTGAGACGGCGAAGAACGCCATCGATCTTCAGGTCGCCAAGCTCGACGCGTGCGCAAATCTCGACGCCTATGTGAGCGAGCACTTCCTCGCCACTGCAAAGCCCGAAAGGCTTGAAAGCGACAAGAGCACCATCATGGCGAAGGAGAGCATCGATGAGGTCAACAGCGCATACAACACCGCGCTTGCAGGGCTCACCTCCTTCTACAACAGCCTTGTCGATGCGGAGGCCCGTGCGCGTTCGTACGCCATGACCAACGGCTTCGACCTCGGCGCCAATGTTCCCGGCGAGGAGCCCGTAAAGACTTGGGATGAGTACATCAAGGAAACCGTTTGGGCGGCGACCAAGACGGGCGACGCCGAGACGGAAGGCACCGTCGAGAATAAGGTGAAGGCTGTTCAGGATAAGGTCGACACAGCCGCAGGCGACGCTCTCAAGACCGCAATTTCCGAAGCGCAAAGCTCGTTCACAACGTGGGCAGGGAACCTCAATACAAACTTCAAGAGCGGCCACGAGACCTTTGATACACAGAATACGTACATCGGCGGAGCGACGAGCGTTGCAGACCTTGCTACCCGTCTCTCCAACGCGCAGAACGCGATGCAGAATCTCTACAACGCGATGAAGAACGCCGAGGAAGCCATCCGCCTGTATGCCTTCATCAACGGCGTCGATCCCGACGAGGGCACGCACGCAGCCGACATCAAAGGCTTGATCGATACGATCATGAGTGCCGCGGATGAGGCGGCGGTCGCCACAGCCCTTACGGCTGCCAAGACGGCTATCGACGGGTACGCGGTAGCCGATGAAAAAGAGGCCGTCGAGACTGCGAAGAAGAACGTCAAGACCTATCTCGAGACCTACGTCAAGAACACCTACGGCACGACCGACGGCGGGAAGTTCCTCCAAGACAGCGAAGTCAGCGACTTCATTACGGGTGCAGAAACGAGCATCGGCGGGAACGGAGGCATCACCACTGCCGAACAACTCGAAACGGCAATGCGCGAAGTCATCGAAAAGATCGACATCCGCATCGCCCAAATCGAAGCTGTGGAAGAGCTCAAGCTCCATGCCGATGGCTACAAGTTTGCGGCACGCACCGAGAACATCGAAGCCTACACGAACGGCAAGAATGCCATTGAAGCAGCCGATGCTTCCATCGAGGCGGTGAACAGCGCGCTTGCCACGGCGAAGGCCAACGTTACGGCGTTCTACAACGCGATCGAGGCGGCGGTCAACGAATTCCATCTCTACGCCATCTCGCAGGGCATCGACCTCACCCATGGGGAACACGTCTCTTGCGACACGACGTACAGCGGCAACATCCGCAATGCGACAAGCGACGATACGCTCGCGCAAGCGCTTGCAGCTGCCAAGAAGCACGTCAATGAACACGTGGAGCAGTCGGTCACGGCCGCCGTCAACGCGAGAAAGGCCACCGCAAAGGCAGAGCTCAAAGCGCACGCCCAAGGCCTCGGCTTCACCATCAACGACGAAGCGATCGCAAACAACATTGATGCGTATAACACCGGCATCAACAACATCGATGGCGCTTCGACCATCGACGACGTCAATGCCGCGCTCGCAACCGCGAAGGCGAACATCACGGCATTCTACAATGCCATCCAAAATGCCGTTACCGATGTTACGATCTATGCAGTTTCGAACGGCATCGATGTCTCGAGGATCTCCGATGAGATCGCGGCGATCAGAGCTTCCAAGAACGAAGAAAATGCAGAGACCGAAGGCAGCATTTTGAAGGCCGTCGCCGCCGCGAAGGCAAAAGTCGATGAGCTCGTGAAGAGCGACGTAGCGGCAGCCCTTGCTACCCGCAAGACGACCGCGGCGGCAGAAGTCGACGCGATGGGCACGAAGTACAATGAGGATGCCGAGATCGTTGCCGAACGGACCGCCGCGAAGGATACGATTACCCACGCGAGCACGATCGAAGCCGTCAACAAGGCGGTCGATGACGCGCAAAAAGCCATCGATCTCCGCGTTGCCCAGCTCGACGCGATCGCCGAGATCGACGAGTATGCAACGACTTGCGGCTTCAAAGCAAATTCCAAGATCGACGCGTGGACCAAGGGCACGGCAGCCATCGAGGCCGCGACCGACATCCAAGGCGTGAACGAACAGCGCGAGCTTGCGCTCCTTGCCATCGCGGCGTTCCGCAACGAGCTCCTCAATGCCGAGGGTGAAGCGCGCGCCTATGCGACGGCAAACGGCATCGACCCCGACAGCGAAAAGGAGTCCGGTACCACATGGAGCCAGTACATCAAGGATACCCTTTGGACGGCAACGGATTCGGCAGGCATCAAAACCAACCTCAGCACCGTCAAGGGCGCCATCAACACCGCCGCCGCCAATGCTCTTTCCACCGCAAAGAACAACAAGATCGAAGAATTCAAGACATGGGCTTTGACGGTCGACGAGCACTTTAATGCAGACCACGCCCTCGTGAAGGCGCAGATCGCCATCCTCAACCACGCCACCTCCGTTGCTTCGCTCACCGTTCTCTACGATCAGGCGCAGAGCACGGTGAGGTCCGTGAAGTCGGCGATGGAATCGGCCATCAGCGAGATCAAGACGTATGCGCTCCGCAACGGCGTCGACATTACCGATGAGGCGCACAAGGCCGACATCGACAAGGCGATCAATGGCATCTATGCCGCCGATAACGAAGCGACCATCCGCAGCTATGTCGACCAAATCAAGGAACACATCGACAAGCATGTTGCGGAGGATCAGGAAGCTGCGCTCACCAACATGAAGGCCAAGGCGGAAGAGATGCTCAAGGATGTCGTGCCCGATACCTATGAGAACGACGATAAGATCAAGGGTCTCTTCACGACAGGTACGGCGGCATTGAACGACGCGGGCATCGATACCATCGAGAAATTCAATGCAGAGCTCGACAAGCAGCTCGCGCTCCTCGCGGTCCGCGTTGCCCAGCTCGACGCAGAGGCCGAGCTCAAAGCCCGCGCCGAAGAGCTCTTCAACAAGAGGACCGACTTCGTGGCGTACACCTCGAACGTCACCAAGATCGAAGAGGCAACTTCGGTGGAGGCGGTCGAAGCGGAGCTCCGCACGGCGCTCCTCGCCGTCGAGGACTTCTACAACGCGGTCGAAAACGGCGTCGTTCTCGCAACGAATTACGCCATCTCGCACGGCGTAGATGTCAGTGAGATCGCGACCGAACTTCAGGCGATCCGCACGAACGCGAAGAACACGAACGGCCAAGAGGATGAGAACAGCATTCTTCACTTGGTCAAAGCGGCGACGGATGCGGTCGACGAACTTGTCAAGCAAGATGTGCAAGGCACCCTCAACACGAGAAAGGACACCGCAAAGACCGAGCTCGGGACATACGCCGCAGAGCGCTTCCCCGAGACATACACCACACTCGATGCCTACACGAACGGTGTTTCGGCAATCGACAAGGCAGGCGACATCGAAGCGGTGAACGACGCGCTCACCAAGGCAATGGGCGAGATCGACGTTTACTACAATCTCTACCTCGATGCGCTCCTCGATCTTCGCACCCACGCCGCGGCGCACGGCCACGACCTCGATGACGATGACCATGAGGCGATCCTCACGCAGGTCACGAACCTCTTGAATGAGGCGAAGAACGCCGAAGAGCTCGGCGACAAGATCGATGCGGCGCTCGCCGTCCTCGACGATCACATCAAGCTGCACGATACCCAAGTCAAGCTCGAAGAGTACAAGGAAGATATGCTCATCGAATTGTACTTCTATGCGCTCGGCAAGGGCGTCGATGTCGACGCCGAAGGCGGGCCCGTTCAGGAAGGCGCCAAAGCGATCCGCGCTATTACACTCGGAGAAGTGACAGGCGAACCCAAAGATTACGACGCAGCGTACAACACGGCGAAGGCCGCCGTCGACAGTGCGCTCGCCGATGCAAAGACGGCCGTCGACACGCAGGCCGCAGCGCAGGAAGCCAAGAAGGCGGTCGACGACGCGAGAGAGACGGCAAGGCACAGCCTTCAGGTCTATGCGGCGACCAAGGGCGTCGAATGGAATACCGCTTGGGATACTCAGCTTAACGGAGCGACGGCGAACGTTCCCGCCGTGAGAACGGCAGCCGACGCCATCCGCAACGCGATCGACGAAGCGGCAGACGCCGCCGCGGCGGCAGCCGACCTCGCCGCCAAGAAGGCGGAGGCGGAGACCGAGCTCAAGCTCTACGCCGCAAGCAAGGACGTCGAGTGGGACGAAGATTGGAGCGCCACCGTGAACGCTTCCTCCGACACAAGTACGTTGGAACAGGCGGGCGAGGCGATCAAGAAGTCCATCGACGCCGCAGCAAATACGGCAGCCTTCAACGCAAAGAAAGCGGATGCGGAACAGAAGCTCAAGCTCTACGCCGCAAGCAAGGATGTCGAGTGGAACAACGAATGGACCACCCGGATCCAAGGCGCGGCGGATGACGAAGCATTGACGGCCGCAGAGACGGAGGTCAAGAACGGCATCGACAACGCCGCACAAGCCGCCGCCGCGACAGCCGCCTTCGCCGCCAAGAAAGCGGACGCGCTCCTCGCGCTCAAGCTCTACGCCGCCACCAAGGGCGTTGCGTGGGACGAAGATTGGAGCGCCGCCGTGAACGACGCCACCGACGACGCGGCATTGACGGCCGCAAAGACGGAAGTCACGAACGACATCGACGATGCGGCAGCCGCCGCCGCAGAGGCAGAAGCCGCCGCCAAGCAGGCAGCAGAGGATCTGCTCGAGCTCAAGCTCTACGCCGCTACCAAGGGCGTCGAGTGGAGGGACGAATGGACGGCGCAATTCAACGGGCAGAATACCGTTCGTGCCGTATCGGCTGTGACCGATTCCATCCGCGATCAGATCGACGCCGCCGCAGCGGAAGCCGAGAAGGAAACGGAGGACCATGAGCAAGAGGTGTCCTTCGCACAAGAGATCGTAAATGCGGTGAGCGACCTTCAGATCTACGCCGCAAGCAAGGGCGTCGCCCTCGACGACAAGGCCGTGACGGACGGCGTCGCAGCCATCCGCGCCGCAAAGACGCAGGCGGAGGTCGCCGAGAAATTGGCAGCCGCAAAGACCGCGGTCGACGCCGTCAAGACCAAGCAGGATGCCGACGCCGCCGAGCAGGAAGAGAAAGAACAGCAAGCGGCCGCAACAGCCGCCGCAGCGGAGGCGTTCTTGCAAGCCAAGAAGAATGCCGAGGCCGAGCTTCAGGTCTATGCCGCAAGCAAGGGCGTTCCGCTCGACGACAAGGCCGTGGCAGACGGCATCGCAGCCATCGAGGCGGCGAAGAACACCGAAGAGATCGGCACCGCCCTCAAGACCGCCAAGGAGAGCATGGATACCGTGGGCGCCGCCATCACCGCGGAAGCGCAGAGCGATGTAAACGGCACGCTCATCCCGTTCATCGTCATGATCTCCGTCATGGTCGCCGCCAGCGCCGCATTGCTCGTGGTGATGGTCGTCATCACCAAGAAGAAGCCCTCCGCGCCCGCACCCGCAGCGCCGACTTCGAACGGGGCTGCCGTGGAAGCCGCTCCCGCAAGCGAGCCCGCGGAGAAGCCCGCACCCGCAGCTTTTCCCGCACCCGCGGCGGAAGTGAAGCCCGAGGTTGAACCCGAGGCTACGGCAGAACCCGAAACCAAGCCCGAGGCGAAACCTGAAGCTACGGAGGAGGCCGAAGTGAAGCCTGAACCCGAAGCTACGGCAGAGCCCGAAGCAGAACCTGAAGCCGACCCCGAAGCCACGGCAGAACCCGAAGCGGAAGCCAAACCCGAGGCAGAACCCGAAGCCACGGCGGAAACCAAGCCCGAAGCAGAACCCGAAACCAAACCCGCGGAAGAGTCCGCACCCGAGACCGCGTCCGATCCCTCATCCGAGTCCTGATGCACAGACCTCCCCATAGCCCTGTCGGGCGGCGGCAAGCATTCCCGCGGCCGTCCCGATGGGGGCGGGGAGCGCAGAGGACTTCATCCGAGAAAAGACGAAAAGGAGAAAGATCATGATGCTTTTGGCAGTCGAATCGATCATGAACGGCTCGGGCGGGCTTTTGGTGGCGCTCGGCGTGTTGGCGCTTGCGTGCCCGCTCCTCCTCAATGCCGTTGCCGCCCTCATGATCGTCAAGATCAAGCGGGACCAAAGGGCGCCCGCAGAGATGAAAGAGGCCGCTTCGGCGGCGCACGAGGAGCCTTCCCCCAAGAAGGAGCCCGAGAAGGCGCCCGAAACGGCGCCCGCCCCGGCAGAGCCCGAAGAACAGCCTTCGCCCAAAGAGGAGGCGGAAACGGCGCCCGAAGAAGTACAGCCCGAAGCCGCAGAGGCCCCTTCCGCAGAGGAGCCCAAGGCGGGGCTTGCCGTTGCGCTCGCCGCGGGCGGCGCGGCGGTGCGCTACAACAAGAGCTTTATGGCGAAGCTCATCCAATCCCCGGACGACGTGAAGGGGTGGTATTCGCAGCTCAAGAACGCCCTGCTCGCCCACAAAAAGGCGGCTTCCCGCCTCTCGTGGCGCGCGGACAGCATCAATTGCGGCAGAAAGAAGCTCGCCAAATTCGCCATCCGCGGTAAGACCTTGTGCCTCTACCTCGCCTTGGACCCCGCTGCGTTCGAAGGCAGCAAATACAAGGTGGAGCCCGCCGTGGGCAAGTGCTACGCGAGCGTGCCCTGCCTCTTCAAGGTGAGGACGCCGCGCAGGGCAAAGTATGCGATGGAGCTCATCGCGGAGCTCGCCAAGCAGCAAGAGCTCACCCCCGTCGAGCGCAAGGAGGTGGATTACCGCCTTCCGTATGAGAGCGACGAGGAGCTCGCAGAACGCGGCCTCGCGACCCCCAAAACGGGCAAGACCGCCTACCGCAACCTCCCCGCCCGCAAATCCAAGGTGCCCGAAGGGCCTTCGGAGACGGTGCCCACCGAACCCGAACGGCTTTCGGAGACAGTAAACGCCGAACCCGAACAGCCCTCGGAGACGGTGCCCACCGAACCCGAGAAGGCGCCCGAAGGGCCTTCGGAAAACTAAACGAAAAGCCCGCCGTGCATAGCAATGCACGGCGGATTTTTTTGCGGCAAAGAGCCCTCGCACGCGACCACCTAAGTGGGTGCCACAGTTTATCCCCCGCCTTAAAAAGGGAGGGGATTCCCAAATAATCATCCCCCTCCCCTTTGGGGTGGGGGACGCAGGGGGAGGGGGTTCTTAATGTCATGCCGAGCTTTGTCGAGGCATCTCTACCTTATTTAAGATTTCTCGACTTCGCTTACGCTCCGCTCGAAATGACAGTCCCTCATACCGAGGCGAAGCCGAGTGTATCTTCCCGTGGAGCATACAACTTGCTACAAGATACACTCCTCCCTTCGGTCGTCGGTATGAGGCGAAGGAGACATTTTCCCCTTATTGTTCCTCAAAGTACGTCACCGTTCCATCCCTTGCAACCGTCCCGTCCGTACATGTCACGGTGTAGTTTCCTATATAAAAATCCCAAGAAGAATCAAATTCTTTTTCAACTGCTTGCCACGCTTCCACCGTGCCCTCAAATTGAATATCCATCAGCCACCAGCATTTGTAGAATGCACTTTCCCCAATCCAAGTCACGTTGTCGGGGATTGCGATGCTTGTCAGCCCCTCGCAACCATCGAACGCCCTCTCTCCGATCGAGGTCACGTTGCTCCCAATGGTTACACTTGTCAGCTCGTTGCAACCATGGAACGCGAGAGGCACAATTGAGGTTACACCCTCTCCAATCGTCACGCTTTTAAGGCCACTACAATCCTCGAATGCACAATATCCGATTTCGGTCACGCTGTCGGGAATCTCAACGCTTGTCAAGCCGCTGCAACCCGAGAACGCATTCTCCCCAATCGAGGTCACGCTATCTGGGATTTCGATGCTCGTCAGCCCGCTACACCCCTCGAAAGCATAATCTTTCACTTTCGTAATTCCTGCGGGAATTTTAAGTTCGGTAACTTCTTCCCCGTCCAAATACAGATGATGTGCATAATAGAGCGGGTTATCATAAAAGTTCAAAAAATCTATTTTGCACCATGCGGAAAGGCTGGAAATGTGTACTTCTTTCAGTCCGCTGCAATCCTTGAACGGGGAGCTCTCAATCTCGGTCACGCTGTCGGGGATAGTAATGCTTGTCAACCCGCTACAATTGGCGAATGCACAATATCCGATTTCGGTCACGCTGTCGGGAATTTCAACGCTTGTCAAGTCGCTGCAATCCGAGAACGCCCACTCCCCAATCGAGGTCACGCTGTCGGGGATTTCAACACTCGTCAGCCCGCCGCATCCATTGAACGCATAATCTTTCACTTCCGTAATCTCTGCGGGAATTTTAAGTTTGGTAACTTCTTTCCCGTCCAAATACAGATGACCTGCATAACAAAGCGGATTTGCGTTTATGTCCTTAAAATCAATTTTACACCAAGCCGCAAGATCGGCAATATGTATCTCTGTCAGCTCGCTGCAATTTTCGAACGCATCGGTTCCAATCGAGATTACCCCATCTCCAATCGTCACACTTGTTAGGCCACTGCAACCATAGAACGCATAACCCCCAATCGAGGTCACCCCATCCCCAATCGTCACGCTTGTTAGGCCACTGCAACCATCGAACGCCTCAAATTCAATCGAGGTTACGCTGTCGGGAATTGTAATGCCGGTTAGACCACTACAGCCCCGAAAAGCATAATTTCCGACCGCGGTCACGCCATTGGGGATCACACTGTTTTTGCACCCCGCAATGAGAATATTCGTGCGCTTTTCAATCAAACAATTTTGTTCGCTTCTATAGACCTTATTCCCCGATGAAACCGAAATGCCTTCGAACCCACTACACCCTGCGAATGTGGCGCTCCCAATCGAGGTCACGCTATCGGGGATTTTCAATTCTCCTGTCAGCCCATCGCAAAACTCAAACGCCCATTCACCGATCGAGGTCACACTATCGGGGATTTTCAATTCTCCTGTCAGTCCATCGCAAAACTCAAACGCACTCTTCCCAATCGAGGTCACGCTGTCGGGGATAGTAATGCTTGTCATCCCGATGCGATCGCGGAATGCTATATCTGCAATCGTCTTTGTGCCTTGTCGAACGGAATATACGCCCGATATTGTTTCTTTGGCCTCAATGAGGTGATTCCCGATATAGAGCACGCCGCTTGCATCCCAATTCGATTCGTCGTTATAATACGCCGTATTAGAGAATGCCCGCTCCTCAATCTCGGTCACGCTGTCGGGAATAGTAATGCTTGTCAGCCCACTGCAACCTGCGAACGCAAACAATCCGATCGAAGTCACGCTGTCGGGAATAGTAATGCTTGTCAGCCCACTGCAACCTGCGAACGCACTCTTCCCAATCGAAACGACGCTATCAGAAATTGATATGCTCGTCAACTCGATACAACGGACGAATGCAGTATCTGCAATCGTCTTGGTGCCTTGTCGAACGGCATATGCGCTCGAAATTGTATCATTTGCTTTTATGAGATGATTCCCAATGTAAAGCACTTCGCTTGCATCCCAATGCGAAGCGTCATTATAGTACGCCGTATCATAGAACGCACTTTGTCCAATCGAGCTTACGCTGTCGGGGATTACGATGCTTGTCAGCCCCTCGCAACCCTCGAACGCATGCTCTCCAATCGAAGTCACGCTGTCGGGGATTACGATGCTTGTCAGCCCGCTACAAAACATGAACGCCCATTCACCGATCGAGGTCACGGCTTTGCCTTCGTAGTAGGCGGGAATGATGAGGTCGGTCGTGCCTTCTGCTTCGCCGAGCCCCGTAACCGTATAGGTGTCTGTTTCTTTGTAAAAAGCATATTCTAATCCCTTTGTGTAGACCGTACTGTATCCGCAGGCCTCGCAAGCGTTGTCGGAATTGTACTTATGGTCGCCGACGGAGAATTTTTCGCCGCACTCGGTACAAATCTTCCAATGACCGTTGTCATCCACTTGGAAATGCTCGGCAACGTGCGTATGAGCGCCTTCACCCGTTTCACTGCCATTTCCGCCATTTTCGTCGCCGCCGCAGGCCGCAAGCCCGAAGCACAGGCAGAGGCAGGAGACGACGGCAAGCAATGTGAGCCACAACTTTTTCATGATGTTTCCTCCGAAGATATATTTGCGGGCAAAAAATAAGGACGTTCCACATGGGGAACGCCCGCTTGGAGTATCCCAATGTGTTGCGCCACAACTTTCCAAAAATATAAGAATACGGAAAAAAGGATACACCTTGCCGTAAGTTGTAGCCATATTCTTATACTTTGTATTCAATTGTGGCGCAGTTTCAGTATATCACCCTGCGAAGAAAAAAGCAAGGGATTCGGAAAATTTTTGCGAAGGTTGTTGAAAATGAGGACTGTTCCGCCCCCTTGAAGGGCACCCGTAGGGACCACCGCGTCATGTTGAGGGAGAGGAGCGAGATATATGAGGGCATAGGGTGAACCTGTCATACCGAGGCCCGTAAGGGGCGAGCCCCGAAACAAAGTCCGAATTTTCATCCTCGGGATTCTTCGCCCCACAAGGGGACTCAGAATGACGCGTGGGGTACGGGCGGGGCAGAATGACACATTGGAACGGGAGGCAAAGGCCTACCCTTTCTTAAAGGGGAGGCTCCCGCGGAGCGGGTGGTGGGGATTGCAATTCGCGCATCCATACGCCCATCCCCACCCGTCTGCCCGAGGGCAGCCACCCTCCCCTTCCCGGAAGGGTAGGGCTCGGGCTCTCGCCCCACTTCATTCCTATCCCCCTCCTTGGGAAGGAGGGGGATAGGAGGGGGCTATAGAGGCATCGCAGCCTTTTTGGCGCCCCTCAAAAGGGCTTCAAGGGGCGGGGCTGTTTGGCGCTATGGGAAAATTCTCCCGTGAAGGTCTTGATTTTTTGAAGAGGGTGTGTTATACTGAAAAAAACGCAGGAGGGCGAAGGTCCGATGGCAGAAAAAGCAATGGTACCCAAATACAAACGAATCTTACTCAAACTTTCGGGGGAGGCGCTCGCGGGCGAGCAGAAATTCGGGCTCAACGAGAACGTCGTCTCGATGGTCGTCGATCAGCTGGTGAAGGTGCACGAGATGGGCGTGGAGATCGCGCTCGTCATCGGCGGGGGGAATTTCTGGCGGGGTCGGCAGGGGACGAAGATGGACCGCACGACCGCCGACCACATGGGCATGCTTGCGACGGTGATGAATTCGCTGGCGATGATGGACGCCATCGAGCAAAAGGGCATTCCGACGCGCGTGCAGACGGCGCTCAACATGGTCTCGGTCGCCGAGCCCTATGTGCTCCGCAAGGCGCTGCATCACTTCGAGAAGGGGCGCATCGTCATCATGGCGTGCGGGACGGGCAATCCGTTCTGTTCGACGGACACGGCGGCGGCGCAGCGGGCGTGTGAAATTGCGGCGGACGTTCTTCTTATGGCGAAGAATGTCGACGGGATTTACGACAGCGACCCTGCGACCAACCCTTCGGCGAAGAAGTACGACGCGCTCACCTTCAACGACATTTTGAACAAGGGCCTCAAGGCGATGGACACGACGGCGGCGACCATGTGTATGGAGAACCGCATTCCCGTGCTCGCCTTTGCGCTTGGGGAGAAGGATTCCATCCTCCGCGCGGTGTGCGGGGAGAAGATGGGCACGCTCATCACCAATTGAGCGGCGGCGCGGCATTTCTCAAAAAATACTATGATAAGGAGATAGATATGATCGAAAACGAAAAGTTGGAGGAGATCCTCCTCATGCTCGACGACAAACTCGAAAAGACGGTAAGCGTGCTGAAGGGCGACTTTGCCGCCATCCGCGCGGGGCGTGCCAACCCGCACATTCTCGACAAGATCCAAGTTGAGGCATACGGCATGATGAGCCCGCTCCAGCAGCTCGGCAACATTGCGGCGGCGGACGCAAGGTGCCTCGTCATCAGCCCGTGGGACAAATCCCTTCTCAAGTCCATCGAGAAGGCCATTCTCGCCTCGAACATCGGCATCACGCCGACCAACGACGGGACGGTCATCCGTCTCGTGTTCCCCGAGCTCACCGAGGAGCGCAGAAAGGACCTCGTGAAGCAAGTCCGCAGAATGGGCGAGGACGCGAAGGTGGCTGCCCGCAACAACCGCCGCGACGCGATGGAGGGCATCAAAAAGCTCAAGACGGGGAAGGAGATCTCGGAGGACGAGGCGAAAAACTGCGAGATCGACGTCGAGGACAGTGTAAAAAAGTGCGTGGAGGAGATCGATAAGACGGTCTCCGCCAAGGAAAAAGAGCTCCTCACCATTTGAGGAGCGCAAGGAGAACATTTTGGAAAGGAACGAGACCGAGGATCCCCTGCTTTCGCGCAAGCATGTCGTGAGCGCCGCACGCAGATTTTTGACGGGCGTTGTGTACGTTGCCGTCCTTTTGGGCTTTTATGCGTTGAAGCTGTTCGTCGACCTTCTCTTCTTCGACGTACTGCTTTTGCTGTTCGCGGGGATCGGGACGTTTGAAATGCTCCGCGCCTTTAAGGGGAATCTTTCCCGCGCGCAGGAAGCGCTTGTCGCCGTCTTTGCCCTGCTCGTGCTCATCGTGTACGCGGTGAGCGATTACCTCTTCACGCACACGGCATGGACGAGGGGGAATTTCGCGCCCCATCTCACGGCGCTCGTCTTTCTCATCGGGCTGGGAGCGCTCCTTTCCGTGCTCGTCTTTGCGCATGAAAAGACGGAGCTCTCCTCCCTCGGGGATTCGCTCCTTTGCTACATCTACCCGACCGCATTCTTAATGGCACTCATGGTGTGCAACCACCTGCCGCGCTATTCGGAGATCGCCATTTTGTTTGTGTTCGTCATCTGCCCCGTGGTGGATTCCCTCGCCCTCGTGACGGGGAAGATCCTCGGCAGGAAATTCCCCGCGAAGATGTCCCCGCACGTCTCCCCCAAAAAGACGATCGTGGGCGGCATCGGGGGGCTTGTCGGCGGCGCCATCGGGTCGGTCGGCATCTTCTTTGCGTGCTACGGCATTTCTTTCTTGGACGACGTGGGCGCCGTCGCGCCGCTCGGCTGGGAGCTTGCGATCTCCGCGCCCGAGATCTTGTTCTTCGTTCTTCTCGGCGTGGTCGCGGCAGCCGTCGAACAGCTCGGCGACCTCGTGGAGAGCGCCATCAAGCGCAAGCTCGGCATCAAGGACATGGGAAAGCTGCTTCCCGGGCACGGCGGCATTTTGGACCGCATCGACTCCTCCCTCTATGCGGGGATCGTCGTCTGCGTCGCCATGATGCTTTGGCTCATGATCGCGGGATAAAACGCATATCCTATTTTGGATAGCTATCGGGAACGTCCGCTTTCTCGCGGACGTTTTCAATCGGAAGAGGAAGGCTTATGAAGCGCATCGCACTCATCGGCTGCACGGGGAGCATCGGCAAACAGGTCGTCGACGTCGTGCGGCACAACCACGGATTTGCGTTCTCCGCCCTCGTGGCGGGGAAGGATCGGGCTGCCCTGCAAGCGCTCGCGGAGGAATTTTGCCCGCGCGTTGCCCACTGCGCTCTCGACGGATGGCGGGAGGACCTCTTCGACGATTGCGACATCGCCCTCATCGCGGCGAGCGGCTTTGCGGGGCTTGCCTACACCCTTTCGGCGGCGAAAACGGGCAAGCGCGTCGCCCTTGCAAACAAGGAGAGCCTCGTCGCGGGAGGGGAGCTCGTCCTTTCCGCCCTCGAAAAGAGCGGCGGGGAGCTCATCCCCGTGGATAGCGAGCATTCCGCTCTCTTTCAAGCCCTCGGCATGCGGCGGGACGCGCCCTTCGAGAAGCTCATCCTCACGGCGAGCGGCGGGCCCTTCCTGCACAAGACAAGGGAGGAGTTCGCCTTCGTCACGGCGAAGGACGCCCTTTGCCACCCCACATGGAAGATGGGGGCGAAGATCACCGTGGACAGCGCGACCATGCTCAACAAGGGGTACGAGGTCATCGAGGCGAAGTGGCTTTTCGGGGCGCCCTTCGAAAAGATCGAGGCGGTCGTCCACCCCGAGAGCGTCGTGCACTCCATCGTCACCTTTCGGGACGGCAGCTCCGTCGCGCAGCTCGGCTACCCCGATATGCGCATTCCCATCCAGCTCGCGCTCTCCTGCCCCGAGCGGCTCCCCTGCGCCCCCGCGTTGGATTTTGCAAAGCTCGGCGCGCTGCACTTCGAGCGGCTGCCGCAGGAGAAATTCCCCGCGTTCACCCTCGCCGTCGAGGCGGGAAAGAAGGGGGGAACGCTGCCCGCCGTGTTGAACGGGGCGGCGGAGGAGGCGGTGAACGCCTTCCTCCTCGGGCGAATATCCTTTACGGCGATTGCGGAAGCTATCGAGGAAGCGCTTTCCCATGCCGCAAAGGAGGAGGCGGAGAGCTTCGAGGCAGTCGCGGCGGCGGACGCCTTCGGCAGAGAAGCGGCAAAAAAATATATCTATGCAAAGTAATCTTTTGAGCGCGTGGGGAACGATCGGGTCGGTCGTCCTCGCCGTGCTGGTGCTCCTTGCGATGATCACGGTGCACGAATTCGGGCACTACCTCGCGGGGAAGCTCCTCAAATTCAAGATCGACGAATTCTCGGTCGGGTTCGGACCCGCCCTCTTCAAGGTGCGGCGCAAGCGCTCGGGCGAGCTCTTTGCCGTGCGCCTCATTCCGCTCGGGGGGTATTGCGCCTTCCACGGGGAAGATGGCTTGGAGGAAGAGGAGGAAGAGGAGGGGGAAGCCGCCCCTCCCCCTGCGTCCCCCTCCCCCCAAGGGAGGGGGATGGAAGAAGCGAATGTCCCCTCTCCCGATACAACTTGCCCTCCCCCTACGTTAGGGGGAGGGGTAGGGGAGGGGGTACGCCCCGAACCCGCGAACAGTGTAGAGGAGAGTGTGCCCCCTCAACCTGCGAGCGGCGGAAACTTCACCGACATGCCCTGCTGGAAGCGCATCATCGTGCTTGTCGCGGGGGCGTTCATGAATTATCTTCTGGCGCTCCTTCTCATCATCATCGGGTTTTCCGCATACGGGCAGAGCGTGGTCAAGGTGGGCGGCTCCATGGAGAGCGAGGAATTTTCGGCGGAATACTCCTTCCGCGCGGGGGACATCCTTCTCGAGGCGGACGGCAGCGCCATATACCTCACGAACGACATCGCCCGCGCCGTGAACGGGAAACACACGGGGGATATCGTCTCCTTCCGCGTAGCGCGCGAGACGGGGGAAGGCTACGAGGAGTACGAGCAGAAGATCATGCTCCGCGGCGACGTGAGCGTGAAGAACAGCACGGATTTCTCGGGCGTATGGCGGGCGCTCGGCATCGACATCGAGGAGCGGGAGGACCCTTCCTCGGAGACGGGCACCTCGCGCTACTACCGCTTGGAGTCGGTGTATTACCGCTTCGGATTTTGGGAGATGATCGGGCGCTCCTTCGTCTATTCCTTTCGCCTCGCGGGGTCCATCTTCCGCGTGCTCGGCGAACTTCTCACGGGGAAGTTGGGGCTGAACGCCCTCGGCGGGCCCGTCACGACCATCACCATGACCTCGCAGATCGCCTCGCAGGGCTTTCGGGACTTCCTCGAGATCTCCGCGCTTATCGGCGTCAATCTTGCCGTCTTTAACCTTTTGCCCATTCCCGCGCTGGACGGAAGCAAGGTGGTGTTCACCGCCATCGAGTGGGTGCGCGGCAAGCCCATTTCCCGCAAAGTGGAGGCGATCATCCACGCGGTCGGCTTCGTGCTTCTCTTGGGATTTGCCGTGCTCGTGGATATTTTGCAATTCGTCTGAGCGGAAGAGGACAGGGTTTTTTCGGAGAAAACAGAGAATTCCATGAAAATTCCTTTCAAAATGAAAGGAATTTTCGCAAATTTGGGGGATTTTTTGTCAAAGTGGATTGAATTTTTTCCGAAACTTTGTTATAATACATTCACCTTCCCGAGGAGCGGGCGGAAAAGCCCCTCCTTGCGCAAAGGAAGTTACCATGCTGAATGCCTTTTACGATAAAATTTCCGCGACCTCGACCGTGCCCGTCGTCGTCATCTCCGTGGCGCTCATGCTGCTTGCGGGCTTTTTGGGAACGCGGATCACAAAGCTGCTCAAGCTCCCGAACGTGACTGCCTACATCTTGGTGGGCATCCTGCTCGGGCCGTACTGTTTGGACCTCGTGCCCGCCTACGTCTCGGAGGGCATGGACTTCATCTCGGATATCGCCCTCGCCTTCATCGCTTTCAGTGTGGGCGAATATTTCCGCTTCTCCGTGCTGCGGCGAAACGGGGGAAAGACGGCGGTCATCACCCTCTTCGAGGCGCTGCTCGCCTCCCTCCTCGTGTTCGTCATCACCTACTGGGCGCTCGGCTTCTACCGGATGGGGGAAGGCGTCGGGCTGGCGTTCTCGCTCATCCTTGCGGCGCTCGCCTCGGCGACGGCTCCCGCCTCCACCATGATGACCATCCGCCAAACGGGCGCGAAGGGGGACTTCGTGAACACCCTCTTCGGGGTGGTCGCCCTCGACGACGTGGTGAGCCTTCTCGCCTACAGCGTGGCGGTCTCGGTGGCGGGCGCGGCGATGGGGGAGGCCTTCTCGGCGGGCGATATCCTTCTTCCCATCGCCTTCAATCTCATGATGATCGCCCTCGGCGTAGCCTTCGGCTTCCTTTTGAAGGTGCTCATGGCGAAGCGCTCGACGGACAACCGCCTCATCGTCTCCGTCGCGTTCCTGTTTGCACTGTGCGGCGTCGGGGCGGCGGTGGACGTCTCCCCGCTGCTCGCCTGCATGGCGATGGGGACGGTGTATATCAACGTCTCGGGGGACGATAAGCTGTTCAAACAGCTCAACTACTTCTCCCCGCCCATTCTGCTTTTGTTCTTTGTGAAGTCGGGCATCGGCTTCGACCTCCGCGCCCTCGTCTCGACGACGACGCTCTCGGTCGGCGTGCCCCTCCTCGCCGTCGGCGTGCTGTACTTCTTCGTGCGGCTGGTCGGAAAGTATGTGGGCGCGTTCGCGGGGTGCGCCGTCGTGAAGAAGCCCAAGTCCGTGCGCAACTACCTCGGCATGGCGCTCGCCCCGCAGGCGGGGGTCGCCATCGGGCTCGCCGCCCTCGGCGCGCGGGTGCTCGGCGGGGAGATCGGCAGCATGCTGCAGACCATCATCCTCTCCTCGAGCATTCTCTACGAATTGGCGGGGCCCGCGCTTGCCAAGCTCTCCTTGTACCTCTCGGGCTCCTACGGAAGGGAGCAGGAGGGCGAAGAGGCTCCCGAGGGGGCGCCCGCAGAGCCAAAGAAGCGGCCGACGCGGGAGGAGGAAGTCGCCGCCCTGCAGGAGCGGCTCAAGGAGATCCAAAAGGAGATCTCCGTGAAGGAATACGCGCGTTCCCCCGAAGAGGAGGCCTTTCTCGAGGCGACGGAGGGCGCGGAGACTTCGGCGGGAGCCGAATACAACCGAAGAAAATTCATCAACAAGAGGTAGATCATGGCTACAGATATTATTGCCAAATGGCTCGGCAGCTGGTCCTCGGAGGTCAATGTCGCCTCCACCGCGCTCAAGACGGCGCTCGTCGTGCTCATGGCGACGGTGCTCGGCTGCGAGCGCGCAAGAAACCGCCACGCGGCGGGGCTGCGCACCTTCATCGTGCTCTCCATCGGCTCCATGTTCGCGGGGATCGGGGATATGTACTTCATCAACGTGCTCGGGGTGCAATTCTCCTTCCTCTCGGCGGCGGTGTTCATCGGCATCTCCATCATCACGGCGAACACCATCATCTTCTCCTCGAAGAACCAAATCATGGGGCTGACGACTTCGGTGGGCATGTGGACGATGTCCATCATCTCCGCCATTCTCGGCTTCGGGCTGTACACCGCCGCGCTCATCGGCTTTGCGGCGCTGCTCGTCGGGCTGCTCGCCTTCTCCAAGCTCGAGGTGTATATCAAGAACAAATCCTCCCACTTCGAGATCCATCTCGAGCTCAAAACGCGCGGGAGCTTGCAGGATTTCGTCACCATGGCGCGCAAATTCGGGCTCACCATCGACAATTTGGAGCTCAACCCCGCCTACGCCAATTCGGGCCTGAGCGTGTACACCGTCAAGCTCACCGCGGGGAAGGCGCTCGAGAAGAAAACGCACAGCGAGATCATCGAGGCGCTCTCCGTGCTCGACTGCGTGCACTTTATCGAAAAAATCGGATAAAAAAGAAACGGAACAAAAAAAAGCAGCGGAACAGCCGCTGCTCTTTTCGTAATATCTCTTATTTTTCCTCGGGCTCGTCGGCGGGCGCGCTTTCCACCGCGGGGGTTTGGGCGGGCAAGGTCTTTTCGGTATTGAATTTTCTCGCCTGCTTCACAAAGCTCTTGGAGCTGAACACGAGGATGCCGACCGCGATGGCGATGGCGAGGTCGATGAACACAAACGAGTTATACCCCAGCGAGTACAGCCACGCGTTCATGGGGTCGCCCGTCGTCCAGTGGTAGGCGAATTCGGAGAAGGCGAACACGCCCGAGAGGATGTGCGCAAGGTAGCGGAGCGTCCCGGCGACGATGGCGCCGAGGGCAAATTGCACCTGCGGGAGATTTTCGAGCTTCTTCACCTTGGCGAACAGCCCCGCCGCGCCGATGCCCGCAAAGGCGATGGGGTAGTCGAGGAGGAACTGCGCGGGGTGAATGATCCAAGGATCCTGCACCGCCTGCAAAATTCCATAGATGAGCCCTGCGAAGATGCCCTTCTTCACGCCGAACATGTAGGAATAGATCATGAGGGGAAGGAGGGAAGCGATGGTCACCGAGCCGCCCTGCGGCATGTGGATGGGCGCAATGTACGAGAGCGCAAAGCTGATGGCGATGCACACGGCGGCATAGGAGATGGAGCGGGTGTCGAAGCCCTTCTTATCCTTCCTCCCGAAGAAAAAGGCGATAAACAGGAGCAGGGCGACGAGCAGAGCGGCGCACACATACAGGAGAATGTTCTCGCTCACCGTGATGGTGACGCCGTTGTTGGATTCGCCCTCGCCCGAGCCGAGGTACACGCCGAGGCAGACGAGGAAGGCGACGAGCGCGGCGCCCACCGCCGAGAGCGCGGCAAGTTTTGCGATGCGGAAGGGCTTTTCGCCGAAGAGATAGCACACGAACACGGCGACCGCTCCCGCGACGACGCACCCGCCGAGCACGACGGAGGGATAGAGCACGAGGTCGAAGAGGTACTCTTTCTCCGCCATTTCCATAAATTCGAGGGAGAGCATGGTCGCGATGACGGCGACGGAGAAGCCGACCGCGATCGCCACCGCCACGGTGAGGTAGCTTTTGAAGATCTCCGTCCGCTTCCACTTGACGAGCACGCCGACGACGAGGAGCAGCGCCGCAAGGGCGACGGCGCACCAAAGGAACACCGAGGAGAGCCCGTCCTTGGCGTAAGACGTCCAGACGTCGGGGTAGAGATAGCTCTCTACGTCCCCGTCGGCGTTTTCGATGACGCCCGTGTAGGCGCTCAAAAGGGAATGAAGCAACATAAAAACCTCCGAAAACGTATATTTTTTGAATATGCCGCCTTCGAAGCCTTCCCGATAAAAAATGCCCGCAAAAAACTGCGGGCGGAAAATCTCCTCGAATCCTGTACTTTCGTGCAAGCATTACCTTGCCCGATTCCAATGGTATGATCTCAGCCTTTCGGCACCCACGACGGATATTCAAATTGTACCCCGATTATAGCACGCTTTCCCCGCGAAGTAAATTGTTTTTCGGGGGGAAGAGAGAGGAAATCTCGGAAAAATGAGAAAATTTTATTTCTCCCCTTGACAAGGCGGCTGTGCCGCGCTATACTATGGGAAAACAAAATTCTTTGGGGCGGAGTGCAAGTCTCCACCGGCAGTAAAGTCTGCGAATCCCTTTGGGACCGATCGGGTGCAATTCCCGAACCGACGGTATAGTCCGGATGAGAAAAGAAAAACGCATGTTCTTTGCTTTCCGCGCCCCCATTCTGTGGGGCGTTTTTGTTTGGAGAACGTGCATATATAGAGGTATGGTATGAAGGATAGTATAAAAGGTCACTTTTCCGCGGTGCACATTGCCTACATGGCGCTCTTTACGGCGCTGGCGTTCGTCGTCACCTTTCTCGAATTTCCCATTTTCCCCGCCGCGCCCTTCCTCAAATTGGACTTCGCCAACATCTTCTTTATGGTGGAAGGCTTCCTCTTCGGCCCCGTCGAAGCCGTCTTTTCCATCGGCGTGAAGGAGCTTTTATGCCTGTTCAAGACGAGCTCGGGCGGCGCGGGGGAGCTCGCCAACTTCATCATGTCGACGGTGTATATCTTCGTCCCCTCCGTCCTGTATCGCTTCCGCAAGGGAAAGTGGTGGGTGGCGCTCTATCTTCTCGTCGCGTGCGCTCTGCAGATCGGCGTGAGCCTGCCCGTCAACCGCTTTATCAACTTTCCCGCCTTCATGGGAAGCGCCGCCGCGCAGTACTTTGCGCAGTTTTGGACGTATATCCTGCTCTTCAACCTCATCAAGAGCGTGGCGGTCTCCCTCGTCGTCTTTCTCGCCTACAAGCCGCTCTCGAGGCTCATTAAAGCCACCTCCGCCCGCTTCCGCCCCCACTCGAAGTAGGGGAGGGAGCAGTCTTGGCCGACTCGGAGAGCACATGCAGAGCGACCCTTGCCCACCCCTTGGAGGGGTGGGTGGCACGAGCCGTGGCGAGTGACGGAAGGGGTGTTGTGTAATAGGAATGACACCCCCTCAGTCGCGCAAAGGCAGCGCGCCAGCCCCCCCTCAAGGGGCAGCCAAGGGAGGGAATCCCCCTCCCCTTTGGGGTGGGGGACACAGGGGGAGGGGCGTGCTCCGCGCGTCATGTTGAGCGGAGCGAAGCGACCGAAACATCCCGAGGAACGAAGTCCGAATTTTCATCCTCGGGATTCTTCGCTTCGCTCAGAATGACGCGTTGGCGGGGGCGGGATTCTTCGCTATGCTACTTCGCCTTTCAGGCTCGTGCCGCCCTTGGAATACAACAGAAGCTCGGGCGGGGCGGCATGACGCAGTAACCTCCCCCTGTATCCCCCTCCTTAACAAGGAAGGGGATTTTGTTGTTTTCCGCTCTTCTAAAAAAGGAAGGGGATTCCCGAATACCAATCCCCCTCCCCTTTGGGGTGGGGGACACAGGGGGAGGGGCGCCAAGGGAGGGATCCCCTTCCCCGTATCGCGGGGAGGGGGCATTTTTTGTTAGCGTCCCGTGTTTTCTTTTCTCATGCCGCCATGCGCACGTCTTGGGGTACAATAGGAGTCGAAAAAGGGGACAAAAGAGGCAAAATATGACAAGTGCGGGGAAATTCATGACAAAATTTATTTGACTACCCCTGTTTGATTTGCTAAACTAAACTCGAAAAGGCGCAAATGTTGCGCTGCCCTTTTTCGGAAATTCGCCTTCCTGCGGGGGATAATTCCCCCCGTGAAGGAGGATACTGTGGCAAAGGATCGCCGCATACAGATCGCTTCGTGGGGAGCGAGGAGCCGCCTGCGGGCGGGGGGAGGTCTCATGAGAGAAATGAAATCGGTCAAGAAGTTGCTTTTGGTGTTCACCGCGGTGCTCGCGCTGTGCCTCGGGCTGTTTGCCGCGGCGTGCGGCGAAACGATCTACCGCATCGCCTTCGTCGCGAACGGGAGGGACATCTCCGTGGATACGCTCCCTGCGGGCGCGGAGATCGCCTTCCCCGACGAGCCGACAAAGGCGGAGGACGACGACTACACCTACACCTTCGAGGGGTGGGACCTGTATGAGGAGAAGGTGGTCTACGGCGACGAGCCGTATGAGCCCGACTACCGCACGGGAGACGCCCTCTCCGTCGAGGGCGCACTGAGCCTGTATGCGGTATTCCGCGCCACGCCCAAGGAGAAGCCCGTCGTCACCTACACCGTCATCTTCCTCGACGGCATCACGGGGGAGCAGATCGGCGAGGAGCAGCACGTCCCCGCCGGGGGAGACGCCACCCTTCCCGCGCCGCCTGTGCACAAGGGCTACGCCTTCAAGGAATGGAACAAGAGCCATCTCGGCATCACCGCCCGCACGGAGATCACGGCGGTGTATGTGCCCGTGCAGCATGAGCTCACGCTGCACTATCTCGGAAACGAAGTGACAAGCACGGTGGATTTCGCCGAAGCCGTCGCGCCCGACGCGCCCGCTTCGGTGCCCGCCGTTTTGCTCTTTGAGGGGTGGTTTACCGACGAAGGCTGCACGCAGCCGCTTGCGGAGGACGCCACCATGCCCGATGCCGACCTTGACCTCTACGCAAAGTACGAGATCGATCTGAGCGGCGCGCGCCTTCAGCTCACGGGCGACCACATCTACGGCACGGACGCCGAGGGCAGGGAGGACGATCTCGTGCACGTCACCGGCCTTCCGGAGGCGGAGGGGCTCGCCTTCACCTTCTCATGGCAGAATGCCGAGGGCGAGACCACGGGCCTCGTCAAAAAGGCGGGGGAGACCGAGGTCACCTGCGCCATCACCGCAAATTATAAGAATGTTTTAACGCAAACGCGCACGCTCACCCTTCCCGTCACGCTCGAGAAGGCGACGCTCACGGCGGAGGTCACCCTCGCGGCGCAGAGCGGCGTGTACGGCACACAGCCCGCTCCCTCGGCAGTCCTTTCGGGGCTCTCCTACGGGGACGAGACGCCCGATTTCACCATCGTGGTGAAGGACAGCGAGGGGCACACGGCGGAGGGAAGGCTCTCCGTTGGCACCTACACCGTCGCCCTCGAGGCGGGCGAGTGGGAAAACTACAAGCTCGGCGCCGTCCAAACGGCGACGTATACCGTCACCCCTGCGACCGTCCGCGTGACCGCCAAGGTGGAGGGCGCGCTCGTCTATGGCGATACGCCCGTCCCCGCCCTCTCGTATGAGGGGCTGGTGGAGGCGGCGGATGCCCAAGCATTCTCGGTGCAGACTTCCATCAAGAACGTCGCAAACGAGGAAGTGACGGAACACTTCTCCGCGGGCAGCTATACGGTCGCGGCGGTCGGCGGCGAGTTCGGAAGGAATTACACGGCGAGCTACGAGCCCGCGACGAGCTTTTCGATCGCGAAGAAGGCGCTCGTTATCGGCGTGAAATTTGCGGGCGAGACGAGCTTTGAGTACGGCGCCTTCGAGGCGCCCGTGCCCGAGGGACAGGGCTTTATCGAGGGCGAAGGCCTTTCGGCCCTCGGCGGCGCTCCCACCCTCACCTACTCCCGCGAAGGGCAGTCCTATTCCTCCGACCGCTTCCATGCGGGAAACTACACCGTGTCGGTTTCGGGCTACATTTCGCAAAATTATGAGATCGAATACGCCGCACCCGTCGCCTTCACCGTCACGCCCAAGACCGTGACCGCGCACATTGCGGCGGAAGATATCGTCTATGGCGAGACCCCTTCGCCCGAGCTCACCTTCGAGGGCTTCCTTGCGGGAGAGGACGAGACGGCGCTTTCCGTCGCGGGCGAACGGTTGCTCTTCACCAAGGAAGGGAAGCCCTTCGAGGGCAAATTCACCGTCGGCGAATATACGGTGACGTCGGGCGAATTCACCGCCGCGGACTACACCGTCACGCCTGCGGAGGCGCACTTCGAGGTCACTCGCGCCGCGCTCACCGCCACGGTGACGGCGGGAAAATCCGTCTACACCTACGGCGAAACGCCGACCGCGTCGGTCTCCTTCGAGGGCTTTGTGCACGGGGAGAGCGAGGACGTGCTCCCGGGCGAGCAGCTCGCCATCGTCTGGACCAAGACGGGCGGGGAGGCGGCGGGCTTCCACGTCGGCGAATACACGGCTACCATCGCCCTCAAAGAGACGGAGAATTACACCGTTTCCGTCACGGCGGGCTCTTGCAAGGTGGAAGCGCGCGCGTTGCAGCTGACGGCGGCGTCGGATAAGCCGAGCTACACCTACGGCGAGGAAGTTTCGCTCTCCTACAAGGCGGAAGGCTTTGCGGAAGGGGAGAACGAGGACACCGTGTTCGCCCAAAAACCCACCTACAAATACACGAAGGACGAGGCAGCCTACACCCCCGCGGGGCTGCTCGACGCGGGCAGCTACACCGTCGAGCTCACCTATGCGAGCGAAAACGGCGACTACACCGTTTCGGCGGCGGTGGCTCGGTTCACCGTGGCGAAAAAGACTTTCTCCATTGCCAAGACCCAAACGCACCCGCGCGACGGCGAAGCGTGGTCCTTCGCGCCCGCCATGGAAGATGAGCGCTTCCGCTTTGTCGGCACGCTGCAGCTTGCGGGCAACGACGCCCGCGACTACACCGCGGCGGGGGAGACCCTCGGCGACGACTTCACATGGAAGGAAGGGAGCTGGAAGATCGTCCTCGCGAACGGCGAGAAGGACGTGAGCGCCAACTTCACCCTTACATTCGATTTGCATATCACCGTCTCGGGCTCGGGCTTCGGCATCACCCTTCCCACGGGAACGAGCTTTGTCTACGACGGAAACGAGCACACCTTCCCCGTGCAGGCGACCGCCAACACGCACGACGAGGTGGAGATCTCCGTCGAGTACAGCGAGACGGGCACGGACGGCTGGAGCGCGGTCGTTCCCGCCTACACGAACGCGGGCGAATATACCGTCTATTATAAGGTCAGCGCGCCCAACTACGAGACGCAGCAGGGCAGCTTCACCGTCAACATTTCCAAGGCGGAATACACCGTAAAGACGGACGATACGGCGTACACCTACGACGGCACGGCGCACGGCGACAAGCCTACCGTTTCGGGCGTGAAGGGGGAGGACCTCTCCGCGCAGCTCCAAGCGCTCACCTATTCCTTCACGGAAGCGGGCGAGCATGAGGTGAGCTACACCGTAAACGGCAGCGGGAACTACAACGAGAAAACGGCGACCTACACCGTGCACATCGCCAAGGCGAAGTACACCGTCTCCACCGCGGAGAACAGCTTCACCTACAACGGCACCGCGCAGGGCGAAGGCGTCTTGGTGCAGACCGTGCACGAGGGCGACCTCTTCACCGTCACCTATGGAGGGGCGGGCGTCGCTCCCACCTTCACCGATGCGGGCACGCACGCGGTCGAATACAGGGTGAGCGGCAACGCCAACTATAAGGACGCGGAGGGGAGCTACAACGTCGTCATCGCCGCGGCGGACTTCACCGTAGAGGCGGAGGAGAACAGCTACACCTACAACGGCACGGCGCAGGGCAAGGGCGTCCGCGTTTCCACCGTGCACGAGGGCGACCCCTTCACCGTCACCTACGAAGGGGAGGAGACCGCTCCCACCTTCACGGCGGCGGGCGAGCATGTCGTGCGGTACACCGTCAGCGGCAAGAATTACAACGATAAGACGGGCAGCTACACCGTTTCCATCGCCAAGGCGACCCTCACCGCCTCCGTTTCGGACGTCTCCGCCACCTACAACGGAGAAAATCACTTTAAGACGGTCGGGAAGGAGGACATTGAGGGCTTGTTCAGCGAGGACGCTTTCACCGTGAAATACGGCACCGCAGATGGCCTCATCGCGGAAAGCGGGCTCTCCCTCGTCAACGTCGCCCAAAGCGGCACGGTCTACTTCACCGTCTCGGCGGAAAACTACGAGCCCTTCACGGGCAGCTACACCGTGAATATTGCCAAAGCGGATTACAAGGTACAGACGGATTCCGCGGCGTACACTTACGACGGAACGGCTCACGGCGCTAAGCCCGTTGTTACGGGAGCGAACGGGGAGGACCTCTCTGAATATCTGTTCGTAGAAGTCTATTCCTTTACGGAAGCGGGCGAACACCCCGTCACATATACGGTGGGCGGCAACGGGAATTATAACGACATATCCGACGGAAGCTACAGCGTGAACATTGAAAAGGCATCGTTCACCGTGCAGGGGCTCGCGGCAGAAGCTCTTATTTCCGATCCCGAAAAAATCACCTATACCTGCACACTCGATGGCGTTATCGAGGCAGACGTTGAGGCGATGATGTCGCAACTTCAAAGTGCCATAGTGTTGAAGGAAGAGGCGCCGATCATCGGTGGGGTGTACTTCGTGCATGTCACGATCGGCAACGAATTTGCCAACTATACCACCCAAGGCGACGCCGAGCAGACGATTGTCCTCAAGCTCAAATCCGTAAAAATCGGCGAGACATTCTACACGATCGAGGAAGCCTTGAAAGCGGCGCAAAGCGGAAATACCATTACAGTGGCGGGGGATACGGCTTTCGCGACCAAAGATGTTGCCTCGAAAGTCGGCTACGTCGGAAGCGAGTACTACACCATCAAACAAGGAGTAACGCTGTTCCTTCCTTACAATACGGCGAAGAACGCAGAAAGAGGCGTTGGAACGGCAGATGGGATAAGCGAAACGGTGTCGGGACTGAATGGCACAACGCAAACAGACAAATATCGTTCGGCACGCGGCAATAGGGACCTTTGTGACCTCACTGTCACTGTTCCCGAAGGCATAGAGCTCTTTAATGAAGGAACACTCAATATCGGTGGTATCACCTCGGGTGGAGGCGGAAATGCCAGCCCCTCGGTAATCGCAAGCGCAGGGCAAACGAGCTCGGGATACGCAAGGCTTGTGCTCGGAAAAGACGTAAAGCTCACTTCCACGGGCACGATCACCTCTTTCGGCTTTATCGAAGAAAGTGAGAAGAATAACGGCTCGCAGATCCTTTTGAATGGCGGTTCGCTTTCCATGCCTTTCGTCGTGCGCGAGCATCGCGGCGGCGGCGCATTTACCACAATGGTTGGGGGCGCGGTCGCGGCGCTTAACCCTAATGCGGCAAACAATCTAAAAACTTCTCCGTTCAATCGTTTCTACATGGAGAATATTCACCCGCAGCTAATTGCAACTTCGTCCGCAAAATTATTCGGTAGGGCAAATCTTTATGCCAACGATACGGATAATCAAACGGATATTGCTATGGCTGGGTCGGAAAGCGGATGCCTTCTTCAGCTCAAAAACGGTGCGAAACTTTTCGCCAAATTTGATATCGAAACAGCTGTTACTTCCCTCGAAATCAAAGGCGATATGACCGTAAATGCGCTTTCGTTGAAACTTGAATGTGGGTCCAAGTTTGGTGTGACATTGAATGCCACATTGCACACGAAGGCTGTGTTCTTCCCGATTTCGTGGTACTATAACATTACGTTGAGCGCCTTTGAGGACGGCTCGCCGGCCACGGTAGATGCGACGGCGCAAAAGCTCAAGGTCATGCCGGGCGCTTCACTCACGGTTGGCAAAAATGTTACGTTGAATGCAAGCGAAGTTGTCGTTTACGATGAGGACGCCATTCAAGACATCAACGATTCGAGCGGAGCATACGAAAAGAAGAGCGAGCCTTCGTTGCTGATTATAAACGGAACGATGACGGTGAAAAATCTTGCAGGGAAAGTGCGGACGGAAATGGAAGGCGCCAAATTGTCTATCACGGATTCCGCAACCATTGCCACAAAAGAGGTTTCTTCGCATAGCGGTAGCGGTTTGAGCGCAACGGTGAATTATAAAGATATTACTACCAACCTGCAACTGAAAATGTATGCAGAAGGTGTCGTCGCAGACTTCACGCAACAGGGTATTGGGACGTACACCTCGATTGGCGGGGGTTGGCAAAAACAGGAAGCGTAACGCGGAAAAACGAGATGCGGAAAAATGCGCTCGCGGGGAATGGTTTCCTCGCGAGCGCACATACATCTTTTGGAGGATGGTGGACCCGTTGCCCTTTCCTCAAGTATAAGGGGGAGGGGTAGAGGAGGAGCCCCCAAGCCCTACCCTTCGGGGAAGGGGAGGGTGGCTGCCCTCGGGCAGACGGGTGGGGATGGGAGAATATCGGACGAATGGACAATCCCCACCACCGCCTTATGGGCGGAGCCTCCCCTTTAGGAAAGGGTAGGCCTTTGCCGCCGTCCCCTCAAAAAGGGGCGCGAAAAGGGCGGAAATGGGCGAACGGTGTGGTTTTTCTTGACAAAAGAGGATTTTTCAAGTACAATACATAGGAGCATCATGGATAAAGAGAGGAATGAGATGAAACAAAAGAAAGAAGGTCCTGCGGAGAAGGTCCCCGCGCCCGTGAAACCTACTTCGGGGAAGCCTGTCGCGCCGACCACAACGCAGCCTGTTTCGGGGAAGGTCGCTACACCCACGCAACCTGTTTCGGAGAAGGTCGCTACACCCGCGCAACCCGCGGGGAAACCTACTACTCCTACGCAACCGACTTCCGCACAAGCGGCAAGACCCGCGGCGGATGCTTCTGCCCCCGCGCAACCCGCGGCGGCGCAATCTGCAAAGTCCGCGCAACCGACTTCAACGCAACCCGCACAACCGGCTTCCGCAAATCCTTCGGACGGGGATAGGGGGGAAGAGGTCGTGCGCATCGAGGGGCTTTGGAAGAAGTACTCGAAGAAGGCGGACTATGCCGTGGAGGACGTGAGCTTTTCCTGCTATGCGGGGGAGATCGTGGGGCTTCTCGGGCACAACGGGGCGGGCAAGTCGACGACGCTCAAGTGCCTCGAGGGCATGCTTCCCTTCGACAAGGGCACCATCACCATTGCGGGGCACGACGTGCGCAAGGAGCCCCTTCTCGCCAAGGCGCAGATGGGCTTCGTCACGGACAATCACGCGGTATTCGTGAAGATGACGGGCATGCAATATCTCTCCTTTATGGCAGACGTCTACAAGGTGCCCACCGCCCTTCGCGCCAAGCGCATTGAGGAATTGCAGGAGATCTTCAACCTCGGGGAGGCGGTATATAACCTCATTTCCTCCTATTCCCACGGCATGCGGCAGAAGATCTGCATGATGGGCTCCCTCATGCACAGTCCCAAGCTGTGGATCTTGGACGAGCCGATGACGGGGCTGGATCCCCGCACCATGCACGCCGTGCAGGAATTCATGCGCGCCTATGCGAAGGCGGGCAACTGCATCATCTTTTCCTCCCATGCGCTTGCCGCCGTGGCGAAGCTGTGCGACCGCGTCGTCGTCATCTCCAAGGGCCGCCAGACGGACGCGCTCAACGTGAAGGAACGCATGAAGAGCGATCCCAAATTCGATTTCGAGGAGTATTTCTTACAGCATGAAGGAAAGAACTGATCTGCCCCTCGTGCGGGCGCTCCTCAAAAAGCAATGGACGGAACGGGCAAATTCCTTCCGCAAGGGAAATTTCGACGCGGTCGGGTTTGTCATGCGGGTGTTGCTCGTCGCCCTGTTCTTGACGGCGTTCATCATCTTTTACGGGAGATTTTCGGATATCTACTTTTCCCTGCGCACGGAGGGCGTACCCGACCCCTCGGCGCGGCAATTCGAGCTGCTTTCCCTCAGCTATGTCGCCATTCTCGTATTCATGACGGCGGGGGGAATTTCCCAGCTCATCACGGGGCTGTTTGCGGCGGACGACATCAAGCTGTTTTCCGCGATGCCCGTGGGGGCGAAGTCGCTCTATTTTTCTCGCCTCGTCGTCATTTACCTTCGCCAGCTCCTGTACGCCGCCGTGACGGTGCTCCCCGTGAATATCACCGTCGCCGTCCATGCGGGGCTGCCCGTCGGGTTTTATCTCCTCACGGTCGTCCTCGTGCTCGTCTTTCCGCTCGTCTCCATCGGCATCGCCTCCCTCTTGGCGCTGCCCTTCTATGCGCTGTGGCAATTCCTCAAGACCCGATTCGTCGTCAACTTTATCGCGGTCACGGCTGTGCTTGCGGGCGGGCTGTACCTCTACTCCGTCCTCCTCACGGGGGTGAAGGAGCTGCTGCTCGGCGACGGGCTAAAGTATTTCTTTAACGAAAAGGTCATGGCGGTGCTCGGCGGGATCGCGCGGCACGCCTACCCCTGCAATTGGTTTGCGGGATTGGCGCTCGGGCGGGACGTGCTCATCAGCGGGCTGTGCCTTTTGGCGGTCGTCGCGGTGTGCATCGCCCTGTCGCTCGTCATCATCCGCGGCATCCTCTCCCGCGCGCTCCAGTCGCGCATTGCGGGAACGCCCCGCTTCCTCTTTGCGAAGAGGGGGGTGCGCGCCCGCCTTCCGCTCTTCTTCGCCCTCATGAAGAAGGAATTTTTGCAAATTTTCCGCACGCCCTCCTATATGTTCTCGTACTTTTCCGTGGCGGTCGTCATGCCGCTCATGGTGTACTTTTGCATGGACGTGGGCGGGTCGCTCGTATCCCGCCTCGTCGGGATCAACTGCGACCTCGAGCTCGCCATCTTTTTGACCCTCCTCTTCGGCGCGCTCACCAACGTATTTTGTGCGACGAATATCAGCCGCGACGGCCCCATGTTCTACTCCGTGAAGGCGATGCCCATCGGCTGGGGGCAGGTCATCTTCTCCAAGATCGCCCTCTGCATGATGGTCACCCTCCTCTCGCAGGCGGTCTCTGCCATCATTCTCATGAGCTTCGGCTTCGTGAGCTTCGGCGTGGGCTGCTTCGTGTTCGGCGCGGGGGTGATGTGCGGCTTTGCGCAAATTTGTCTTGCGACGAGACGGGACTTCAACCATGCCCGCTTCTCGACGGAAGAGGACGGCGAGATCAAGGAATCGGGCAACAGCGTGACCGTCGTCATCGCCCTCGGCATGGTCGTGGCGTTCCTGCTCGGCGGGGCGCTCCTCATCATCCGCATGATGCTCGCCCTGCGCGGGTTTGAATATGCCTACCTTTCCTACCTCATCACGGGCGTGTTCTCGGTGCTCGCGGCGGCGGCGTGCTGTCTGTACCTCGTCTTGGGGCTCGGGAAAAAATACTATGAATTCAGCGGAGGAGGTCTGCTGTGAGAAAGAATATCATCGCGCTCATGCTGGCGCTGCCGCTCCTTTTCGTATTCGTCGTCTTTTCCTCGGGGAACGTCGCAAGCCTCGGGGTGACCGTCTCCGCCAACGGCATCGTCATTTTGGAGAAGCCCGAAAACGACACGCTCACCCTCGACCTTGCGAGCTATGAAAACGACTACAAGCTCACCGCCGAGGTGAGCCCGAGCAACGCGAGTGACAAGAGCTACTCTTTCCGCGTGGAAGCGGTGGAGGGCGCCGAGCCCGCAGATCTTTTCATCGACGGCGAAGGACACATCGTCGCCCGTTCGACGGGCTCCGCCCGCATCGTTGCCGTCTCGACGGACGGCGGCTATACGGATAGCATCACCGCGGTCGTGAGCTCCTCCAAGCCCCTCGACTTCGACGTTACCCTCACCTCCGCTTCCGAAGGCGGCGCGGGCGCCCCCGTTTCCCTCACCAAGACGGAGACGGGCTACTCCGCCACCCTTCCCACGGGGAGGTATTCCTACGGCGTTTCCATTCACCCGAGCGGATTCTCGGGGGCGAAGGTAGAATGCGCCGAGGGCTTTGCCGCCGTCGACGAGGCGAGCGGCTCCCTTCTCCTCCCCTTCAGCGGAAGCACGCGGCTCAAAGTGAGCGTCGCGGGTGGCTACAAGGGGACCATCGAGAAATATATCGACCTCGACGTGCAGCCCGTGGCGACGGGCGCGGGCTTCACCGTGAACGGCGGCGCGGGGGAGACCATCGCCCTCGAAAACAGCCATGGCGGGGAGAAAGCGACCTTCTATGTGGAAGCCCCCGAGACGCCCGCCGTTGCCGAGTCCCCCGACTTCACGGCGGAGGTCCACGCCTTGGAAGGGGCGGCGCGCGCCCAAAACAACCGATACCAAATCGACTTGACCTTCAAATCTTCCCACGGCGACAAAGTGAACGTCACCGTGCAGGTGGGGGAGAATGTCCTTACCGTGGAGGTCTCCTTCCTCGATTTCGCCTTCCTCGTCCGCTCCGACCTCTCGGCAGAGAGCGAGCAGACCATTCTTTTGAACACGCCCGTCACCTTCTACGCCTATCCCGTGCAGGGAATGAAGGCGGAAGGGGTGAGCTACAAGTGGGAAACGGACGCCGGCGACAAGGTCGTGCTCACGCCCAATGCGGACGGGAGCGCATGCACCGTCGAGGCGAAGGAGGGCGCGGAATTCAAATTGACCGTCACCGCCATGCGCGGCGGGGTCAATCTCGACGCCGAGCCCAAGGAGGTCACTGTGCACGCCGTGCGGCGGGTGACTTCGGTGACCATCGTCAACCGCACTTCGATGGGCATGGGCAGGGCGGTGCTCGCAGGCTCCCGCATGGAGGGCGGCGAAGAGGTCGTAAGCCCCACCCGCCTTCGCATCGTCGCCTACAACGTGAGCGAGCCCATTCAGGACTTGAGCGACCTCATCGTCTCCGTTTCCGACGAAAAGCTCGCCCGCCTCGAAGAGAGGGAGGGCGCCTACTACCTCACCCCCCTAAGCAAGGGGGAGGTGACGGTGAACGTCTCGTGGCAGGGCAACGAGAGCCTTTCCGCCTCGGTGAAGGCGGCGGCGACCTTCTATGTGGCGCCGGATGCCGTGGAGGTGACGAACAGCCCCGACCTTTTCACCGCCGTGAATGCGGGGAAGGCCGTCGTGCTCGGCGCGGACATTCTCCTCGGCACGGACGAGGGGGGAAGCCCGCTCTCCGTAGACGCGCGCAGGAGCATTCTCGAGGCAAACCAAATGCGCTCGACATACAACATCTTCTTCTACACCAGCCAAGGGCGGGAGAGCGAGGCGAAGGTAAAGTACGTCCTCGAATTCAAGAACGACCTCTACGGCAACGGGCACACGCTCAATGCCGAATACTTCACGAACGAGCTCGACGGCAGCAGCGGGCACCCGAGGGAAGGCTTCTTCCGCGGTCCCCTGTGCTTCGTCAGCCTCGGGCAGGTGACCTCCGTCGCCGGGCAGGACAATATCGCCTTCCTCGTGCGCACCAAGGGCGTCACGCTGTACAATGCGACGTTGCTCGGCTGCAGCGACAGCTCGCTCATCGGCGATAAGGGCGAATACGACCTTACCAAGCTCAACTATGTGGGCACCACCCTCGAAGTGAATGCCGACGCGAACATTTTGAATTGCCGCATCCGCAACGGGCGCAACGTCGTGCGCGCCTACGGCGGCAACAGGAACGGCGACAAGTACTTCATCGAAAAATTGCAGGATAACCTCGGTTGCGACGACGAGCGCATCCATGTCCGCATCGAGGGCTGCATCCTCCAGCAGGCGCGCGAATTCATTCTGAAGCTCGGCGCCAACCGCGCCCTGCAGGCGAGCACCGCGGCGGGCGGCGCGGAGCCCGACCTCCTCGGAGCGGACGGGAAGAAGCTCGCCTTCCAGACCAACAACTATCTGGACGACGACTACTTTTACGAGAGGTATGTGCTCACCGACGTGACGCTCAAGGACAGCGTGCTCGAGACGAGCGGGCTCTTCACCGTGGGCATCGAGAGCAACTTCTCGGGCGCATGGCTCAACAAGGACACCCCGAAAAACTCCGCCAACTTCCAAGGCTGGGCGGGCACGGGCGGAACGTCGTTTGCTTCCGTCCTTCGGCTCGAGGGGGATGTGCGCCTGTACGATTGGAAGCGGCTCGATCTCGTGGACAGCAGTACGCTCATTTACTCCGATGTGATCGGCGGCTCGGTGGACAAGAGGTTCGAGCTCGACATCGCCAAGATGCTCAACTACGTCTGCGACAAGGAGCCCAAGTACGGCGACATCATCGAGGAAAGGGATGGACAGCAGTATGTGCACGGCGGCATCGCCTTCTACGGCGGCGGGAAGAATTATTCCCAGCTCGACGTGCGCGGACTCAGCGGCGCAAAGAGCGATCTCTCCGAGTACAAGGTGAACATCAGCATCCTGCAGGGGAGCGACGAGGACGGCTCCTCCATCGTCGGGCTTCTCCCCAACGCCGCGGGGAACGAGGATTTCCGCTTCTTCATGTACGGCAAGAACAGCGCGAATAACTACGACGCGCAGCTTGCGGACGCCGCGGCGGGAAAGAAGTACGAGGGCGTCTCCTCCGTTCCGCTGTTCGCGTAAAAGACGAAATGCCTGCCCCCTGTGCGAAAAAAATTTCGTGCGGGGGGCTTTCCTACTTGATAAAACGCGCGCAGTATGTTAAAATAATGAAAAAGGCGGAGTATGGCGGTTTTTCTTTCACACAGCGAGGAGGAGACCCTCGCATGGGCAAAAAAGTACGGCGAAGGGCTTATCTTCGGCGACGTCGTCCTCTTGGAGGGCGAAATGGGCGCGGGAAAGACGGTGATCGCCAAGGGCATCGCCGCGGGCATGGGCATCCTTTCCGAGGTCACGAGCCCCACCTACGCCTATATCAACAGCTATGAGGACCGCCTCTTTCACTTCGATTGCTACCGCGTGCCGAGCGAAGCCTATGCGGAGGCGCTCGGGTTTTCGGAGTACTTCGGGCAGGGCGTCTGCCTCGTCGAATGGAGCGAAAAAATCAGCGGGCTGCTTCCGCCGCATTGCAAGCGGGTGACCGTGGCAAAGCGCGGGGAGACGCTTCGGGAGATACAGTTTTGAGCTTTCTTGCATTGGATACGAGCGGGAAGGAGCTGCTCGTTGCGGCGAAGGGGGAGAGGCTCTCCCTCGTGCGGGAGGAGTGCGCCCTCAAGCATTCCGTCACGCTGTTTCCCGCCATCGACCGCGCCTTAAGCGAGGCGGGGCTTTCGCTTCCCTCCCTCGGCTATCTCGCCTGCGCAGTGGGGCCGGGGTCGTTCACGGGCATCCGCATCGGCATCTCCGCCGTAAAGGGCATGTGCCTTGCCGCGGGGCTTCCCGCCCTTGCCGTCACCTCCTTCGAGGCGCTCGCATACGCTGAAGAGGGCGGAAAGAAGCTCGCCCTCGTGGACGCGGGGCATGGCTTCTACTACGGCTGCCCGTTCGAGGAAACTACGCCCTCGGCGGAGCCCAAGTACATGCCGGAGGAAGAGGCGCTTGTCCTCATTTCGGCGGGATATGTCCCCATCGCCGCGGAGGAGCTTCCCATCGGGGCGAAGAAGGTAGATGCGCTCAAAGGGCTCGCACGGGCGGCGGAGGAGAGGGCGAAATTTGCCGCTCCCGCCTCCGAGCTCTCCGCGCTGTACCTTCGCAAGAGCGCCGCCGAGGAGGGGAGAAAATGACCGTTCGCGAGTGGACTATCAAGGATCTCGACGGCATCGCCGCCATCGAAGCGGAGTGCTTCTCCGACCCGTGGAGCCGCCGCATGCTCGCGGATAGCTTTCTCTCCGAGAATTTCTTCGGGCTCGTCTTGGAAGAGGAGGGGACGCTCGTGGGCTACGGCGGCATCGGCTTTGCCTGCGACGAGGCGGAGCTCGAGCTCATCGCCGTGAGCGAAATGTACCGCCGCTGCGGGAGGGGGCAGGCGCTCCTTAGCGCCCTCCTTGCCGAGGCGAAGAGGAGGGATATTCGGCGCATGTTCCTCGAAGTGCGCGTCTCCAACGCGCCCGCGCAGATGCTCTACCTCAAAAACGGCTTTCGGGGGCTGTATGCCCGCTCGCGCTACTATGCGGACGGGGAGGACGCGATCGTCATGAAAAAGGAGCTCGATTGAGCCTTTGCTATTTGCAGGAGGGCACGGGGCGCGACCTCGTGTTTCTCCACGGGTACCTCTCCTCCAAGGAGAGCTTTGCACGCCTCATTCCCTACTTTTCCCGCCTGTTCCGCGTGACCGCGCTCGACTTCCCGGGGATGGGAGGGGCAGATCCGCTCCCCGCCGCGTGGTCGG
>CANRHI010000003.1 GCA_947630365.1 uncultured Clostridia bacterium
GCAAATTCGACGAGGGGCTGGTATATCCCGAGGGCGGTGAGCGCCACCCCCGCCAACATGAAGGCAACGAGGATCTCCCCCGCCGTGAGGTCGGTGAAATTGATGACGACCTGCGCCACGGCACAGATGAGCCCGCCGACCGCAAACGCCTTCAAAAACATGAGGAGAATTTCGAGATACTGCATATATGTACCCCCCCCCTCACCTCTCGAGGCAGACGGCGTGGGCGATGCAGGGAATGCTCTCCCCCTGCCCAGAGGAGACGGTGGAAAGGAGCGCCCCCGTCGCAACGAAGAGAATGCGCTTGAGATCCCCCGACATGAGCTTGCGGAAGAGATAGGAATTGAGCACGAGCGCAGAGCAACCCGCGCCGCTCCCGCCTTGATATTCGTCCTCGATGACGTTATAGACGATCTCCCCGCAATCCACATGGTTTTCGGAGATGTCCAAGCCCTTTTCCCATGTGAGGTCCTTGAGAATGCGGCTCCCGAGTGCGCCCAGATCCCCCGTGACGATGAGGTCGTATGCCTCGATATTCTCCTTCGTCCCGCGGAAGTGCGCCAAAATGGTATCCGCCGCCGCAGGCGCCATGGCGGCGCCCATGTTGTTGACGTCGGTGATGCCGAAGTCCACCACTTTCCCGAGCGTTGCCGCCGTGATGCGAACGCCGTCCCCCTTGTCCGCGACGAGAGCGCTCCCCGCGCCCGTCACCGTCCATTGCGATTGGGGCGGGCGGGTGCAACCGAGCTCCAAGGGGTAGCGGTACTGCCTCTCCGCGGAGGCAAAATGGCTCCCCGTCGCCGCCACGGCACGGTGAACGAGCCCGCCGTTCACAAACGCCGCCGCTACGGCGAGGCTCTCCGCCATGGTGGAGCACGCCCCATAGACGCCGAGGAAGGGAACGGAGAAATCCCGCGCGGCAAAACTTGCCGAAATGATTTGGTTGAGAAGGTCGCCCGAGACGATGAGGTCGACCTCCTCCCTCCTCAAGCCCGCATTGGAGATGGCGCCGTCGATGACGTGGGAGAGCATCTTGCACTCCGCCTTCTCGTAGGTGCTTTCGCCGAACATGTCGTCGTCGAGCGCGGTTTCGACGTACCGCCCGATGATACCCTCGCACTCCTTCGGCCCCGCGATGCTGCTCGTTGCGACGATGCGCGGCTGCTTCTTAAAATAGACGGTTTGATTTCCCATAAAAAATGCCCGACTGCAGTTTTTGCATTCGGACAAGAGTTATTCGCTTATTTACGGGTATATGGTGACTCGAAAGGACGTTTTTACGATTTATGTCCGTGGTATCCCGACGTTCCAAAATGTTTCCAAAGGCGATTTTTGCCTCAAAATTTTTTACTAATCTTCCTTTCGATCCCCGAATTTTATCTCTTTTGCATATCCGTTTACGGCATACAGCGTATCGCGGTCGATCTCGATGACGTCCTCATAGCCTCCGACGACCGACGCCTGCTCTCCGACGATGCGAAAGCCGACGCGCAGGTCGTTGCTTCGGGCAGCAATATTCTCGCGGTGGACGCAAGCAGTGATCTTTTGCAAGCCTAACCGTTCAAATCCTACGGCGAGCGCCAGCACCGTAGCCGTCCGTCCGATCCCCTTTCCGTGCGCCGCGGGGTCGCCGACGCGTATCTTCCCGAATTCCGCGCGGTCGTCCTCGATCTCATAGATGGAGACGCTCCCGACGATGCGCTTCAATTCCTTCGTCTCCACGATGGCAAACGTGATCTCGCGGGGGTCGAGGAGATAGTTTTGGAACCACTGTTCCTGTTTCTCCGGAGAAATGATCCCGATCGGACGCAAGAAGCGCGTCTCCTCCAAATTGTTTCTCCAATGCCGCAAGTATTCGATGTCGTCGTGGCACAGCGGCCGCAGCAACACATTTCCGTACTGCGCAAAGTAATTATGATCCATTGGATCCGTCCTCCTTTCTTTCATCGGCGTACTCGCCATCGACGTCTTGGGCGATAGTCGTCCCCTCTTCCACATCCACTGTTCCCTCGAGAAGCGGATTTTTCCTCCGCTTTAACCCCCTGCCGAGCATCTTTATGTCCTTCCAATACAGGAATACCATGACAGCCGAAAGGAAAACCGCCATAACGATATTCAGCCATAAGATATTGAGCGTGAACGCGCGCCACACTAAAATGTACGCCACCATGAGTAGCGTCGAAAGATAGAAGCGCAGGTCCAACGTGATGAGCTTCATGTAATATAGAACGATGACGCATATAACGACAGAAAGCACATAGCCGCTAAGGGTTGCGATCGCGGCGCCTTCGATGCCGAGAATAGGTATCAAAAAGTAATTCAATACAATGTTCAGCGCCGCTCCCGCGCTCAAGATCAGCAAATTCGGCCACGTCTTTTTAATGACAAGCAATTGGTTGTCCGCAATTTGGAAGAGCATCAAAAGAAGCGGCGAAAGGAACAGATAGGGCGCGACCACAAACGCCTCGTGGTATTCCTCTTCGAAGAGCAGTTTGAAGATCGGCTCGCTCAATGCGAATACGAACATGGTACAACAGAAAGAAATAATGCCGAGATACTCGAATATCCGCGAATTGGTCTTGACCTGATTCTCCTCCTTCATGATGGAGAACGCAAAGAATTGCCATCCTCCGGCAAATGCGGTATAGATGAGCTGGCTGGCGTGCCCGAATTTCGCACCGACAGAGTAGACGCCCTCTGCCCCCACGCCGATCATATTGGTGATCATGAGTTTATCGCAGGAGTCGAATATCCAATAGATGATAAAATTCGGCAACAGCGGAAGCGCGATGAGAATAAGCGGCTTGAGATACTTCGCTTTGAACAGCTTGAAGCTGAACCACTTTCTGTTGAGGATCCCAAAGGTGATCTCGCTCAAAATTGCCGAAATCATCCCTGCGAGCGGCAAGGCAATAATATAGTGCCCCGTCAGAAGCAACGGAATGGAGATGCCGTAAGAAACCACGGGCGAAAGCACGTTCATTAAAAGGAAAATGCCGCGCTTGTTCTGCATCCGCGTTGGAGCCGCAACAATGGAATTGGTGGCTCCCACGAGCGTTGCGGTCGCAACGATATAGATGAGGTACGATAACTTGTTATCCGCCAAAAACCATCGGGCGAGAGGATCCCTCAATGCGATCATGAGACAGCAGATGACGACCGACGTTGCCATCGTAAACAAAAAGGCTGTCGAACAGATCTCCTTTTTGAACTGCTCGTCCTCCTTTTCGAAGAACATGCGGTACATCGCGTCGTACATGCCCATGATCGCAAGCGCGCTGCAAAACGACAATATGGTGTTCGCCATATCGCTTATGCCGAAATAATCGGTAGACGGCATAAGCCGCGTTACGATCGGTATCATGATGAGCGGAATGATCTTGCTGATGATCCCGCCCATGCCGTATATGAAGAAATTGCTTAAAAACAGCTTTACCTTATTCATTCTGCGGTGTAAACCGATTGACCGTCTCGATCACATACTCGATCTGCTCCTCGGTAAGCGTGGGGCTCATGGGCAAACTTAATTCGCCTGCGTGAATTTGCTCGGTAACGGGATAGCTCCTATCGTTCCACTCGCGGTATGCCTCCTGTTTGTGCGGCGGGATCGGATAATGGATGATGGTTTGAATTCCCCTTTCCGATAAATATTTTTGGAATGCGTCCCTTTGCTCCGCCAAGACGGGAAATACATGATAGACGTTGTTGCCGTTCACGGAACGCGGAGGCAATTTGATATGCGGATTCTTGATGCCGCCGAGATACTTCTCCGCAACGGCGATCCTGAGCGCGTTGTCCGCATCAAGATACTTGAGCTTTACATCCAAAACCGCCGCATTGATCTCGTCAAGACGGCTATTTCTTCCTTTGTATTTGAACACATACTTCTTTGAGGAGCCGTAATTCGCCAGAGAGCGTATCGCCGTCGCGAGCTCCTCGTCGTCGGTCGTCACCGCCCCCGCATCTCCGAGCGCACCGAGGTTTTTCCCGGGATAAAAGCTGTGTCCCGCCGCATCTCCGAGGCTGCCCGTCCGCTTTCCTCCGTTGAATCTGCAGCCGTGCGCCTGCGCGTTATCCTCGATAAGTTTTAGGTTGTATTTCTTGCAGAGCTCCCCGACTTTGTCGGTATAAGCACACTTCCCATAGAGGTGTACGATGAGGATCGCCCTTGTCTTTTCGGTGATGGCAGCTTCGATTTTGCCATCGTCGATCTGAAAAGTATTGATATCCGGCTCCACCAAGATGGGAACAAGCCCGTTTTCGGTGATCGCAAGAATGGTCGCAATATATGTATTGGCGGGAACGATCACCTCATCCCCGGGCTTCATGACCCCAAGCTCGACATATGCTCGAAGGATCCAAATCAAGGCGTCTAAACCGTTGGCGACCCCGATGCAATACTTGGTCCCGATGAAATCGGCATAGTCCTTTTCGAATTGAGCGTTTTCCGCCCCCTGCAAATACCATCCGCTGTCCACCACGCGGCTGACCGCCTCATGGATCTCGTCGTGATACTTCGCGGTTACATCCTTCAAAGATAAAAAAGGGACATTCATCATATTTCCTCCATTGTTTTCAAATATTTGATATACGCATCGTAATCTCTGATATAGTCTGCCTCATCGTACAGTTCCGATGCCAGGACCATCAAAACTGCATCGGGTGAAAAATCGTACATCTCGCGCCAAATGTTCGAAGCGAGATAAAGCCCGCGGTTTGGCGTATCCAATACAACTTCGGCAGTCTCTCTCCCGTTATCGAGATGAATTTTGCACGAGCCGTGCACGCAAATCAGAACTTGCTCCAAATGCTTATGCGCATGAAAGCCGCGCCTGACGCCCTCCGTCGTATCGTACATATAATACACCCGTTTGATGGAAAAAGGAATATCTTTCTCCTCCTCTACGGCAACAAGCTGCCCCCGTGCGTCACCGTGCGGCAGGAAATCGATTGTTCGATATAAGTTATTCATTCCAACCTCCCGTTTAACTTTAGCCGTGATTACAAAACAGTCTTCTGAATATCAAATAACAACAAACATCAGGATATTTGAACAACGATATGATATTTGTTAATGCCCTTTTGTGTCTTGATGTCAAGCTGTAATATTTCCTTTTTACGATCCTTCTCCGAAACCCCTTAAAGTTGTGGCTTTCCAACCCGTTTAGCAAAAAATGGGCGGTATCGCTATGCAACATCGGAGGCATATTTCCCGTGCTCATTCCGCCGAGCCTGTATCTGACCGAAATAATATCATAATTGCAATGGATCATTCGCCCGGATAAATTGAGCTTGGAAAAAAATGGACCATCCTCCCACAATCGGTAGGCTTCATCGAAATAGCCCATTCCGGCAATAAAATCTTTCGTATAGCAGAACACGCACCCCGAGGCGCGGTTGTAAAATTTTCCGATAAAAAGAGAGATATATTCTTCTTGTGGCGTCTTACACTTCGCGATTTTATTTATTTCACGGTCGCTCGGAATCAGCCCGAGGATCCTTTGAGGATCGTCAACAAAGGCGGCACGCCTTGTGACCAAGTGATCGCACCCCGTCCTTTGAAATTCCGCCGCGATCACCGAAACAGTATGCTCGTCGTAGAACAAATCGTCCGCGGATAAATTTATCAACAGTTCACCGGTGGCGCGTCTGATGGCATCGTTGATATTTCTGACTGTCCCGAGATTTTCGCCGTTTTGATAGACTTGATAGTTTACGATATTCTGCCTTTTGTGAGCTTCGATGTATGCAACGATCGTTTCCTCATCGAATTCGGCGGAATGGTCGTCCGCTATGATCATTTCGATTTCGGGATAGTCCTGCATCAAAACGGAATCGATCGTCTCGAAGATCGTTTTCATGCTGTTATATGCCGGCGTGAGGATGCTTACCCGTTCCATCGCCCCCACCCTTTGTCCTTCTCGCTCATCGTAAGCGGCGTGCCGTCTTGCAAAGTATAGCCCATGGGATCGGCGCTGCCGCGGTACAGCCCAACGACCTCCGGCCAAACAATGCCGAGTGCAGGGTCGTTCCATGCAATGCCGTCCTCATCGCCCGGATGGTAAAAATCCGTTACCTTGTAGCAAAATTCCGCCACATCGGAGAGCACCAAAAAGCCGTGCGCGAACCCCTCCGAGATATAGAACTGCTTTTTGTTCTCCTCCGAAAGCTCCATGCCGAACCATTTTCCATATGTCTTGCTTCCCTTGCGGATATCGACGGCGACATCGAACACCCGCCCGCGGATGACGCGGACAAGTTTCCCCTGCGGGTGGGCAATTTGAAAATGCAATCCGCGCAAGACCCCCTTGCGGCTCTGCGATTGGTTGTCCTGCACGAAATTCATATCCAGCCCCGCCGCCTCCATGTCGCGCTTATTGTATGTCTCCATAAAGTACCCGCGACTATCTCCGTGAACGGCAGGCTCGATGATATGAAGCCCCTCGATGCCCCCCACATTTTTTTCCACTTTGATTTGTCCCATCAGTTTTCCATCTCCGATAAGTATCTTTTGAGCGCGTCCTTCCAATCGGGAAGCGGCTCAAAGCCGCTCTCTATGAGCTTCGACTTCTCGAGCCGCGAATTGAACGGCCGTTTTGCCTTCGAGAGCCCGTATTCCGCCGTCGTCACGGGGACGACCTCGGTGGAATATCCCGCTTGCTGAAAGATCTCCACGGCAAAATCATACCAGCTGATAAATCCCCCCTCGTTTGTCGCATGATAAAAGCCGTACTTTTCAGTCTCGATCATGTCAACGAGGAGGCGCGCAAGGTCGAAGGTATAGGTCGGCGTCCCGATCTGATCGTTGACGACGCGCAATGTAGTATGCGTCTTGCCGAGTTTCAGCATCGTCCCAATAAAGTTTTTCCCGTTCTTGCCGAACACCCACGCAATGCGCACCACGAAGAATTTTTCAAGATGTGCGGCGACGGCGAGCTCCCCTTCGAGCTTGGTCTGCCCGTAGACGTTGAGCGGCCGATACTCCTTGCAATCGGGCTTCCAAGGAGCGTCGCCCTGCCCGTCGAACACATAGTCGGTGGAGATGTACATCATCTTACAGCCGAGGTTTTTGCACTCGAGCGCAATGTTCTCCGTGCCCACCGCATTCACGAGCCTTACCTTCTCCTCGTTGTCCTCTGCGGCGTCCACCGCCGTCCATGCGGCGCAGTGGATGACGGCATCGGGTTTGACCTCGCCGAGAACGCGCGAAACGGCACCGCGATCGGTGATGTCCATTTCCTCGACATCCACGCCGATCGCATCGTGCCCGCATCTCTTCAATTCGTTTACGACGTCCGATCCGAGCTGCCCCTTTGCGCCCGTAACAAGCACTTTCATCTATCTGTTTCCGTACATTCTCTCGTAGTAATTTTGGTAGTCTCCCGAGAGAATGGTCTCCCACCATTCACGGTTTTCGAGGTACCATTGTATGGTTTTTTTGATGCCGTCCGCAAATTTCGTCTCGGGCAGCCAGCCGAGCTCGTTGTAAATCTTCGTGGGGTCGATGGCATAGCGCATATCGTGCCCCTTCCTGTCCGCAACGTAGGTGATGAGGCTCTCGGGCTTCCCAAGCTCCTTGCAGATGAGCTTGACGATGTCGATATTCTTCATCTCGTTGTGCCCGCCGACGTTGTACACTTCGCCCACGCGCCCCTTGTGGATGATGAGGTCGATCGCCTTGCAATGGTCCTCCACATACAGCCAATCGCGCACGTTTTCCCCCTTCCCGTACACGGGCAGCGGCTTATCGTTCAAGGCATTTGCGATCATGAGCGGAATGAGCTTTTCGGGGAAATGATAGGGTCCATAGTTGTTGGAGCAGCGGCTTATCGTCACGGGCAACCCGTATGTCCTATGATAGGCAAGCACCAAGAGGTCGGCGGAAGCCTTCGAGCTCGAATAAGGGCTGCTCGTGTGGATGGGCGTCGTCTCGGTAAAAAAGAGGTCGGGGCGGTCGAGCGGCAGATCGCCGTACACTTCGTCCGTGGAGACCTGATGGTAACGCTTTATCCCGTATTTTCGGCATGCATCCATCATGGTCGCCGTCCCAATGATATTCGTCTGCAAAAAGACGCCCGGGTCCTCGATGCTCCTGTCCACATGGCTCTCCGCCGCAAAATTGACGACGATATCGGGTTTTTCCTCCTCGAAAAGGGAAAAAACGGCATCTCTGTCGCAAATGTCTGCCTTCACAAAGCGGAAATTTGGCTTCTCCATAATGGGCGCGAGTGTGGAAAGATTGCCCGCATATGTGAGCTTGTCCAAACAAACGATGCGGTAATCGGGATATTTTTTTTGCATGTGGAAGATAAAGTTGCTCCCGATGAACCCCGCTCCGCCGGTTACAATGATGGTCATTTATTTCCCCTCCTTTGTGCCCGCGGTCTTTTTGAGATGCTCGCCATAAGGCGATTTGCCATAGGCTTCCGCGATCTTTAAGAGCGTGTCGCGATCGATCCAACCGTTTTTATAGGCGACCTCCTCGGGCGCCGAGATGGTCACATCCTGCCGTTGGGAGAGCACGCGCACGAATTCCGCCGCCTCGAACAGGCTGTCCATCGTCCCCGTGTCGAGCCACGCAAAGCCGCGGTCGAGAAGTTGCACGGTGAGGGCCCCCGCTTCGAGATACATGCGGTTGAGGTCGGTGATCTCCAGCTCCCCGCGTGCCGATGGAAGAATGCGCTTTGCATATTCCACGACCCGCGTGTCGTAGAAGTACAAACCCGTGATACAATAATTCGATTTGGGATGGATGGGCTTCTCCTCCACGGACAGCACTCTTCCCTCTTCGTCGAATTCCACGATACCGAAGCGCTGCGGATCCTTGACTCCGTAACCGAAGATCGTCGCTTTGCCTCTTTCTGCATTCGCCTTGGCCTCCTTCAGCATCTTGGAGAAGCCGTGCCCATAAAAGATATTGTCGCCCAAAATCATCGCAACGGTATCGCTTCCGATGAACTTTTCCCCGATGAGAAACGCTTGCGCGAGCCCATCCGGAGAAGGCTGTACGGCATACTCCAAATGGATGCCGAACTTGCCGCCGTCTCCGAGGAGTTCCTCAAAGCGCGGCGTATCCTGCGGCGTCGAGATGATGAGGATATCTCGAATTCCCGCCGTCATGAGCGTCGAAAGCGGGTAGAAGATCATCGGTTTGTCGTACACCGGCAAAAGTTGTTTGCTTGTAACTCTTGTGAGCGGGTAGAGCCTCGTCCCGCTCCCCCCTGCCAATATAATGCCTTTCATGGATCATTCCTCGTTTGCTTCTTTGATTTGTCTCTTCATGTCGCTTATCATGTTCTGAAATGTCGTTTTCAATGAGATCTGCGGCATCCAACCGAGCCCTCGCAATTTCATGGCCGACAAATTCATTTTCAGTGTTTTTGCGTAACCGAATTTTTCCGCATCGCCATGGTCCTTTATGCGAACTTTTACCTTCCCTTGCCCGAATTCGCTTGCGACCATTTCAGCCAGTTCGTAAATTGAGCAATAGCTGTCCTCATTTGCCGCATTGTATGCTTCTCCGTTCTCGCCATAGGCAAGCACCGTTAATATCGCATCGACGGCGTCACGCACATCGAGATAGCATCTCTTCGTTTCGCCCTTTGTTTTGAGAACGATATCCCTCCCCTCAATGGCGCATCTCGCGAATTCCGCAAATACCCGCCCGTCATTATAATCGACGCCGGAGCCGAACGTCTGCGTGAGACGGACCACCTTCGCCGGTACGGCATATTCGGAAGCATACGCCGCACAAATGCTTTCGCAAAGGCGCTTGCTTTCGGGGTAGCTCGAACGCACTTGCATCGTATCGATGTCGGTCGCGCTCTCCTCCGTCACCTTTTCATCGGTCATAGGCGTTCCGTACACCTCCATGGAGGAGAGATAGACAAATCCCTTCACGGGATTGGCGCGCGCAAACTCAAGCAGTCTCTCCGTTCCCGAAACAGACGTGCGAATGACCTCAACGGGCTTGTCGATAAAGTCCTTGCTCGCCGTCATGCTCGCACCGTGAACGATGTAGTGAATGCCGAGATCCTCTGCTTTCCATTCGCACATATCGCCGACAAGATAATGCAACCGCTCCTGCGGCAGCAGCGAAAAACTACGCCTCGCCTTGTCCTCATCGCGCACCAGCGCATAGACCTCTGCCGACCCGCTTCCGCCCGACAAAAGTTGTGCAACGATCGCCTTACCGATAAGTCCGCTCGCACCCGTTACAAGGACTTTGGAATGGTTGAAAAACGAGATATCCATTACGTCTCCGTCGTATCCTCATACCCGTAAATTTGGGCATTTTCCTTCGCGTCGAGAATGGCGCGCATGGTATAATAATCGTCCGGCGTCGTGATCTTAATGTTCTCATAGGGACCGTCTATCATGTAAAGCTCATGCCCATACTGTTTCATGAGCGTACAGGAATCGATAGCGGAAGTCACCCCATCTTGTAATGCCTTTTGATGCACGCCGAAGATCTCATCGAGCCAAAAACTTTGCGGGGCCTTCGCCACACGCGATTTTTCGCGGGACGGCACCTGCTCCACCCGACCATCCTTATCCACGACAACGATCGTCTCTTTCACGATACCTGCAGTAATTGACGAGCCGTGTTCTTTTACACACTTGATATTTTCGGACAAAAGTTGCGGGGTGATGAGCGGGCGAACGCCGTCGTGGATCAGAACGATGGCGCGTTCGTCTCCCGCGATTTCTTTGGCCGCGCAGAGGCCGTTATAAATCGAGAGCTGCCCCGTACTTCCACCGGGCACGATCTTCTTCACCTTTTCGATGCGGAATTTGTAGAGAAGCTTCTCCAAATACGGGATCCACCCCTCCACACAGGCAACGACGACCGCATCGATCTCTTCGTTCTTCTCAAAGTGCTCAAGCGTATAGATAATGACGGGTTTCCCGTGCAGTTCCAAAAACTGCTTGGGAAGTTCTTTGCTGTGCATACGGCTCCCCACGCCGCCCGCAAAGATCACACCGATGTTCATGAAACTACTCCCCCTTCTCTCCCCGATGTTCGGCGGTTGGGTTTATTTCCACCTTCTGCTGTTTTTCGCCTCGCTCCCCGCATCTTCGATTTCGTAGTCGAAATCTCCTTGACCGCAAAAACGGCAAACACGCTGAACGCTGTAATGATAATATAGAGCAAAATATCATTCACTGTTGCAGGCATACGGAACAAATTACAGCTCATCAACTTGCCTATGATCCTCTCCGCTGAATTTCGATAAATATCTACTGCAAGCCATCCGCCAACGGTAAAAAATTGGGCAATACACGCGGTCTGCTTTGCCACCGTATTTCCGCTTGTATTTTCGTACAAAAGCGCAAGTCCGATCGTATTCAAGATCAACATGTTACGATAAATTCTGTTTAAGTTGTTATTGATAAAGCTACCGGGCAAAAAGAACATGATCACAAGCTCCATTGACAAAATGTAATCCGCTTTGGCTCTTGCATTCTCATCATCGATCTGTTTTCTGTAGCGAAGCAAAGGATAAATTGCAAACAGTTGTAACGCGAGCGCAATAAAAGGATTGAATTTTATCTCCGAGGCCGTTCTTATATAGGAGGATGCGCGATGCAATATTTCGATTACCCACAAGGCCGCGCGGACCAAAAGGGAGTGTAAGACAAAACAAGCAGCAAAGAGCCCTATCGCGCACCAAAAGAGCACGCGCACCTCCTTTTCGCCGCGAACGAACTTCACGACAAAGAGCGCCAAATACACCAGCGCAATGATATGGAAGAAACTCGCACAGAATATGCCTATCAGGAATTGCAGGTTGGAAAGTTTTGTCCTTTGAAATAAATATCTCGTCGAAAACAGCACAATGCACATGGCGGCAAAATTGCGAAATTGAATGGCGTCCATAAAAAACAGATACACCATATACAGCCCGACGATCATGTTTGGGTTCACTTTGAAATACTTGATAACCGACGCGATGAGGGCGAAACAGACAACCGTCACAATAATGCGGAACGCATAGAAATCCAATCCCATTTTGTTCGCGCAGAACATGAGCAGAGTATATCCGCTCTCCATGTAGGTAGAGCCTATGGCGACACCCAAATTCGGCGCACGTCCAATTGAATCGTATGTCGCTATATAATTTCCGATATCCGGCCCATCAAAATTAAACGTCATCAAAATGAACATGACGACAAAAGCACCTGCATAGAGCGCTCTGCTTTTTCTCTTTTGCAGACCACACGCAATGTTCACAATGCAAATCGTATAGAAGATGAGATACAGTACCATCGTCATAGCTTCATTTTTCCAATCAGAACCAGCCCAGCATCACTTTCAAAAAGAACGCAAGCCGCCCCTCTCCCGTGTAGGAGCGAAGCTCCTTTGCATTTTTGAGAATGTGCCGCTTCCCCTTGCAAGTCCGCGCACATGCGCAAATACCGAGCAGCGGATACTCCTTTGCCTGTTCGGGAAATCTTTCGCAAATTTCCGCCGCGAGCTTGCTCCGCCCGTTGCGCAATTCTTTATTCGCAAGTTTTTTCTTGCGCTCTTTCGCCGCGCGATTTTTGTCGTGTTCGTTCGCCCCGACCACATTGTTCTCGTGTTGGCGATACCGAATAAACGCGCGCTTGTCGTATACGATCTTCGCATAAACCGCCGCAACTTCCGCAAGCCACACATCGTGGATCCGGTTGCGCAGAAGTCCTTCCGTAGGACGGTTTTCTTCCTTTACGAGGATGTCCCGAAAGTTTTTACCAAACACCATCGTACAACCGGAGACCATGTTCCTTTCCATGATCTGCACGGGGGAAAGGAAAATTTCTCGTCCGTCCGCATAGCGCAGCCCGAGGGAATTTCCATCTTTGTCCACGCACTCTTGATTGGAGGAATATAGCAGCGCGCCGCCTTCCTCGAGCACTTTGACTGCCTCGCTCAATTTTTCAGGTAACCAAATATCGTCTTGGTCGGAAAAGGCGTAGTAATCGAATGTCTCCGGCACGGAATAGAGCAAATTCATAAAACTATTCCCGACGCCCACGTTTTCGCACATTTCATAGCGGACGCGGGCGTCTTTTTTGGCATATTCGGCGAGAATTTGCTCCGTGCCGTCCGAAGAACCGTCGTCCCGCACAAAGAGAGAAACGGAAACACCCGCTTGCGCGAGAATGCTGTCGATCTGTTCCCGCAGATATTTCTCCCCGTTATAGGTGCTCATGAGCACGGCGACCGTCTTCATGCGTCCGCCTCCTCATCCCTGTAGTAAGCCGTAAACGTGTGGTGGGAAGCCCGCTTTTCCTCTGGCGGAAGCTGCATATAATCGTCGTAGTGCGCGGTAAGGTATTCGTCGTATGCCGAAATCGCGCAGAGCTCATGCCCCTCGAAGGGCAACTTGATGAGATCGGTAAAGAGCTCCCGCTTATGGATCTCTTTTTCGCGGTAAGAGCCTCCCACCGCGGCGGCATAGGCGACGTTTTCAAAATCTATTTTTTTGTATTTGTTCTGCACCTTTTCGAAGGTACGTTGCTTGTTGATGCACCTGCTCATCACGAACAGTGCAAAGCGGGCAGGTTCATAGTACCATGCGTGCGTCTTGGAGCGGAAAAACTTTTTCCACCCTGCCGCGACCAACAGCGCGCGCTTGAATGCCGAGGAGCGAAACTTCTTTTTTGCTTTTTTGTAGGTATCGGCAAGCCCGTCCACGGGAAATACATCGATGGAGACGCCGATATCCTCGCCGCTCTCCGTCTTATCGTCTTTTAGCACGGTATTCGGCGCAAAAATCTTTGCGGAAAGATCGGTATATTGCTTATCCGTCTCGAAGGAACGAATGCCGAAGCCCGTCTCGTGGGAGAGACAATACGCGATAAATGCGTCGTAATCGGGGCGCGGCATCATAATGTCCACGTCGTCGTCCCACGGGATAAAACCCTCGTGCCGCACCGCGCCGAGAAGCGTCCCGCCGCCCAAGGAATAGCGAAAGCCTTCTCGCTCACAAACTTCATGAACGGCGACGAGAAGCCCGAGCTCAATTTTTTTCAGTTCTTCAAGGTCGATCTTTTGTTCTGCCATGCCGATAAACTTCTATGCCTTTCTCTTCACATAGACTATCTTTTTCCATACACCGAAAAAGAGGTGTATCATCATGTAATAAAACGAAACAAACCTGCCGCGGTTTTCGCTGTATCGCATGAGGTAATAATGATTTTTTATGAGGCGCATTTTCTTCCCGTGCGAGAGGGAGACCTTTCGCACACGGTATCGCGCAAGCGTTTCGCCGAGATAGTAACAATCCGCTTTTTTTACCGCTTTGAGCCACAGCGCGTAATCATTTTCACCGTTTCCGACGCGCTCGTCCACTTGAAGAACGCCAACGACCTCGGCATCGTACATCACCGTGAGGCACCCCGGGTAGCAGTAGCGGAACATTTTATGTTTTCCGAGCTTCTTCGGCCCCGTAACGACTATGCCCGTCGGTTCGGTGTTTTCATCGACATGCTCATACTTCGTATAGCTGAACGCATACCCGTTTTCAGTCATGAAGGAGAGCTGCTTTTCGAGCTTTTCGGGAAGCCATATGTCGTCGCTGTCCAAGAAAGCGATCCATTTGCCTTGCGCCTCGCTCAGCGCCCTGTTGCGCGCAGCTGCCGCCCCACTGTTCTTCTCCTGCACGAAAAGGCGAATACGCGCGTCCTTTTCGGCAAAGCCTTGAATGAGGGCGACGGAGCCATCCGTCGAGCAGTCATCGACGATGAGCAGTTCCCAATCGGAGTACGTCTGCGCAAGGACGGACTCGATGGTCTCGGCAAGAAATTTCTCACCGTTGTAATTCGGCATGATAACGGAAACGAGTTCTCCCATTCCTACCTCTTCGAAACCGCACCTTGCTTATTTCTGAGCTCGAAGTATTTCTCTCATGCGGAGGATCCCATTTAGTTGATGAAGTTTCTTGACTCCGTCCAACTTGTATAAAACCTTCCGAAATGGATACGCAACACAAACGATCCATCTGATTTTGGGTGCAATGATGAGATGCAATTTGCAATATGCTTTTCGGAATCCAAAATATTTGATGAGGTAATCCGGAAATCCGGTCTCATGCAAAATATTTCTTTCACCGTCACAAATATATTTTCCCTGTGTTAATGCGGGTCCGAGTTCCGAAAGAATGCAGTACACCAATGCCGCATTCACTTGATATTTCTCATACTCCGGATCGGTTTTCTGTATGGGAAATGCAATATAGCTTCCCATATCTTTTGTTACGCTGTAACCGGCGAGTTTGCCCGTTTCTCGATAAAATGCCCCATAAACGGTACTATCTTTCCATGTATCGATTTCTCGAAAAAATTGCTCCTTCTGCAAGTCCGGTCTGTATTTTGCGGGATATGCGGAAAAGGCGGCAATTGCAACAAGGAAAATATCTTCACGATAAGATATGGGGTCGATCCGCTTTACCTCGAAATTTTTTTCGCCCTGCTTGACGACCCACCTATGCTTGGCCTTTAATTTGGAAATATCATACGCATCGTCCTTGACTACATACCACCAATCCTGCGTTTCACAATGATCAAAATCCGTCGTATAACGAACCAGTACCCCCCCCCTGCGGAAAAGTTCCGATGCTTTAAATGACGAGAGGTCGGGAGTTTCATGCGGCGCACACTGAGGAAGCCAACCATGATTGTATAAATGCCATTCGTCAATTTTCATTCTATCTTACCTTTTTGTCAACGCCGCGAGTATTCCTTTTACTTCTTGCTGCTTTTCCCAATATTCGACCTCAGTTACTTGCCCGTCTTGCAGCAACCAATCGCCTAAATCGATATCACTTGCCGTCCCTTCACGGTTGATGTCGCTCCGCCCCAAAACTTTACCTATGGTCTTGAAAAAAATCGCCAAGTCTTTCCAAATGGATATGTGTTTCACATATTCAAGATCATATTCGAGTTTCTGCTCCCAAGAAATGGTATTCCTCCCGTTCACTTGTGCAAGCCCCGTAAGTCCTTGGCGCACATTGTGACGGTTTCGCTGTTCTGCAGTCATAAACACCATGTCGCGCACCAAAAGCGGCCGGGGGCCGATGATCGACATTTGTCCCGCAAAGATATTGAACAGCTCGGGGAGCTCGTCCAACGACGTACTGCGCAGAAATTTGCCGTACTTCGTCAGCCGCTTTTCGTCGGGAAGGAGAACGCCATTCTCGTCCTTTTCGCAAGTCATGGTGCGGAATTTTACGAGCTTGAAGATCCTTTCCTCGCCATACGTCCCATATGGAACGCCCCGCTTTTTGCATTGCCGCTTGGAGAGCTTTTTTCTCCTTCCGGGACGAAGCTGTGTGAAGAACGGGTTTCCCTTCATCTTGATCGCCCCGACAACTGTCAACACCAAAAGGAGGGGTGAAAACACGAGAATGGCGATCCCGCTCAAAACAACGTCGTAAAACCGCTTGAAAAACTGCCGATACAAGAGGGCAGAAAGCGCAATCCAAACGAGCGCGCAAACCACACAAAGGAGGAGTATCCCCCACCATGTCGAAATGAGGTTATCGAAAAATCCTTTCATCAGTCAAAGCAAGCCCTTACGATCTCGATGATGCGGTCTTGTTCCTCGGGCGTCATCTTATTGTCCGAAGGAAGGCAAAGTCCGCGGTGGAAAATGTCCATTCCGACGTCTGTCCCCTCCCCGGCGATATAGGCGTTTGTCTTTCCCCTGCCGCTGCCATCCGTTGTGACGAAGGGGTTCATGCGAAAAATGGGCTGCATGTGCATAGGTTTCCAAATCGGCCTGCCCTCGGCGTTGAAGCTCGCAAGCGTCTCCAAGATTTCCGTGGGACAGGATTTGCCGTGCTCGGGAAGATAAAGCGTCTCGCGCTCCCCTCTTACCTGCTTGCACATGGCATTCTCGTCGATGAGAACACAGGAGAGCCAAAAATTCGGCTCGGAATTTTTTTCGTCATAGGGATTCATTGAAATGGGCAGACCCTTAAATCCCTCTTTGTACCGAAAATAAATTTCTTTCTTCTGCGCTATATGTTCTTCCAAATGGGGAAGCTGCCCGCGGATGACGCCCGCAACGACGTTACTCATGCGGTAATTATATCCAAGCTCCTCGTGTTGATACCACGGGGCATTTTCGCGGCTTTGGGTGGACCATTTCCGTGCCTTGTTCGCCTGCTCCAAACTATCGGTGAGAAGCATTCCGCCCGCGGAGCCCGTTACGATCTTGTTACCGTTGAAGCTGATGATGCCGATATCGCCGAACGTCCCCGTCTGCTTTCCGCGGAAGGTCGCCCCGAAGCTCTCCGCCGCGTCCTCTACGATGGTAGCACCGTGCTTTTTGGCAATTTTTCGAATCTCCTCCATTTTGCCCGGCGTTCCGTAGAGGTTCGCAATGACGATATGTTTTACCTCGGGGAAGAGTTCGAACGCCTTTTCAAGCGCAACGGGGTCCATGTTCCACGTATCGCGCTCGGTATCCACGAAAATAGGGATCCCGCCCTCGTAGACAACGGGATTGACCGTCGCCGAAAACGTCATATCCGAGCAAAAAACTTCGTTGCCCGGCTTTATCCCCGCAAGTTTTACGGCAAGGTGCAAAGAAGCCGTGCCCGTCGCGAGCGCGACCGCATACTTACAGCCGATCTTTTGCGCGACGAGCCGCTCGACTTCGTTGATATTCTCCCCGACCGTCGACATCCAATTCTTGTGGAACGCATCGGACATCCACTCGAGCTCCTCGCCGTGCATAGTTGGCGATGAAAGCCAAATTTTCTTCTCAAACTTCCTGATTTTTTCCTGTTTCGTAAACATATTCGATTGTCTTACCTTTCAGCGTATTCATTATACTACACCGCACTGGGAAAAGCAATAAATTTGCAACAGATTTTTCACCGCCTTAGGCACAATCATTGCCCATTTCGCTTTCAAAAATGCAATACATATCTCTTTTTGGGCAACAGGAAATATCGCCTCACGGCAAATCACCGCGCGGCGATGGAGGGTAGATACCTATAAAAAGTACGAAGGAAAAGGGCGCTTCGTAAAGTGGAAGTTTCTGCCCGAGGGCTTGGATGTTTGGGGAATTTGTAGGTACGAATGCCGGGCGCTTCCTCAAAAAATTCGCCGTGACGTTTCGAAGTCACGGCGGATATGCTCTTTATTCCTCGGGAAGGGGGCCGTAGCGGTCCTCGAAGTTCTCCCTGTCGATGAGGATGGGGTATCTCCCCTTTCGTCTGTCGTATTTTCCGAGGTAGCTCATGCCGTCCATCCAGTCGATGATGCGGCCCGCCTTCGCCACGCCGATGCCGAGCAGCTTTTGGATCCTGCTGTTGGAGGTGAAGCCCTCCTTCACGCCGAAACCGAGCGCGCGGATATATTCGGGCGGGACCTCCTCGTTCTCGAGCTGCATTTGCACGCTCGCGATGCCGAGGGCATCCGCCGCCTCCTCGGGAAGAGGCTTCATGCTCCCCATGGTCTCGGCGGCTTTCAAGTACTTCATCGCCTCCTCGGCGTCTCCCCGATCGAGGGCGAGCGCCGCCTTGCGCTTTAGCATATCGTCCACGCTCTCGTCCTTCTCGGGCGTATCCGAGAGAATGGCGTCGAGATAGGCGCCGAGGGAGTCGTCGTCCATGCCCGTCTCCTTGCTCTCCTCTTCCTCGAGCTTGTTCCCCCGCTCCTCCGCGCCCGAGAGGGCGGAGCTGAAGTCGTCCTCCCCATCGCCCCGATGGCGGGGAGGCTCGAAGAGGGAGTCGATCGCCCTCTTCACGGCGTCCTCCTGCGCGCGGGTGGGTTTCAAGGAGTCCGAGCCGAACAAGTCGTCGTCGTCCTCGTCGTCCTCGTCCTCCTCTTCCTCGGAGGCCTTGAGGTCCTCTTCGGCGAGGGCGGAAAATCTACGGCGGATGACGTCCATCCTCCTGCGGCGGAAGAAGTCGGGCACGTCGTCCTGCGGCTCCTCGGGTTCGTCGACGAGCGTCCAGACCGAGCCGAGAAGCTCTTCGAAGCTCACCTCCGAGCTCTCCTCGGGAAGGGAGAGCTCCCCGCTCACGGGGTCCTCCAAGATGCGCCCGCGAAGGGCGGAGATGTCCGCCACAAAGCGGTAGGTATCCGTTTTGCCCTGCGCCGCGGCGATGAGGCGGCTCGTCTGCAGTTCGGAGAGGATGCGCTCCACGTCGTCGAAGTCGATGGACGCCTTCCCGTCCGTCTTGCGCGCCTCGGCGAGGAGCTCCGCAAGCGTAAATTGCGTTCTTCCGAAATTCATGAGCTTGAGAAGCGCTCTCAAGACGATATTTTCTCTATCCATTGTTCACCTCCCGGACGAGGGGCGTAAGCTCGGTGCCGTCGAGACTGATTTTTTCGAGAAGGACGTCCGCCACCCTCTTCACAGCCTCCTTGTTCGCCCCGATGAGCTCGCGCGCGTGGGCATATTCTCCCTTGACGACATCCGCGATGCGCGTCTTTGCCTCGGTAGGAAGCTCCTTGCTGCGATCGATCCAGAGGAGAAATCCCTCGTCCATCGCATAGTCGCACACATAGCGGGAGGCGTATTCGGTCGCCGCGCGAAGGTCGCTGCTCGCATCCGAACGCACGCCGTCCTCCCCGTAGAAGGCGACTTCGCCCACCCTTCCCGCAAGGGAGATGCAGATGCGGGCGAGCAGGTCTGCCCGCGAGAGATCGGTCACCTTCTCGTCGGCGTAATATACATACCCGCCGTAGTCGCCGCGGGCGCGGATGGTCGTGTAGGAAGGCGTAATGCCGAGCAGCACCGCCGCGACGGCGTGCCCCGCCTCGTGAATGGCGATCCTGCGCATTTTCTCCTCGTCGTATTCCTTGTTCTCGCCGTCTGCGTACCGCTCGAACGCCTCGACGAGCATTTCGTCCGAGACAGCGGTGCGGCGGTCCGTCCCCTCCCGCACGGCGTTTTGCACGACGAGATCGAGCTCGGCGAGCGACCAGCCGACCGAGCGCTTGGCGACGCTCTCCGCCGTGCGCGGGCTGACCTCGCAACCGTAGCGGGAAAGGGTATCCGTGAGGTAGGCGGTGCGCGTCTCGAGGTCGGGAAGCTCGATGCGGATCTTTCGGTCGAAGCGGCGCAAAAATGCCTCGTCGAGCACCGTTTCCCCCTTTTGGGTGTTGAAATTGGTCGCCGCAACGAGAAAGACGGGATAGGCGGAGGTATCCGAAAAGCCGTCCATCTCCGAAAGGAGGGCGTTGAGGATCTCGGTGGTGCCGCCGTCCGAGACGGTGCGGGCGCGCGCGATGGCGTCTATCTCGTCGATGAAGAGGATGCAGGGCGCGTACCTTCGCGCGACGGAGAAGGTCTCGCGGATGGCCTTCGCCCCCTCCCCCGCGAGCTTATCGATGAACGAAGCGGCGTTCCTCTGCATGAAGGGAAGCCCCGCTTCCGCCGCCAGCGCCTTGGCGAGCATGGTCTTGCCCGTGCCCGGGGCGCCGTCGAGAAGGATGCCGCGGGGCGGGCGGATGCCGCTCCTTCTGTACATGTCGTGTTCCTTGAGCACGCGGATGATGCGCCCGAGCTCCTCCTTGGCGTCCTTGGCGCCGTAGATATCCGAGAAGCGGACGTTGGGGATGGTGCGGTCGGCGGAGAACTTCTCCTCGTCCGCCGCCTCCTTTGCGATGCTCACGCGCAGCTGCCCCACCGAGAGCGTCGCCGTGTGCGAAGCGTCGTCGAAGCGCCACTTCGTCTCGAATTCCACGATCTTATTGGCGCGGAAGAGCATGCCGCAGATGGAGGTGAGCCCGAGATTTTCCAAAATTTCGCGCGCCCATTCCTCGAGCGGGAGCCGCTTCCCCGCATGGAAGTTGCAGCCCGAGGCGCCGCGGTCGGTATAGTCGTCGAATACGGCGCCCGTCTTGGCGGCGGTGTCGTACACATACACGGGAAATTCGTTCTGCGTCGTGAGGGCGGGGAAGAGCTGCCCCGAGAAGCGCTTCAGCTCCTCCTTGATATCGAGAATGGCGGCGGAGAAGCCCTCCGTTCCCACCGATTTCAGGTCGTACCCCTCCTTTGCGAACACGATCTCCGTCTTTTCGGGCACGAGGGAGCGGAAAAAGTCCTCCTTCTCCTCTCTGCAACAGACGAGCACGCGCGATTTGCCCGTGCCGAAAAAGACTTCCCGCGCGCTCTCGGAGGCGTCCGAGAGGTCGATCTCGCAGTGCAGTTCGGTGAAAAAGGGCGTGCCGAGCTCGCGTTTTGCCTTCACCATGCGCTCGATATTGCGCGCGAAGAATTCGTTCACCGCCTTTTTTGCCGTGCGGATATCCGCCCTCTCCCCTTGGTTGAAGAGAACGAGGTCGGCAAAGCGGTCTCTGTCGACACGGATAGCGATGCTGTACTTTTCGTCGTAGTAGGAAATGCACTGCGCGATCTCCTCGGCGATGGCGGCATGGAGCACCTCGGGGCGGAGCTTGTTGAAGAGGATGATGCGCCCCATCGAGAGACGGGAGACGAGGGCTTCCGAAAAATACGGCTGGCCCGTGCGGGGGTCCTCGTCGCTTTTCAACGCCTTCACCACGGTGCTCTGCGGGGTCGTCGAAAGGAGGTAGGTGGTGAGCGGCTTCTCGTACAGGCTCTTGCCCGCGTTGGAGGTGATGACGACGATGACGTCGCGGAAACTCACGAAGTCCCCCGTGAAGGAATCCTGCACCTCCCCGCGCTCGAGGATCTGGAAAAAGCGGCTCTGCACGTTGTTATGCGCCTTCTCGAAGTCGTCCAAAATGAGCACGCACACGGGGTGCTCGAGCACATAGCCCGTCAAAAATCCCGCTGCGGCGCTCTTGTAGGAGGGGTGGATGCCGAACAGCTCCGAAAGGGACGCCTCGTGGTCGTTGTAACTGCTCATATCCAGCCGCAGACAGGGGCGGCGGAGCGCCCCGCCGATGAGCTCTGCCATGTACGTCTTTCCGACGGCGGAGGGCCCGATGAAGGTCAAAAGTCCCCCGACGCCGTGGGCGTTCTTCCGCCCGTTGATGCCGAAGAGATACTCCTTCACCGCCTGCACGGCGTAGTCCTGCCCGCGCACGGGGGCGAGCGCCCGATCGAGCTCCTCGACGAGGGCGTAGTCCTCCTCCACCCGCGCGCCCACGAATTCGGGCGAGCTCGCAATTACATTATTATAAAGACTTGTGCTCTTTACGACTTTATCTGCCATGCGGATCCCCGTCCTCCCCCTTGGCGACGCGAAGCGCCTCGTAGTACTCCGCGAAGATCTTCTCGGAGAGCTCCCTGTCGCGCACGGCGCGGAAGGTTTCCCCAAAGACGCGAAAAGCGAGCGCGGAGAGCATGCTCATCCCCTCCACCCGCTCGAGCGGGCGAAGGATGCAATACGTCGAGCCGTCGAGCTCGGTCGCATAGATCTGTTCGAAGGAGAGGCGTTTCCCCGCCTTGTTCATGAGAACGAGCGGCTTCACCTGCCCCGCGTCGAACAGCAACTCCTTGATCTTTTCCTCCATAACGTTGCCTCCCTTGTGGGCGTTCCGAATCGCAAACAGTATATGAACGTGTTTCGATTCCCGTCACCGAAGCGGGATGCTTGCCTCGGCGTTGATGGTGAGCGGGGAAAATTGTCCCGCCTCGAAGCGGAGCAACCCCTCCGCCGCGATCATGGCGGCGTTGTCCGTGCAGCGCTTCTTCTCGGGGAGCACGAGGTGCAGCCCCGCCCTCCCGCACAACAACGAGAGCTTTTCGCGCAGATACCCGTTGGCAATGACGCCTCCCCCCGCCGTCACGGTGTGCACTTTTTTTTCGAGGGCGGCTTGCACCGTCTTTTCGGCGAGAATGTCGAGCGCGGCGCTCTGGAAGGAGGCGGCGACATCCGCCTTGGACCATTCTTCCCCCCTCTGCTCCTTATTGTGGACATAGTTGATGATGTGCGTTTTCAGCCCGCTGTACGAAAAATCGTACCCGCCCGCGCCCTTGAGCATCTTGGGCATGGGGACGACGGGCCTCCCCTCCCGCGCGAGCGCCTCCACATGCGGCCCCCCGGGGTAGGGAAGGGAGAGGACGCGCGCGACCTTATCGAATGCCTCCCCCGCCGCGTCGTCCAAGGTGCCGCCGAGCACTTCGAGCTCTGAGCGGGAGCGGGTATAGAGCACCGCCGTGTGCCCGCCGCTCGCAAGCAGCGTCACAAAGGGCGGCTCGAGCGTTTTCTCCTCCAAATAGGCGGCGGCGAGGTGCCCGCGGATGTGGTTGACCCCGATGAGGGGGATGTTCAGCCCGTAGGCAAAGCCCTTGGCGAAGGAGAGCCCCACGAGGAGCGCCCCCAAGAGCCCCGCCCCGTAGGTGACGGCGACGGCGTCGAGCTCCTCCTTCTTCACCCCCGCAACGCAAAGCGCGCGGGAGACCACCTCGTCGATGGCGTCTGTGTGGACGCGCGAGGCGATCTCGGGCACGACGCCCCCGAAGCGGGCTTGAAGCTGTGCGGAGGAGACGATCTCGTCCGATAAAAGCTCGCGGCGGCGGATGACCGCCGCCGCCGTCTCATCGCAGGAAGATTCGATCCCGAGAATAAGCGGTTCCTTTTTCATGGCTTACGATTTCTTCAGATAGTCGATGATGAAGCCCTGTATATCCCCGTCCATGACCGCCTGCACATCTCCCATTTCATAGCCGGTGCGGTGGTCCTTCACGAGGGTGTACGGGCAGAATACATAGGAGCGGATCTGCGAGCCCCACTCGATCTTCTTGGTCTCTCCCTTGAGCGCCGCCTCCGCCGCCATGCGCTCCTCGATCTGCTTCTCGAGAAGGCGCGCGCGGAGATACTTGAACGCCATCTCCTTATTTTGGAGCTGGCTGCGCTCGTTTTGGCAGGTGACGACGATGCCCGTCGGAAAGTGCGTGATGCGGATGGCGGTCTCCGTCTTGTTGACCTTCTGCCCGCCCGCGCCCGAAGAACGGTACACGTCGATGCGGATATCCTCGTCTTTGATCTCGATCTCGTTGTCGTCGTCCACCTCGGGCATGACCTCGAGGGAGGCAAACGACGTCTGACGGCGCTTGTTTGCGTCGAAGGGCGAAATGCGCACCAAACGGTGCACGCCGATCTCCGCCTTCAGATAGCCGTAAGCATTCTCGCCCGCCACCTTGAAATCCACCGATTTGAGCCCAGCGGTGTCCCCGGGGAGGCGGTCGATCTCGGTCACTTTATAGCCCGAGCGCTCGGCATAGCGGCAATACATGCGGTAGAGCATGGAGACCCAGTCGCACGCCTCGGTGCCGCCCGCGCCCGCGTGGATGGAGAGGAGCGCGTCCGACCCGTCGTACTTGCCGCGAAGAAGCGCCCTTACGCGCATTTCCTCGATGTCGTCCTCGGCGACGGAGAGCATCTTGTCGAGCTCGGATACGAGCTCTTCCTCCCCCGTCTCCTCGATGAGGTCGATGACCTCGTTCGCGTCGTCGAGCGCCTTTCTCCCCTTTTCGTAGGACGCGATCTTGCCCTCGATGGAGGAAATTTCCCGCCCGATGTGCGCAGAACGGTCGAGGTCCTGCCAAACGGCGGGATCTTCCTGCTCCGCGCGGAGCTTTTTGAGCTGCCCGTAGCGGTTGTCGATGTCGAGCGCGTACTTCGCCTCGGCAAGCGTCTCCTCGAGCGCCTTAATTTTCAGTCTGTAATCGTCTGCCTTGAACATAGTTGCTCCGTGTGCGATTTTTTACTTTCGGCAAGACCGTACCCGCGCCTCCGATCTGTTTCCTCGTTGAATTTGTTTGCGAAGAACGCGACCGCAGGGCGCGGACGGAGCAAAGAAATTCAACGAAAATAAGTTACACGATCTTCCCGTGGCACTTCTTGTATTTGAGGCCGCTGCCGCAAGGGCAGGGGTCGTTGGGACCGGGCTTCTTCGCCTTCTTCATGGAGGCGGGGTCGAAGCGCTCCTGTCCGCTCGTTTTGAGGGCGGAGACATCTACCTGCGCGGGCACGGAAGGCATGGAAACGGCGGGGCGGGGCGCATTTGCGCTCGCTGCGGGCGCCGTGGGAGCCGCGGGCTCCTGCTTTGCCGCCGCATCTTGGGGCGCCGTTTCGGGCTGAGAAGCTGCGGGCTGTTGGGGCGCGGGCGCCGTGGGAAGGATGCGCTGTGTCGGGCGCTGGCGCATTTCGATCTGCGCCTTCAAGAGGATGGAGATGGTGCGCTCCTGAATGCGTTCGACCATCTCGTCGAACATGGCGAACCCCTCCTGCTTGTAGGCGATGATGGGGTCGGACTGCCCGTAGGCGCGAAGGCGGATACCCTTGCGGAGCTGGTCCATCGCGTCGATGTGGTCGATCCAGTTGTTGTCGACGACGCGAAGGAGCACGTTGCGCTCCGCCTGCGCGAAGTCCACTCTCCCCTCCGTCTCCTCGCGGATGCGGACGATCTTCTCCTCGTAGCACTGCGCCGTCTTTTCGGAGATCTTGCGGATGGCCGTCTCGTAGTCCCACTTCTCGAGCTTTTCTCTCGTGATGAAATTCGTCCCCTCGGGGATGAGCCTGCGCTCGATGGCGACGTTCAGATCGTTCTCGTCCCACTTCTCGGGCATGTCGTCCGCATTGACGGCGCCGCGCACGACGGTGACGACGTAATCGGGGATATATTTCAGAATTTGGCTGTGGACATCCTCGCCCTTGATGACTTTCATTCTCTCGGCGTACATGATCATGCGCTGCTTGTTCATGACGTCGTCGTATTGGAGGACGTTCTTACGGATGCCGAAGTTTTTGCCCTCGATCTGCTTCTGCGCGTACTCGATGAGGCGGGAAAGCAGCCCGCTTTCGAGGCTCTCGTCCTCCTGCATCTTCGCCATCGCGTAGATCTTCTTCATGCGTTCGCCGCCGAAGCGGACCATGAGATCGTCCTCGAGGGAAAGGAAGAAGATGGACGTACCGACGTCTCCTTGGCGGCCCGACCTTCCGCGGAGCTGGTTGTCGATACGGCGGCTCTCGTGCCGCTCGGTGCCGATGATGCAGAGCCCACCCGCTTCGATGACCTTGACCTTCTCTTCGTCCGTCTGCGCCTTGTACTTGTTGTAGAGCTCGTGGTAGCGGTCGCGCACCTTCTGCGTCTCCTCGTCTACCTCGGCGTAGCTCGTGGCGAGCTCGATGACCTCGTGCTCCACGCCCTCCTCGCGGAGGCGCTTCTTCGCAAGGTATTCGGGGTTGCCGCCGAGGAGGATATCCGTTCCGCGGCCCGCCATGTTGGTGGAAATGGTCACCGCGCCGTACCTGCCCGCCTGCGCGACGATCTCCGCCTCGCGTTCGTGGTTCTTTGCGTTCAATATATTATGCTGAATGCCGTTGCGGCGAAGCAGCCTCGAGATCTCCTCGGACTTTTCGACGGAGACGGTACCCACAAGGATGGGCTGCCCCTGCTCGTGCCGCTCGGCGATCTCGCGCACGATGGCTTTCTTCTTGCCCTCGACGGTGGCGAAGATCTTGTCGTGCAAGTCCTCCCTTCTTACGGGCTTGTTGGTGGGGATCTCGATGACGTCGAGCGAGTAGATGGTGCGGAATTCCCCCTCCTCCGTCTTGGCGGTACCCGTCATGCCCGAGAGCTTTTTGTAGAGACGGAAGTAATTCTGGAAGGTGATGGTCGCATACGTCTTGTTCTCCTCGCGGACCTTCACGCCCTCCTTGGCTTCGATGGCTTGGTGCAGCCCGTCCGAATAGCGGCGCCCGATCATGAGACGGCCCGTGAATTCGTCGACGATGATGATCTCGCCGTCCTGGATGATGTACTCCTCGTTGAGGTGGAAGAGCTCGTGCGCCTTGAGCGCCTGCTGGATGTGGTGGTTTAAGGAGGCGTGCTCGATATCGGCGATATTCTCGATGCCGAAAAACTTCTCCGCCTTCTCCGCGCCGTACTCGGTGAGCTGGACCTGCTTATCCTTGCGCTCGACGACGTAATCCCACTCGAGCGCCTCCGCCTGCGCCAGCTTGCGTTCGCCCGAGGCCTTGTCCTTCTTGCGCTTTCTCGCCTCCGCCTCGGCCTCTTCGAGCTCGTCGTCGAAGCCGCCCTTGAGGGTGCGGACGAAGCGGTCTACCTGCGTATACAGCTCGGAGGACTGCCCGCCCCTTCCCGAGATGATAAGGGGGGTGCGCGCCTCGTCGATGAGGATGCTATCCACCTCGTCCACGATGGCGAAGTTGAGCTCGCGCTGGACCATGAGGGAGAGGTCGGACTTCAGATTGTCGCGAAGATAGTCGAAGCCGAATTCGTTGTTGGTGCCGTAGGTGATGTCGCTGTTGTAGGCGGCGCGCTTGTCGTCGTCGCTCATGCCGGGGACGACGACGCCCACCGTGAGCCCCATGAAGCGGTGCACCTTGCCCATCCACTCTGCGTCGCGACGGGCGAGGTAGTCGTTGACCGTGACGATGTGCACGCCCTTTCCGCCGATGGCCTCAAGGTAGGCGGGAAGAGTGGCGACGAGCGTTTTGCCTTCGCCCGTTTTCATCTCGGCGATGCGCCCCTGGAAGAGGCAGATGCCGCCGACGATCTGCACATGGAAGTGCTTCATGCCGAGCACGCGCCAGCTCGCCTCGCGAAGAGCGGCGAATGCCTCGGGAAGCAGACTTTCGAGCGTCTCCCCCGCGGCGTGCCGCTGTTTGAAGATGGCGGTCTGCGCCTGCAGCTCCGCGTCGCTCATGGCTTGGTACTTGGGCTCGAGCGCCTCGACCTGCGCAGCCGTCTTGTTGAGCTTTTTCAGGCTCCTGCGGCTGTCTGAATTTTTGATGTAACCGATAATTCCCATACGATTTCCTTGTTTTTCGCGTTTCCGCGTCAGTGTCCACGCTATATTGTACAATATTTCCAAAATAATGTCAAAGTGATTTGCCCCCTTTTCGAAAATTTCACGCGGTATCCACGCTTTTTTCCTCCGCCTTTTTTTGTTTCCGACACAAAGCGCGAAGTTTTTCCCCGCCGCAAGAAAAAAGCCCGCGGGGGCGGGCTGTCAGGCGTTGGTTTCGGCATGCAAGCCGCCGTCTTGCGAAACGGGCGGCTCGGCCTTGACAAAGACGCTGCGGGCGTTCTCGTAGAGCTCGTCGGAAATGCGCTCGCCGAAGAGGGTGGAAAAGCGGGAAGCCCCCGCGCGAAGGAGCATTTTGAGCTGCTCGGCGTTCTCCACCTCCGCGCACTCCACAAACAGCCTGCCCGCCGCGGCGCGAAGGGCGCGAAGGAGAAGCTCGGTCTCCCCCCGCACGCACACGCCGTCCGCCTTCCCCTCGATGGCGGCGCGCACCCCGAGGGCGATCTCCTTCTCTCCGAGGGAATGGTCCTCGAGCGAGACGACGAGCGGCCGCTTTTTGACCGCGCGGCGAAGTTTCGCCACCTCCCGCTTGAGGTAGGAAAAATTCCCTCCCATGAGCGCCGAGTAGCAAAGGACCAGCCTTACTTCCCCCGCTCCGCCCTTTAGGGCGCGCTTTGCCTCGCTCTTTTTGGTGGCGGGAAGACTCTCCCCCGTTCCGCCGACGAGGCAGACGATGCGAAGCGCCTCGCTGTTTTTCAGCCGCCGCGCGGGGACGACGTTCACGGGAGAGACCAAAATGCCGCACGCCCCCAATTTTTCCGCCGTGGAGACGGCGCTCTTCAATGCGGCGCGGTCGGTCTCCCGCCGCGAGGCGTCTACGACCAGCCGTTTGAGGGTGAAGGAAATTTCCGCCTCCCTCCTTGTGCGCTTGAATTCCACATACTCCGCGGTCTCCGCCGCAGACAAAAAGGTTCCGTCCATGCCCATAGTTTTCCCGAAAATTTCGGAAAATACTCCAGCTCTTGGCAGGAAGTGACAGCGAATTTATGATACAATTCCCCCATGCTTCTCCTCTCCGTGCAGGGAAGAGGCGCGGTGTACACGCTGTGCCTGCTCCTCATTTGTATCATACTCGTCCACGGCATCCGTTTGGCGCGCATCGGCTACCGATCGCTCGGCAAAAAAATGCCGCCCGAAAAGCCCAAGCCGCCCGAAAAAAAGCCCGAGCCCGTGTACTATATCGTCGAAAAGCGCAAAAAGCGCTCCAAGGCCGAATATTCCGACCCGAAGCGCATTTCCTTCAAATGACCCGCGAAAAACTTACGCGGAGTGAAAACTCAATCCTCGTACCGCTCGACGTTTTTGCCGCTGTCCCACAGCCGCTCCAAGTAGTAGAAGAGGCGGCTCTCTTCGTTGAACACATGGACGATGACGTCGCCGTAATCGAGCACGCCCCACCGCCCTTCGCGGATGCCCTCCTTGCGGACGGGAGAGAGCTCTAACTTCTCCTCGAGCTTTTCCTCGACCGCCTCGCAAAGCGCCTTTACCTGCGTCGTCGACTTGCCGCTCGCGATGACGAAATACGAGCAGACCACCGTCTGATCTCCCACATTCACGAGCACGATGTCCTGCGCCTTTTTCTCCGAGAGCGCCTTCGCGGCAAATTTCGCCAATTCGTAGCCTTCCATAGAAACCCCCTTGATTTGAACGTTTTTGGGGCATTTTGCCCCGTTTATGTCACACATAGTACTGTGCAAACATCAATTTTTCAAAAATTTGCCCTTCGTTTCCCACAAAAATGCCTCTTCTGTGAGGCGGTATATGGGCTTCCCGCTTTTTTCCAAATACTGCATTTGCCGCTTTAAGCTCTCGCGGAGGCACTCTTCCAAATCGCTCCAGAAGAGGCGGCGGAGCTCCTCCACCCCCTCGAACGTGCGCGAGGGCTCGAGTAGATCCGAAAGGTAAATGAGCGCTTCGAGCGGAGACATATTCGCCCTTCCGCTCGCGTGGTAGCGGATGGCGAGGAGCACCTCTTCGTCCTTCACGCCGAACATATGCTCCGCGAGGTACGCGCCCGTAAATTGGTGCACGACGGGAGAAGGCACCTCCTCGGGGAGGTCGAAACCACAAAGGAGCGGGCTTTCGGGCGGAACGTATTTTGCGCAGTCGTGAAGGGCTGCGGCGAGCACCGCCTTCTTCTCGGGAACGCGCAGGCTCCTCGCGCGCGCGGCTGCCATGAGGGCGACGCGGAAGCTGTGCTCCCTCCGCTCCTCCTTTTCGAGCGAGAGGGCGGGCAAAATTTCGGGATAGGAATAGGGCGACGAAATGCCCTCCAAATAGTCGAGCACTTCCTCGAAGAGCTCCTTGGGGCGCTTTCCGAAGGCGAGGGAGACGCGCACCGCCGTCGAGGAGACCTCCTCCCCCGTGAAGGGGATCTCGGCAAAGTCCTTATGGAAGCGGGCGAGAAACGCCTGGTGAAGGGCGGGGTCGAGCGCTTCCCCCCTCCCGCACACGGCGAGGGTGACGTGGGAGAGAATGTCGTCCGGCTCGCGCCAAGTGACGAAATCCTCGAGCATGTCCGCGCCGACGAGGAAGTAAATTTCGGCCTCCTTGTACCTTTCGCGGAACGCGCGGCAGGTGAGGTAGGTGTAGCTGGTGCCGCCCGCGTTCAATTCGAAGTCGCTCACCTCGGCTTCCTTCAATTTAGAGAAGGCGATGCGGCACATCTGCAGGCGTACCTCTCCCGAGGCGAACGCGCCATGGCTCTTATGAGGCGCCACGAAGGAGGGCAAAATGACTATCTTATCCAGCCCGAGCGCCTTCACCGCCGCCTCGGCAAGGCGGACGTGCTCTCGATGCACGGGGTCGAACGAGCCCCCGAAGAGTGCGATCTTCATACCCACATTATACACGATTTCGCGCCCGATTGCAAGATGCTGCGTTTAATTTGTCTCCGTTTTGGCAAAAATCCCGCCCATGAAGCATTTTTCTTTGCCTGTAACGCTGGATTTAGTGTTCTATACCGCGGCGAGCTGGCTGCTCGCCTTCGGGCTGCTCCGCGCGCTTCGCCTCTCCACGGGAATGTGCGTCGTCATCTCTCTGCTCGCGGCGCTCTCCTGCCTCGTACTCCTTGCCCTCTTCCTCGGAGGAAGGCAAAAAAAGCGGCTGCTCTCCAAGAAGGAACGGGAGGAAAGCGAGGCGCTCCTTTTGCACCTCGCCCTCGAAAAGGAGGAACGGGTGCGCGCCGCCCTCCTTGCCGCCTATCGCGCGGACGGGCGGGACGTCCATTGCGAGGGCGACTATCTGCGGGTAGACGGCGAGCTCGCCGTGCCGCTCTTCACCATGCAGCCCCTCTCGGCGGATGAGATTGCGGGAGTGCTCAAAAAATACGGCGGAGACCGCTTTTTCGTGCTGTGCAATTCCCTCACGCCCGAGGCGGAAAAGCTGCTCCATTCCTTCGGGAAGCTCGCCGTGCAAGGAGATCTCGTGTATCGGCTGTTTTCCCGCACCGAGACCATGCCTAAGCCCCTCATCTGCGGGGAGCTCCCCCGCCGCGGCGCCAAGCTCAGGCGCATTTTCTCCAAGGAGAACGCCCGCCCGTTCTTTGTGAGCGGCGCGCTCCTCCTCTTTATGAGCCTGTTCGCCGTGTTCCCCGTCTACTACCTCACCGTGGGCTGCATCCTCTTGGCACTCTCCGTCGTCATTCACGCGGTGGGCTTCCGCGAAAGGCAATAAAAAAGAGCCCGCAGGCTCTTTATCTCGGTATAGCTTCGGGAAGAAGGGCGATGACGTCCTCCGCATTCGAGGCATATTCGCCGTAGCGCGCCGAAGCGAGCTCGCCCGCCTTCCCCAAACAGTAGCAGGAGACCACCGCAGCCTCGAAGGGCGGAACGCCCCGCGCGCAGGTGCCCGCAAGGAAGCCCGCAAGCGCGTCCCCGCTCCCTCCCTTGGCAAGCGCGGCCGAGCCCGTGGGATTGATGGCGACCCGCTCCCCATCCGTGATGACGGTGCGGTTGTTCTTGAGAACGACCACCGCGCCGTACTCCTTGGCAAACGCCTTGGCGGCGGAGATGGGGTCCGCGAGAATTTCCGCGATGGGCTTGCCCGTGAGGCGGGAAAATTCCTTGATGTGCGGCGTTACGACGAGCGCGCACTTCTTTGTTTTCAATATATCGTGCATTTTATAGGCACTTATCGTGTTGAGGGCGTCGGCGTCCAACACGAGAGTGCCGTTTTCGTAAGTTCCGAGAAGCTCCCCGAGGGTATCGCGCACGGCGGAGGAAATGCCCGCTCCCATGCCGAAGGCGACGGCTTGGGTGAAGATGGGCTCGCCGTCGTAGAAAGAAAAGAGACAGGTGGGGTACTTCGCGGCGACGAGAACGCGGTGGAGCTCGTCCGACATTTGGAAGGCGGAGAGCCTGGCTCCGTCCTCGCAGGGGACGGAGGAGGACGCCATATAAAATTCGGTGTATCCCGCGCCGGACCTGAGCGCCGCGCCCGCCGAAAGCAAGGGAGCGCCCAAGATGTTGCAGGTCGCAAGGATGGCGACGCTGCCGTAGTCGCCCTTGTTGGAATGCGATCTTCTGTGCGGGAAGAACGCCTTCACGTCCGCCTCCTCCCACACTTCCGCCCCGCCCGAGACGGGAATGCCGATGTCGGCAACGGTGATGTTCCCCGCAAGGTCGGCGCCGTCCGAGAGCAAGAGCTCCGCCTTGAGGGCGCCCATGCAGACGGTCTCGTCCGCGCGCACCGCTTCCCCCGCCGCAATGCCGCCAAAGCCTAACCCCGAGGGCACGTCGCAGGAGACGATATACCCGCCGCTCGCGTTCAAAAAGCGGATGAGGGCGAGAGCCTCCCCTTCCGCCGCGCGGGAAATGCCCGTGCCGAGCACGCAATCGACGAGAAGGGGGTACCTTCTCCTCGGCATACGGCAGAAAACCTCCCCTTGGAACGCCTCCTTTGCCGCAAGGCAGGCGAGAGAAAACTTCTCCGCAAGGCAGAGGACCTGTACTTCCAAGCCCTCCTTCCGAAGCAGCTCCGCCGCGACGAAGCCGTCTCCCCCGTTGTTTCCGCCGCCGCAGACGAAGAGAACGTCCGAAAGGTGCAGCCGCTCCGCCGCTCCCTTTACCGCCAAACTTAACGCAGCGCCCGCCCGTTCCATGAGGACGGAAACGGGCGTTCCGCTTTTTACCGCCTCGTCGGCGGCGCGCATTTGCGAAAACGTGTAGGCAAAATTCATAGTTTCATCTCCGCGCTCGAGAGCGCCGTTTCCCCCTCTTCGGTCTTTACGACCAGCCGCCCGTCGGGCAAAACTTTTTGGGGAACGGCGAAGTACGTCCTCCCCCCCTCTTCGATCCGCACCCGCCGCCCGAGAAAGCCGACGAAGGACATATATTCCTCGAAGGCGGTTTTTTGCAAAAGGTTTCGGATGAGGCAGTCCCGCACCTCTTCCGCCGTGGGCGGAGCGCTCAAAAGTTGGCGGAAGGAGGTCGCGACATCCGAAACGGCGGAGAGGCCGTTTGTGACGTTCACGCCGATGCCGACGACGCTGTGGTCGATACGCTCCCCCGAAAGGGCGTTTTCGACGAGGATGCCGCACAGTTTTTTTCCGCCCGCGAACACGTCGTTCGGCCACTTGATGGTCGCCTCCACGCCGAATTCCCTCGCCGTTTTGCACACGGAGACCGCCGCATGCGCCATCACGCGGAACGCCTCCCGCGCGGGGAGGTCGTAAAAGAGGAGCGCCGTGAGATACACGCCGCCCTCCTCCGAAACGAAACTTCTGCCCTTAGTGCCCATGCCGCCCGTCTGCTTCTTCGCGCAGACGATGACGTTTTCGCGCATGGGGACATAGCGGGCAATGTAGCGATTGGTCGAATCGACCGAATCCAAAAGCTCAATCCTCATCGTATTCCTTGAGCGAGGCGAGCGCAGAGCGCGCCTCGTCGTAGTCGAAGCCGCGGGAGAGAAGGTGCGAATACGCCTTTTTATACGTCTTGGGGTCGAAAACGTCCTTCCCGCGGAGGTACTTTTCGAGCACGTTTTTGGCGCTTTCCTCCGAGGAGAGCCCGAAAAGCGCCTCCTCTATCGCCCCGTCTTGTACCCCCTTCCGCCTGAGCTCCATCGAGATGAGCCGCGCGCCCTTGGTCTTTTTCGCGCTCTCGACGTAAGATCTCGCATACTCTGCGTCGTCCAAAAAGCCGTAGCCCTTCATCTTTTCGACGACGTATTCCTCGACCTCCGCGAGGTACCCCTTCTTTTTGAGGTAGTCCCGTATCTCCTTCTCGGTTTTCATGGAGGCGGAAATGTGCATGAGCGCTTTGTCGAGCGCGGTGGCTTTTTCGCTCTCGAGCTGGAGGGAAGAGAGCTCCTCTTCCGTGACCTCCGCGCCCACTTTGAGCCCGCACTTTATCACCGTTTCGAGCTTCATGCCGCACACAAACCGCCCGTCCGCCTCGATATTGCAGCGGGTCTTGTCCTTTACTTGCGGCGCGATGGCGGTGATCTTCATACGATTATTTCCATTCCGCAGGGCATGTACGATGCTCTTTGAACCACTGCGTATCTTTAAGGAGAGTGTTATTCTCGCTGCATTCGACGGAGAAATCTACGCCGTTCGACTTCACGACGATATTCCCGTTTAAGGCTTCGGTGTGGTCCCACTTCTTTTGTCCCGAAACGACCCCTACCGCAATCGAAGTAACGTACACATTTTGGGTGTATTTCGCAACGCGGTCGATAAATGCTTGCGTAGGGAAAATATTCTCGTCGGTCACAGTATATTCAGGAGCACCCGCCACGCAACAAACGCACACATATTCGGGTTGAATGACTTCGAGCAGACACTCGTTGGAAGAGGTCTTACTGCCGTGGTGTCCCGCCTTAAAGAGCTTACACTTCGGAAGATTATTATTTTGCACAAGATACTCTTCACCACTCTCTTCCAAATCTCCCGTAAAGAGGTAATTGTTCTCCCCTTGGTTGATATAGAAGCAAACAGAGTAATTGTTCTCATCTTTCGTATCGTGGTCGTAGTAGTAGTTATAGAGGAAATTGAGAGTAATTCCTTCAGCAAGCTCGTAGCTCTTTTGTGCGCCGTCCGTCTCGTTCCAACATTGAAGCGCGGTATAATGCACCGCCCCCGCCTGTTCTTCCTTGGTGCGGGAAGCAACATACGTATCGTAGACCTGCGTATCCTTCCCTGTCTGCGGGAAGTCTATAATTTTCTCGCAAACAAAGCGTTCGAACAGGCTCTTATATGTGGAACTGCCCGCCCATGCCGCGATGTGGTCTTGGTCTGCATGCGTCACGATAACGTATTCGAGGGTGTTGTCTGTACAGTATGTATCTACGTATTTCTCGATGACGTTGGCAGAGGCCTCGCGCGAACCGCCATCTACAAGGATATCGACATCGCCGACTTTAATGTAGATGCTGTCGCCGTTGTTCTTCGCGCCTTCTGTCTGATTTCCAAGTTCAAGAAAATGAATTTGCAACTCTTCTGTCGTCCCTTCTGCGGGGTCGGTCTCGCTGCCGCCGCCCGTGCCGGGGTCGCCCTTGTCGCCCTTGTCGCCTTTATCTCCCTTGTCGCCCTTGATGTTGCCGCGGAGGGTCCAGCTTCCGTTCTCCTTGGTATAGACGTTCCAAGAGGAATAGTCGAGGTACAGATCTCCGTTCCTGCCGAGAGAAGTTTGCGGAGCGCCGTCGCCGTACAGCCAGCCGTTGCCGTCCTCGCCGTCCTGCCCGTCCGCCCCGTCCGCACCTGAGGGGCCCTGCGGGCCTTGGGGACCTGTAGGACCTTGAGGGCCTGCGGGACCTTGGGGACCCGTCGTCGCCGCCGAGCCCTCTGCTTTCACGCCCGTATCCGTTGTGCCGATGAACCAGTTGCCGTTGTCGCCGATGTGGGGCGTCACGCCGTCCTCGCCGTCCTCGCCGTCGGCGCCTTGGGCGGAAATGCCCGTATCCGTCGCGCCGATGAACCAGTGGCCGTTTTCGCCGATGTGCGGGGTGAGGCCGTCCTTCCCGTCCTTGCCGTCCTGACCCTTGATGGCAGCGAGCCATTCATCGTAGGTGAGGGGCGTTTCGCCCTCCGCACAGCTCTGCACATACATGTCGTAGACGGCGCGGATCTCGTCGACTTCGTTCTCGTCGGGCGCTTCTCCCGACGTGCCAAAGAGCGAGCATGCGCTTGTGAACATCAGCGCGAATGCCAGCGCACATGCCGTGATCATGCGAAGAAAAGTGCCTTTTTTCATCGTTTCCTCCTGTCGAAATGTCGAATCATTTTTGGGAGAGCTTCAAAAAGCTCCAACTCATGGGCGGAAGGGAGAGCATCATCCGCCCGTCCTTTACGACGGGCAGCTCCTTCGCGTGCGGAACGACCGCCTCGGGGCGATCGAACGTGTTCACCGCGGAGAGCGCACAGCCCGCAAGCTCTTGATATTCGATGGCTTTGAGCTCCCCGAAGGAGCGCAGTTCGAGCTCGACTTCGCGCGCCTCCGCCCCGTAGTTACAGAGGGAAACGGTGATGCTCCCCTCTCTTTCGTCGAAGGTGATCGCCTCGTTCACCGTGCGCGCCGTGCCGTAGCGGGAAGCGAAGGTGTCGCTCTCCGAAAGGGTGTAGAGCGCCACGCCGCGGCAGCTGTTCGCAAGGTAGCGGAAGGGGTAGAAGGTCGCCTGCCGCAACGCTTTCCCGCCCTTCTTTGTGGAAATGGGCGCGATGACGTTGACGAGCTGGGCGAGGCAGCCGATCTTCACCACGTCGCAGGAATTGATGAGCGTATTCATGAGTCCTGCGAACACGAGAGTATCGCGGAAGGTGTACACGTCCTCCAAAAGGTGCGGGGCGCGCTTCCAGATGTCCTCCGTGCGGGGCGCGGATTGCGTCCAAATATTCCACTCGTCGAAGGAGATGTGCACCCTCTTTTTGGAGCGCACTTTGGCGCGGACGTATTCGATGGTCGCGCCGAGCGTGCCGATGAATTCCTTCATGTCATCCGCCGCGCCGAAGAAGTCCTCCAAGGGGCGCCCCGGATCGTACTCGTAGTAGCGGTGCATGGAGAGATAGTCGACGTGTTCGTAGGTATTCTCGAGCACCACCCTGTCCCACTCGGGGAAGGTATCCATTTCGTGGTTGGAAGAGCCCGAGACGACGAGCTCGAGCGGCTTGTTGGGGGAAGGCACGTTCGCCCCCTCCCCGTTCGTCCACCGCATGACTTTGGCGGCCTCGAGCGCCTTTCTGCCGTACTCCTCCGCCGTGAGGTGTCCGATCTGCCAAGGGCCGTCCATCTCGTTGCCGATGCACCAAAGCCGCACGCCGTAGGGCTTTTCCGCGCCGTTCGCGCGGCGAAGGTCGGAAAGATACGTCCCGCCCGCGTGGTTGCAATACTCCACGAGCTCGGCGGCGCTTTTCACCGTCCCTGTCCCCATATTCACGCCCATCATGGGCTCGATATTCGCGGCGCGGCACCATTTCATGAATTCATCGGTGCCGAATTCGTTGGTCTCCGTCGTGTGCCATGCAAGGTCCAAACGGGTCGGGCGGTGTTCCTTGGGGCCGACGCCGTCCTTCCAGTCGTACCCCGAGAGGAAATTCCCGCCGGGGTAGCGCACCACGGGCACGCCGAGCTCTTTTACGAGGGCGAGAACGTCCCTCCGAAATCCGTTTTCATCCGCCGTGGGGTGCGTGGGCTCGTAGATGCCCTCGTAGACCGCCCTTCCGAGATGTTCGAGAAAGGAGCCGAAAAGGCGCGGAGAAATTTCCCCCGCCGTGAGATTTCTGTCGGCAAAAATGCGGACCTTTTTCATACTGTCTCCTAAACCAAGCCGATGGCGGAGGCGATGCTCACCACCGCCCCGTCGATGTTGTGTAAAAATTTGTCGAGCGCCTTCCTTGCGCCCTCGTCGATGACGCCGTTCTCCGTCGTGCGGAGGACGGAAACGATCATGTCGAAATTGCCGTAAATGATCTTACAAGCGGGGTCGACGGCGCGAAAAACAGGGTCCTCGCTGTCGTTTTGCAGCTTGTACATGTGCTTGATCTGCCCGTTCATTTCGGTGAAGAGCGTGAGATCGGCGGTCGAAAAGAGCTCTGCCATCGTGTGGTTGAGCGCGACGAGGCAGCCGATGAATTCTGTGACTTTCTTGTTCGTTTCTTCGATCATGCGTACACCCCGTTGAGGAGAAGAAGCTCGCGCGCGGTATCCACGCTGTCTATCCCCGTCCTGTTCTTCACGGGGGCGAATTCCTGCTCGCGCACGACTTCGAAGGGAAGGCAATCCCCCATGAGCTTCACCATGTCCAAAATGAGCGTCTCGCACTTGTAGGCGTTGGGCTCCTCGGGCGTTACGAGTACGCCCTCCTCGTTGAGGTAGGGCACCTTCTTCTTGACGAGGTGCACGGGGAGCTTGCGCATGGAGACGGCGCGCAGCCGATCGGTGCGGAAGAGGTAGTTGAGAATGACGCCGCAGGAGTAGAGGAGCTCGCCGCGGTCGTTGCGGGCATTCGCCATTTCCTCCGAGAGCTCGTAGTATTCGATGACGCTCGGCAAGCCGTTTTCGAGGCACAAAACGCCCACTTTTTCGTCGGGAGAGGTCTTCCGCACCACCTTGGCGCCGCAGTTTACGCCGCTCGCGATGGTCGCGCCCACGAACACGGGGTCTGCAATGCGCTGCAAGACGTTGTCCACCGAGACAACGTTGAGCCACTCGATGCCCCTTCTCTCGATGCTGTCCGCCAGCCCGCAGCGCATGAGCGAGCCGTACCAGCCGCCGTTCCCGTCGGGGGAAGTGGCGAGCTTGCCCTTCTCCTCCAAGAGGAGTTTGCCCTCAAAATCGAAGCAGGGCGCCATTTCCTGCGTGAAGAAGAAGATCTCCTCCTTGGGGTAGCCGAAATAGTTGTGCGTGCGGAAGAAGTTTTTCGTCTCTGCGTCGTTCTTCTCGCTCGTCATGATGTACAGCGGGACGGCTTTGCCGCATACCTTCGCGACGAGAAGGAGATTTGCGATATGCAGCTCGAAGATGCTCTTGCCCATCCACGGGCCGATGGGATACATTCCCTTGGGGGCGGAGATCCCCAGCCTCGTCCCCTGCCCTCCCGCGAGCAGCACCGCGCCCACCTTGCCGGCGGAGATCGCGTCCCGCCCGAGCGTGAAGAACATGTTGCGGTGCGACTGTATCTCCCGAAGCCCCATTTCCCCGATGGGAGCGATCTCCCCTCTGCCCGAGAGGTCCTCGGGGTGGCGGCGCAGCTCCGCAAGCGACCAATCCAACGTGCGGAGGGATTGGGCAAGCAGCTCCTTTTGCCGCCCCGAGAGCTCATCGTAGAAGCGCAAGACGTGCTCCTGATGCTGTTCATGCAGAAATTCTTCCAACGTCATAGCCAAATCTCCGTACAGCCGCCGCGGCGGCCGAATGCTTTCTGTCTCTATTATAAGGAATTGCGGCGGAAAAGTCAACGCGGGCGGAGCATTTTTCTTCCGAAATTACGCCTCTCGTTCGAAAAGGAACGCGCCCGCGTGGAGATCCTCGCCCTCGAGCGTGAGCTTTCCCTCCGAAAAGCTGTGCGATAGGTCGGTATAGGCGTCCTTCAAGGCAAAGCCCTGCATGTCGAGCACCTCCCTTTGCGCCCCCTCGAGGAAGTGGACAATGACGAGCCGCTGCTTCCCGTACTCCTTGGTGTAGATCTGCCTGCCCTTGGGAGAGCGGTAGTATTCCACCGTGTTGTCGATGGAGACGATCTCGCCGCGGCGGACGATCTCCTTCACGCTCTCGTAGAAGTCGAGCCCCGCCTGAATGAGCGCCATCTTTTCCTTTTGGCGGGCGGAAATATCGCCCGAGAGACAGATGCGCCCCATCATCGCCGCGCAGAGCGAGTAGATGGTGCGGGTGTCGCTCTCCCCCTTGCGGATGACCGCCCAAATTTGCGATTGCCGTGCGGGGATGACGCGGGAGACGTTCGCGGCGACGAGCGGGATCTCGTTGCACTCGTGCGCGTCCGAGAACGAGCACATGGAGACCTTGCTCATGCGGAGCGGCTCGATGCGGCTCCCGCCCGAGGAGCAATTCTCGATGACGATGCCGGGGATGGCCTCCTTCAAACGGTCGAGAAATTTGAGGCTCTCCTCCGTGACCTGCCTTCCCCCCTCGCCGAGCGAAGAACCGTCCGCACTGTCGCAGCCGACGCCGAACGTGTCGTTGTAGTCGATCTTGATGTACTCGAAGCCGTTCTCTTTGAGCATGCGGACGACCTTCGCCTCCAAGAAATCCTGCACGTCCTTTTGGCGCAGGTCGAGGAAGCGGCGGTTTTTGCTCGTGATGACCTTCCCGTCGCGGTGCAGATGCACCCCTTCGAAGTAGAACGCTTCGCTGTCCCTCCCCGTGATCTCGTGCTCGAACCAAATGCCCGCCTTCATGCCCTTGGCTTTGATCATGGAAGTCACCCGCTTCATGTCGGGGAAGATCTCGGGGTTTATGTTCCAATCGCCGATGGCGTTGCACCAGCCCTTGTCGAGCGGCTTATACCATCCGCTGTCGATGACGAAATATTTTACGCCGAGCTGGGAGACGGCGGCGAGCTGCCTTTCGATCTTTTTCTCGGAGGGGTTGCCCCACGTCGCGCAGTACTCGTTGTACAAAACGGGCATATCCTCCTCGCTCTCGGGGACGATGAGGCGAGAATCCTGCTCGCGGACGAAGGCGGCGCACACCTTTTCCAGCCCGCCCCGCTTTACGGTGAAGCGGGCGCAGTCCGTGGTGAACGAGCCGCCCGCGGGCACGCGCTTTCTCCAGTGGCCCGTCTCGAAGTCGGCAAGCCCGCACGAGAGGGCGCAGCTCTCCTTCTCCTTATACAGCTCCATCTGCCACGAGAAGGGCGCCTCGGGCATGAAGCCCCAAAAGAGCCCCTCGGGCGACTCGAGCGCGCCGAAGGGAAAGTACCCGCGGTTGGGCATGCTGCCGTTTTGCCCCCACTTTTCCACCTTCACGCCGTAGCGCGCCCAGCTCATATCCTGCCCGATGGAGGAAAACGGCTCGCTCTTCATCCTGCACTCGCGCGACCATGCGCTCGTCATGCGGTGGAGGGTGAAGCCCACCGTGTCGTAGCTTGCGGGCGAGAGGATGCCCGAGAGCGAGAGGCTTTGGAGCATTTCGAGGGTGCGCGCCTCCTTGGAGCGGTTGTTGTAGCGCACGTTCACGGTGAACACGCCCGTCCGCTTATCGTAAAAGAGGCGGTGCACATACTCGTTGCCGTTGCCGTCCACAAGGTAGGTGTTGAGGTTTCCCCCCATGAATTGCGTTTGGCGGTCCACTTTGAGCACGGTGGAGGTGCGGTTGCGCATGGTCACGCCGTTGGTGTAGTCGACGAGCGCGTCGTCCCCCGTGAAGGCGACCTGCACGATGCTGTCCCCGTGCAATTTTTTGGGGTCGACTTCCACATCCGAAGGGTACGCCGCAAAGCCGACGGTCGTCGTTTTCTCGTGCCCCTCGACGGGCGTATCGAAGTAGTAGACGGCGGTATCGCCGAAGAGGAATTTCTTAAAAAACATAGCGGTCTCCAAGCGCAAAAAGTAAAATTTTTAGGGAACGATAGGGAGCGGAAATCCGCCCCCTACCCTTTCAGAATGCAATATACATGCGGTTTTACCGCTTCGTTTTCCAAACGGCGTCCGCCCACATGAGCTTTTCCTTGAATTGCTCGATCTTGGTGTTTTCGTCGATGAGAACAACTTCGACGCCCCACATGTTGCCGAGGTCCACCATCTCCTGCGCCGTGACGACGGAGGAAACGACGGTGTGGTGCGCGCCGCCCGCATAGATCCACGCGGCGACCCCTTCCTTGAAGTTGGGCTGATACTTCCACATGAGCCCGCCCACGGGAAGGTTGGGCATCTTGTGCGGGTACTTCACGAGCTGAATTTTTTGCACGATGAGGCGCATCCGATCCCCCATGTCGATCATGGAGACCGCGATGGCTTCGGGCGCCTCGATGCCTTCGAACACGAGGCGGGCGGGATCGGATTTTCCGCCGATGCCGAGCGGGTGCACCTGAATTTCGGGCTTGGTCGCGGCGAACTGCGGCGAGACCTCGAGCATGTGCGCGCCGAGGCAGAGCCCGTCCTTCAAATCGTAGGTGTAGTCCTCCATGAGGCCGGTGCCCTTCTGGTCTGCCATGTACTGCATGGTCGCGCCGAGGGCGGCGATCTTCCAATCCCCCTCCGCGCCGAAGCCGTAGCCCTTGCTCTGCAAGTCCTGAATGGCGAGCCCGGGGAGCTGATTCATGCCGTGAAGGGAGCCGAAGTGATCGACGATGCCGATGTAGCCGCCCTTTTCTTTGCACAGCTTGTCGATGGCGATCTCGTACTTCGCCTGCTCGCGGACGACGGAAATGCGGTCGGTGCCCATGGTGTACTTCTCCGCATACTCCTGCATGAGCGCGTCGACCTCTTCCTCCGTCACTTCGTCGATATAGTCGACGAGGTCCCCGACGGGATAGTAATCCACCTGCCAGCCGAGGTTGATGTGGGCGTCCACCTTGTCGCCCTCGGTGACGGCGACGTCGCGCATGTTGTCCGAGAAGCGCGCGACCTTCACCTTCTTGGAGAAGGCGTAGCCCGCGGCGACGCGGCACCACGAAGCGAGCTCTTTGAGCGCCTCGGGGTCCTTATAATAGCCGACGATGACCTTGTTGTCCATGCGAAGGCGCGCCACGATGTAACCGAATTCACGGTCGCCGTGCGCGGCTTGGTTCTCGTTCATGAAGTCCATGTCGATGGTGTCATACGGCAGCTTCTCGTTGTACTGCGTCGCGAAGTGGCACATGGGCTTTTGCAGCATGGAGAGCCCCTTGATCCACATTTTCGCGGGAGAGAAGGTATGGCACCATGTGATGATGCCGATGCAATTGTCGTCCGCATTCACCTTCTTGACGGCCTCGATCACTTCGTCCGAGCTCTTGCACGTCGTGAGATACTTCACGGTGACGGGCATGTGCTTGTTCACATACTGCGCCATCTCCTTGGAGTGCTGCGCCACATGGGCGAGCACGTCGTCGCCGTACAGCGTCTGCGACCCTGTAAGCCAATACACTACTTTTTCCTTCATATCGTTACCCCCAATTGGATTTTGATTTTTTGGTTTTTTGGTTTGATAAGGGCGCACCCCCTCCCCTACAAGTTACATTCCTCGCGCGTATTTCTTTCCCGCAGGCAAAGAGATTGCGCGAATTATTTTTTCTGCCCGTAGTAGGCGTTCTTGCCGTGCTTGCGCTGGTAGTGCTTCTCCATCATGAAGCGGTCGGCGCGCACGACGGTCGGGTTGACCTGCTCGGTAATGGTCGCCATCTTGGCGACTTCCTCGATGACCGCCGCGTGGTAGACGGAGGCGTCCCCATCCTTCCCGAAGGCGAACACGCCGTGGCTTTTGATTAAGACCCCGGGCACCTCGAGGGGATCGAGCCCGTCCTCCTTGAATTTTTCGATGATGGCGAGCCCCGTGTTCTTCTCGTACTCCCCCTCGATCTCCGCCTGCGTCAAAGAGCGCGCGCAGGGGATGTCGCCGTAAAAATAGTCGGCGTGCGTCGTCCCGTAGAAGGGAATGGAGCGCCCTGCCTGCGCCCAAGCCGTCGCGTAGGTGGAATGGGTGTGCGTCACCCCGCCGACGTGCGGAAACGCCTTGTAGAATTCGATATGCGTGGGCGTATCCGAGGAGGGGCGAAGGTTCCCCTCGACGACGTTGCCGTTCAGGTCGACGACGACCATATCCTCCGCCGTCATCTCGTCGTAACTCACGCCCGAGGGCTTGATGACGATGAGCCCCTTCTTGCGGTCGATTTGGGAAACGTTCCCCCAAGTGAAGAGCACGAGGTGGTGCTTCACGAGGTCGAGATTGGACTTCCATACCTTTTGTTTTAATTCTTCGAGCATACTTTCCCCCCTTTATTTTAACGAATGGACGGCTTCTCTCACGATGGGAAGCCCTTCGACGTAGCGCTCGCAAAATTCGTCGAACCCCTTCTCGTCTGCGGGATCGGGCGCAAGCGTTATACCCTCCTCCTTCGCAAACACGCGGTGTTCGAGGTAATCCTCGAGGCTCTCGCCCTTCTTTTTGCAAATGAGATAATTGGCAAGGATCGCCATGCCCCACGCGCCGCCTTCGCCCGCCGTTTTCATGACGGTGACGGGAGCCCCGATCGCCGCCGCGAGGTAGCTTTGTCCGACGCGCTCCGTCTTAAAGAGTCCGCCGTGGCCCGTGATCCTGTCGAGCTTCACGCCCTCTTCCTTGAGCATGATGTCGCACCCCACCTTGAGCGCGCCGAACGCCGAATAGAGGTGGCAGCGCATGAAGTTGGCAAGGTCGAATTTGCTATCCGCCTTGCGGACGAAGAGCGGCCTGCCGTGGTCGACATTGGTGACGTGCTCGTTGGAGACGTAGTTGTAGGAGAGCAGCCCGCCGCAGTCCTTCTCCCCCTTCTCGGAGGCGAAATAGAGCATGTCGTACAGCTTCCACTTGGGAAGATCCACCCCGAGGAGCTGCGCGAATTCGCCGAACATATTCACCCAGCCGTTCAGATCGGAGGTGCAGTTGTTGCAGTGCACCATGCCGACGAGGTCCCCGACGGGGGTGGTGACGAGGTCGATCTCGGGATACGCCTTGGAGAGCTCCTTTTCAAGCACGATCATGGCAAAGACGGAAGTGCCCGCCGAGACGTTGCCCGTGCGCTTCTTCACCGAATTTGTGGCTACCATGCCCGTGCCTGCGTCCCCTTCGGGCGGGCAGAACGGAATGCCCGCCTGCAGATTTCCCGTCGGGTCGAGGATCTGCGCGCCCTTCACGGTGAGCACCCCCGCCTGCTCTCCAGCGACGAGGATCTTGGGCAGGATGTCCTCCAAGGCAAAGGGCACTTTCCCCTTTACGAGCGCGTTGAACTGCGCGAGCATTTTCTTGTTGTATTGCTTGGTTTCGGGGTCGACGGGGAACATGCCCGAGGCCTCGCCGATGCCGATGACCTTCTCCCCCGTCAAGAGCCAATGCACATAGCCCTCGAGCGTCGTCTGAAAGACGATGTCCTTCACATGCGGCTCTCCGTCCAAGATCGCCTGATAGAGGTGCGCCACCGACCAGCGCGCGGGAATGTGATAGTCGAACAGCTCTGTGAGCCGATCCCCCGCATATGCCGCCGTATTGTTGCGCCATGTGCGGAAGGGCACGAGGAGCTTATCGTCTTTATCGAACACCATGTAGCCGTGCATCATGGCGGAAAAGCCGATGGCGCCGATGGTGGTGAGCGTTACGCCGTATTTCTTCTCTACGTCCTTCGCCATGCAGGCGTAGGCGTCTTGCATGCCCGTGACGATATCTTCGAGCGTGTACGACCAAATGTTGCCGATGTGGCGGTTTTCCCAATCGTGGCTGCCCGAGGCGATGGGCGCGTTCTCGTCGTCGACGAGAACGGCTTTGATGCGCGTGGAGCCGAATTCAATGCCCAGCGCCGTCCTGCCGCGTAAGATCTTTTCTTTTACGTCCATATTTCCCCCTTTTCGGAAACAATTTCCTCTTTCCATTATAAAATAAACCGCCGCAAATTTCAATAGAAATCCGAAAATATTTTTCGGATTTTTTCAAACAAAAACGGGGCACCGATGGGATGCCCCGCCATGCGATCGGAATTTTTACTTGGCCTCTTTCTCCGCGTCGTGGACGACGACCTGCGGGAAGGGCACGCAAATGCCGTTTTCCTCGAACACCGTCTTGATGGCGCCGCGCATTTGGCGCTGGGCGGTGAAGAAGTCCCCTTCCTTGCACTTCGCGCCGAAGTGCAGATCGACGGAAGAGGAGGCGAGATTGTCTACCCCGTTGAAGTCGATGTCCGAGATAAGGACGGGGCAAAGCTCCCGGATCTTGTCCTTGTTCGCCTCGAACACTTCCTTCACATGCTTGAGATTTTCCTCGTAGGGCACGCCGACGATGACGGTGGGATAGCTATCCTCCCTGCTTTGGTTGATGAATACCTTGATGGTCGAATTGTTGGCGACGCGGATATCCCCGCTGTAGTTGATGATCTTCGTGTTGCGGATGCCGATCTCCTGCACGGTGCCGCGCCACCCGTCGATGGTGACGATATCGCCCACTTGCAGCGTTCCGTCGCACACGATGAAGATGCCCGCAACGACGTCGGCGATGAGGCTCTGCATTCCAAGGCCTATGACGAGCGTTAAAACGCCCGCGCTTGCGATGAGCGCCGTAGGATTGAAGCCCCACGCAGCGAGGACCGCGATGACCGCTGCGACCCAGACGACCACTTTGAAGATGCTGTTGACGAGTTTCCCGATCGTGATGCGGCGCGGGGTGTTCGTGAATACCTTACGGATGACCGTACAGACGATGTACAGCACGAGCAAGGTGACAAATAAAACTTGCGCCGTCCCGATGAGCTTGGGAATGATGGAATAAATAAAGGATAGAATGGGGCTCGTGTTCTCGTCCACCGCGAACCAGCCGTTCACGGGGTCATTGATCTTATCGTAGAACACGAAGCTCAACACGGTGATCGCCGCAAAGACGACCATAAGTACAAAACCGGCATAGGTTAGCCCTTTGCCCTTTTTCACGGACTGCGAATTTTCTTCCATTTCTGACCTCCGTGGGGTATTATATTCCCTTCCGCAAAGATTGTCAAGAAAATAACGATAAATTCACAAAAAAGTTACGAGGGGGGTACCGCGTCATGTTGAGGAAGCGGAGCGACCGAAACATCCCGAGGTACGAAGTCCGAATTTTCATCCTCGAGATTCTTCGCGGTGCTACTTCGCGCTACGCGCTCGTGCCGCCCTTGGAATACAAAAGAAGCTCGGGCGGGACAGAATGACGCGGTGGTACGGGGAGAAGCGAAAGGCCTACCCTTTTGTAAAGGGAAAATTTTGCATTCTGCCAAAGGTTGATAATCTTTGGCGCAAAATTTTCTTGGCATTTGCCCATATGCACG
>CANRHI010000004.1 GCA_947630365.1 uncultured Clostridia bacterium
CGTCATGCCCCCTTCGTGCGAAAACCAAGTCCTTGCCCGCCGTCTTGCCTACCTCGGCTCCCTCAACGACGACATTCTCGCCCTCGACGAGATCGCCCTTTGCCTCCTCGAAGAGCTTCGGGAGAAGTACCCCGCCGCCCTTTCGGAGCGGTACAAGATCGAGGCGGGAGAGCCCCTTTCCATGCTCGAAGCCCTCTGCAAAAACCGCGGCTTCGTGCTGCGCGGCGGGGAGCCCGACTTCGAGCGCGGCGAGCGCGCCCTCTTGGACGATCTGCGAAAGGGGCGGCTCGGGAAATTGTGTCTGGACTGCTTGGAGGACATGCAGAGCGCGGGGCTGATCCGCGCATAAAACGAGGCAAAGCCATGGACGAACCGATCGTCGAACGCGACTATTTCGAAAAGGGATTTTCCGCCGTGGCGGGCGTAGACGAGGTGGGGAGAGGCCCTCTCGCGGGGCCCGTCGTGTGCGCCGCCGTCATTCTTCCCCTCGAGGAGGAGAAGCGCATCTTGGGCGTGAACGACAGCAAGAAGCTCTCCGCGAAGAAGCGGGAGGCGCTCGACGAACAAATAAAAAAAGTCGCCCGCGCCTATTCCATCGCCGAAGTGAGCGAGAAGGTCATCGACGAGATCAACATCTTGCAGGCGACGCGGCTGGGGATGAAGCGCGCCGTCGAGGGGCTCTCTCTTTCCCCCGACCTTGTCCTCACGGACGGCAACATGACGCTGGATATTTCCGTCCCGCAAAGGAGCATCGTGAAGGGGGATGCGCTCGTGTATTCCATCGGCGCGGCAAGCATCCTCGCGAAGGTGTACAGGGACGCGCTCATGCGGGGATACGCAAAGAAGTACCCCGCCTACGGCTTCGAGCGGAACGCGGGCTACGGCACGGCGCAGCACATTGCGGCGATACGGGAGATGGGCATATGCGAAATTCACCGCAGGACTTTCGTCACAAACTTCTTGGCAGAAACGCCGAAGCGGACGTCGGGAAATACCTGAAAAAGCACGGCTATAAAATTCTCAGGAAAAATTACGTCACCCCCTTCGGCGAGGCGGATATCGTCGCGAGGAGCAAGGACGGCTACACCTGCTTCGTGGAGGTGAAGGCGAGGGAAACGGATAGCTTCGGGCTTCCCGCCGAGGCCGTCACCCGCGCCAAGCAGGAGAGGTACCGCAAGATCGCGGCGTTTTGGTGCAATGCCCTCCGCGAGGAGGTGCCCGTGCGGTACGACGTCGCCTCCGTGTGGGAGGGGGAGATCGAATACTTCGAGAACGCATTCGAATAAGTCAAACGTTACGGGCGCGAGCCCCTGCCGCCCCTACCTCGGGGGCGGCTTTTGGTATGATTTCGGGGAAAATGACCGATAACCTTCAACAAGATATGGAAAAACGCAGCAAAGATCCAAGAGTACAACTTTCGGTGCGCATCCGCGCGCCGCGCTATGTCGGCTACCACGACTATTTTGCGGGGGAGAAGCTCTCCGTCGTGCTCAAAAACGAGGGCGCGGAGACGGCGGAAGTCACGCTTTTGCTCTCCTCGAAGGAGGGGCTCATCGTCCCGCTCGAAAGAAAGGTGGAGATCCCCTTCGAGAGCACGGTGGAGGTGGAGGAAGCGCTCTTCAGCCCCCAGCTTCTCGCCGAGAACGACGCGCTTTTGGAGTGCGGCATTTCGGCGCGCGTCCTCTGCGGCGGCGGGGAAGTGTGCGCGGCGGAGGAGAAAATACTTGCCCTTCCCTTCGATCGGTGGGAGGGGATAAGCGGCAACGCCGAGCGGCTCGCCGCCTTCGTCCGTCCGCAACTCTCGGTGTGTTCTTTCCTCCATTCGGAGGCGGCAAAGCGCCTCAAACAGTGGAAGGATACGGGCGAGCTCTCGGGCTATGCGGGCACGGACAAGAATTCCGCCCGCCGCATGCTCGCCGCCCTCTTCGGCGCCCTCAAAGCCGGGCAGTATGCAAGGGAAGCGGCGGCGCTCTCCTCCCCCCTTCCCGCCTTCCACGAGAAGCTGACCGAGGAAAAGCGCGCAAACGTGCTCGAAATGGGCGTGCTCCTTTGCGCTTCCCTCGAGGCGGCGCGGCTGCACCCCGTGCTCGCCGTGGGCAAAAAGAGCGTCGCCGTGGGCATTTGGCTGCACGACAGCTGCTTCCTCGATCCCGTCACGGACGATACCGAAGTCGTCTCCGCTTATGTGGGGGACGGCGTGAACGAATTGAGCTTTGTGGACGCGGAGGACCTGTTTTCCTCCTCGAACGCCGCCTTCACCGCCTCCGAAGCGCATGCCCGCCGCAAGATCGAGGAGGGCGCCTTCGAATACTTCGTCGATATCCGCCGCTGCCGCTTGGACGGCGTGCGCCCCTGCCCGCTGCGCGAGCGCAGAAAGGGGGGATACGAGCTCCTTACCGAGGAGGAGACCGACCTTTCGGTCCCGCCCGCGCCCCTGCCCGAGCGAAAGCGCGTCCCCGCGGGCAAATCTTCCGCCGAAAAGGAGTGGGAGAAGAGCCTTTTGGACCTCACGGGCAAGAACGCCCTCCTGAATTTCACCGGGAAGAACGCCGTGCATCTCGCCTCGGGCGACGCGGATGCCCTCCTTTCCCGCCTTGCCGAAAGGGAAAAACTGCGCGCGAGCGGGGAAAACGTGCCCGCGTTCGGCGGCGCCGTCTCGGGGCAGAGAAGGGAGCTCCTTCTCTTGGAACAGGGGAAGGGGTCCCTCCGCGCATTTTGCTCGGAGAGAGAGCTCTCGGAGACCGCCGCCTTCCTCCTTCGGAGGGGAAGGGAGGCGGAGGAAGAGACGGGCGCCAAGGTGCTCTATGCCGCCTTCGGCTTTTTGGGCTACTTCGAGAAGGGGGAAAAGGCGATGCGCTACGCCCCCCTCGTACTCGCCCCCGCCGAGCTCACCCGCGCGGGAGAAGGCTTTGCGCTCTGCTGCCCCGCAGGCGAATACTTCGTCAACCACACCCTCCTCGAGTACTTAAAGCGCAATTTCGATATCGACGTGAGGGGGCTCGGGGAGGACGTTTCCTCCCTCAAGATCGCGGATATCCTCGCCATGGTGCGGGTGGAGACGGCGGGCATGAAGGGCTGGAAAGTGGTGCCCGACGTGTACCTTTCCGTGTTCTCCTTCCCGCGGTTTTTGCTGTGGAACGACCTGCATACGAACATGGGGGAATTCCGCAAGAACCCCATCGTGGCGGGGCTGCTCGGAAAGGGATATTCCCCCTCCGTTCCCGCCCTGCCCTCCGAGGACGAGGCGGACCCCGCCGAGGTGCTCCTCCCGCTCCCCTCGGACAGCTCCCAGTATGAGGCCGTCGCGCTCTCGGCGACCTCCTCCTTCGTCCTTCACGGCCCGCCCGGCACGGGCAAGAGCCAGACCATCGCCTCCATCATCGCGGGGGCGCTCGCGCGGGGGGAGAGGGTGCTCTTCGTCGCCGAAAAGCGGGCGGCGCTCGAGGTCGTCTCCCATCGGCTCGAAAGCATCGGCGTGGGCGATTTCTGCCTTCCCCTCTATGCGGGAAAGACGGACCGGGCGGAGGCGCTCGCCAAGTTGGAGCGCACGCTGCTTCTTCCCCGCGGGGAGGAAGTCTCCCTTTCCGAGAAGGCGAAGGAGGTCGCTCTTCTTCGCGAGGAGCTCAAAAAGACGCGCCGCGCCCTACACGAGAGGAGGAAGCTCGGCGTCTCGGTGTACGACGCCATCGCGGGGTACTTAAAATACAAGGACGCGCCCGACGTGCTCGACGTCGAGAGCTCCTTCTACGACAGTCTCACCGAAGAAAAGCTCGCCTCTTGCAGGAGCATGCTCTTTTCCGCCGCGGCGGCGGCGAAGGAGTGCGGCGGAGTGGTCGGCTCCCCGTTCGAGAACGTCAACCTCACCGAATATTCGAGGGCGCTTCGCGACCGCGTGTTCTGCGCCGCGCAGGTGCTCCTCACCGAGATCCGCCATGTGCGCTCCTTTTTGGAGCTCTTCCTCGGCTTCTACCGTCAGCGCATCTCCTTCGTCACCGAGCGCAAGCTGCGCGCCGTCGCCTCCATTGCGGGAGACCTCTCGGCGGGCAAGTATCAAAAATACTTCTCGGGCGCGGAGGAAGAAGATTTCGGGCGTTTTTACCGCGCCAATTTGCGGCTCGACGAGCTCCTTTCCTACTACCAAAAGCACTTCCGCACCCTCATCGACGCGGAGGCGGACGAAGAGCTCGTCCGCTTTACCGAGGAGGGCGGGGACTGGCGCGCCTGCCGCAGCGCCAAGGCGGCGGTGAAAAAGCTCATGCGCGCCTCCCTGCACCCCATCGACGACGCGGATATCCTCAAATATTTGCAGACGTTCGTCGGCATCCTCTCCGCCATGGAGGAGATCCGCACGAATACCGCCCTCCCCCAAAACTTTTGCGACCGCGCGGGGCGGTTCAACTTCAAGAAGAGGGAAGAATTTCTCTCGGACCTCTATGCCCTGCACGAAAGTTGCGCCGCCGTCTTTACCGAATACAATGCGGACGCCTTCAACGGCATGTGCATCCGCGCGGCGGACGGCTACACCGCGCCCGTGCTCGATGGGTACCGCAAGGCGGCGGAGGGGTACCTCGCCGCGCAGGAGAGCTTCCTCACGGTCACCGCGGCGCGGCGGGACCGCATTTCGGGCGAGGACCTTCTCGACTACTTCTCCGCGCGGGCGAGCGCCCTCATCGACAACATCGACATGCTCGCCAGCTGGTGCAACTACAGGAGCGCGGCGGAGAAGCTCACCTCCCTCGGGCTCAAATTCATGACGGACGCCCTCGAGAGCGGGAAACTCTCCACCGAGAACGTGCTCGCGGGCTTCGAGAAAAATCTCTACAAAAATTTCCTCGAGAACACCATTCCCGCGGACGAGGCGCTCTGCCGCATCACGGCGGGCACCGCCACCGAGACGGCGGAAAAACTGCGGCTTTGCTCGGAGGAGCTCTCCCGCCTCTCCCGCGCGTACATCCGCGACAGGCTTCTTTCCCGCCTTCCCGCCGAGGAGGGCGCGGGGGCTCCCATCACGCGGCTGAAAAAGAGCGGCGGAAGGCTGCGCACCTTCTTCCACGAGAACGAAGCGCTCGCCCGCCTCGTCTGCCCCTGCCTTCTCATGAGCCCCGCGGCGGTCGCAAGGTATTTGCCCGCAAATTGCGGCTTCGACCTCGTCATCTTCGACGAAGCCTCCCAAATGCCCACCGCCGAGGCCATCGGGCCGCTCGCGAGGGGGAAAAGAGCGGTCGTGGTGGGGGACCCCCGCCAGCTTCCGCCCACCTCCTTCTTCCGCGCGGAGGAGAGCGAGGAGGAGAGCGTGCTCGACGACTGCCTCGCCCTCGGCATGCCCGAGCGGCACCTCCTTTGGCACTACCGCAGCCACCACGAGAGCCTCATCGCCTTCTCCAACGGCATGTATTACGACAACCGCCTTCGCACCTTCCCCTCCCCCGACGCGGAGAGCAGGGTGCGTCTTGTGCCCGTGGAGGGGGTGTACGATCGGGGCGGCGCCAAGTGCAACCGCGCCGAGGCGGAGGCGCTCGTGCGCGAAATTTGCCGAAGGCTCTCGGACGGGGAGCTCAAAAAGAACAGCATGGGCGTCGTCACCTTCTCGGGGGCGCAGCAGGAGCTCATCGAAAAACTGCTCTCCGCCGAGCTCCGCAAGAGCGGCTTGGAGGACGCCGCGTACTCGCGGGAGGAGCCGCTCTTCGTCAAAAATCTCGAAAATGTGCAGGGGGACGAGCGGGACGTCATCCTCTTCTCCGTCTGCTACGGGCCGGACAAGAAGGGGCGCGTCTCTCTCAACTTCGGGCCGCTCAACCGAGCGGGCGGGTGGAGAAGGCTGAACGTCGCCGTCTCGCGTGCCCGCGAGGAGATGCTCGTCTTTTCCTCGCTCGACGCCGCGAAGATCGACCTCTCCAAGACCTCCTCCAAGGGGGCGGCGGGGTTGAAGGCGTTCCTCGAATTCGCCGAAAAGGGCCGCACGACGCTCGCCGTTCCGCCCTCCTCGGTGCGCGGGGGCACGGGCGCGGGGAGGTATCTCGCCGAAGGGATTTCTGCCTGCGGCTACGAGTGCCGCCTCGACGTGGGCGCCTCCGAGCTGAAGGTGGACGTCGCCGTGCTCGACCCCGCCGATCCCCGCAAATTCCTGCTCGGCATCCTTCTCGACGCGCCCGACCCCTTCTCGGTGAAAGATCGGGAGATCCTTCGCCCGCAGGCGCTCAAGCGGAGCAATTGGAACATCCTCTTCGTGAGCAGCGTGAACTTCTTCTGCAATCCCAAGCGGGAGATCAAGCGCGTGAAAGACGTTTTGGACCGCCTCACGGGCGGCGAGAGCCGTGCGGGGGATTGGCTTTCCCGCTACAAGCGGCCGTACAGGGCCGTCGGGCAGGAGGGCGCGGAGACCGCTGCCTTCATCACGGGAGGGGAGCACGAGGAGGAGCTCGTCGCAAGGCTCAAAGAGCTCGTCGCGGCGGAGGAGCCCATCTCCCGCGCCTTCCTCATCAAGCGCTGCATGCAGACCTTCGGCATCGTCAAGGCGGGAAGCAAGGCGGAGGGCGTGCTCTCCTCGCTCATCGACGGCTGCGCCTTCAAGCGGGACAGGGTGATGGGCGTGGACTACTTCTACCGCAACGCCCGCGTGCTGCAATTCAACCGCGTGCGCGTGGAGGAGAAGGACCCCGTCCGCCGCAGCGAGGAGGATATCTCCGTCTATGAGACGGTCGCCCTCATCAAGGGGGCGCTCGAGGACCGCGTCTCGCTCTATCTCGACGAGATCGTTTCGCTCGCCTCGGGCGTGTTCGGCGTGAGAAGGAGCGCGCGTTTTCCCGCCTTCGTGCGCGAGTGCGTGCGGTATGGGGAGGAGAAGGGCATCTTCGTGCGCTCGGTCTCCGACCGCGTCACGCTCGCGTAACTTTCAAAAGACACAGGGGAAAAACGGCATGCGGGGAACGGGAGAAGGAAATACATTTGAGCGGGCGCTTCCGCGCCTGAATTTCCGCCCCTTGCTCGCCGCCGCCATCGGCGCCGCGGAGGGCGTCTCCCTCTACCTTTCCATTCGCAGGGGAGATTTCTCCCTTGCGGATATTTTATTGCCCCTCGGGGCGCTTTTGTTGCTCTTCCCGCCGTGGGAGGGAAGGCGGGTCGCCGCCGTGCTTCTCCTCTTTGCCTTCTTCGGCGGCGCCGGGGCGCTCTCCGCGCACATCTACACCGAGCGCTTTCTCTCGGGCGCCGAGGAGGCGGAGTACAACATAGAGGGAACGGTCACGCTGTTCGCGCGGGAGGAGGGGTACTTCTACGTCGAGCTTGAGGGCGTCACCCTGAACGGCATCGAGGTGGGAGGGAACCTCTCCCTCACCACCGTGGAGGATGTGCGCACGGGGGATATCCTCAAATTTTCCGCCTCCCTGAAGCGCACGGAAATGACGGACAGCTACGCCTTTCCCCACGACATCCGCTACGAAGTCGGCACCGTGTCGCCCGTGCGGACGGGGGTCTCCAAAGACCCCTTCCTCGCCGCAAACGCAGCCTTCTACAACAAATTACACGGTACCATGTCCGAGGATGAGGCCGACATCGGCTATGCGCTGCTCACGGGGAACGCCCGCAGCCTCGACGGCGGGATCACGGACATGGTACGCGCGGGCGGCATCGCGCACATCTTTGCGGTCTCGGGGCTGCACATCGGCGTTTTGTACGGCGCGGCGCTCTTTCTCTTCAAGCCCTTGAAGAAGTACGCCTTCCTGCCCGCCCTTTTGGTCGCAACGGCGTATGCGGGGCTGTGCGGCTTCTCCGTCTCGGCGGTGCGCGCCCTCATCATGTGCGCCGCGCTCGGCGCCTCCGCCGCGGTGGGAAGGAAGAGCGATTTGCTCTCCTCGTTATCCCTTGCCGCAGTCTTGGTGCTTCTCTTCTCGCCCGCGCAGTGGCTCGCCTCGGGCTTCCGCCTCTCGTTTACGGCGGTGCTCGGGCTGGCGCTCTTCTCGGGGACGTTCTCCCGCGCCTTTGCCCGCATCCGCATGCCCGCCTTCCTCTCGAAGTACCTCTCCGCGAGCCTTGCGGTGCAGCTTTGCACCCTGCCCGTCTGCCTCGAAGAATTCGGCTACTTCTCTCTTTGGGGGATGGCGCTCAACCTCGTCGTCGTGCCGCTTCTGCCGCTCCTTCTCGGAACGCTGCTCTCCTGCTTGCTCGTCGCCCTCATCTTGCCCTTTGCGGCGGGCGTCCTCATTCTTCCCGAGGGGCTCATCGCCCTCCTGCTCCTCCTCTTGCGGTTGGATCTTTCCTTCGTCCTCACGGGCTTTGCGCTCGGCGCGGGGGCGACGGTGTGGGCGATGGGGACGGTCGTGCTCTCCGAGCGCGTGCGCCTGCGCCCCGCCCTCCGCGGGGGAGCCTTCGCCCTGCTCGCGGCGGCGCTCTCTTTGAGCCTCGTGTATGCCAACGTCGTCCCCTACGGCTGCCGCATCGAGTGCAGGGAGGAGCTCGTCTTTCTCGAGACGAACGATTGCCGCGTGCTCGTTGTGCGGGATGCCACCTTGAAGGAGTGCGAAGATCTCCTCGGCCGCACGGACGGCGCCGTGCTCGACGCCGTGGTGGTCCTCGGCGAGAACGGGCGCAACACCGCCATCTTTCTTCCCGCCGACCGCGTTTACGCCTTCGCGCATGGGGACGGGCGCATCGAGGAGCAAACGAGCTTTTCCGTCGGCAGCCTTCGCTTCCGCTTCGAGAGGGAAGATACCCTTCTTCTCTTCGCCGAGGGAACGGTCGTCGCCATCGAGGGCGGGGACATGCGCGCGGCGGGCGCCGATCTCGCCATTCAAATCTCGCAAAACAGCTTGAAATATTTCGTCACAGAGGGTATAATATACGCATGAGCCGTCCTGCCCGCGGGCGGGGCGAAGGGAGCCTGTATGAAATTCACCGAGCTTGCAAGGAGCTTAAAGGAGGGCATAAAGCCCATTTACCTCTTCGAGGGCGAGGAGGCGTACTTCCGCGACCACGCCGTGAAGGCGGTGCAGGGGGCGTGCGCGCTCTCCCAGCCCATGCTCAACGACGTGCGCGTGGAGGGCGAGACGCTCAAGGGGGAAAAGCTCTCCTCCTTCGCCTCCGACCTCTACACCCTGCCCTTTTTCGACGCCTACCGCATCGTGCGGGTGTACGGCTTTTCTCCCACCGAGAAGGAGTGGGAGAGCGTCCTCGCGCCCTATGCGAAGGCACCCTGCGAGACGACGGTGCTCCTCATCGTCAACGAGGGCAAGAAGGCGAATTGCGCGGACCTGAAGCGCAAGGCGGGCGTTTGCTATGTGGACTGCGGCAGAGAGGACGAGGAGACTCTTTCCAAGTGGCTCGCGGGCGTCTCCCGCCGCAAGGGCGTCTCCTTCGACGGCGACGCGGCGTCCCTCGCCATCCGCTACTGCGCTTCGGACGCGGCGCGGCTGCAGCGCGAGACCGAAAAGCTCGCCCTTCTGCTCGGCGAAGGGGGGCGGATCACGCGGAGCGTCGTGGAGGAGAATGTCGCCAAGGACGTCGAATATAAAATTTACGAGCTCACGCAGGCGGCGTCCCAAAGAAATTACAACAGCTTTTGCGAAATTTTGCACGACCTCATGGAGAAGGGCTTCGACGAGTACGCGGCGCTCTCCTCCCTTTCCTCCCACTACCGCACCCTCTACGAGGTGGGGGCGATGAAGGGGAGCGACGCGGAGGTCTCCAAGGCGCTCGGCATCAAGCCGTATGCGGTGAAAAAGAACCGCGAGGCGGCGGCGCGGCTGGGGCGGGAGCGGACGGCGGAGCTCTACCAAGCCCTCTTTTCCCTCTCGAGCGGGGCGAAGAGCGGGGAGTACACCAAAACGGGCGCGCTCGCCGCGGCCGTGGCAAAAATATTTTTCGATTAGCGTAAAATGGGGGAAAAAGGCTTTTCTTTTTTGCGGAAAACCGCTATAATGAAGAAAAGCGCTGCATACAAAAGGAAAAGGAGATTTGAGATGCGCAGCTTTGCCACCGTTTGGGAATCCATAAAAAACGTGTTCCTCAACTTCCACTGGATCGTGATCGTCGAGGCGGTCTTTCTCGTGCTCATCATCTACTTCGTCTTAAAGACGCTGTACGAGAACAACGCGAAAAAGCTCATCTTCGTGTATATTTTCTTTCTGCTTTGCACGGGGACGATCACCCTCTTCACCGCCGACCATACCGTCTCGGTGCTCTCCTTCTATCTCTTCTTCATGCTCCTGTCGCTGTTCTTCCTGCTGCTTTTCAACACGGAGATCAAGCGGAGCGTGTGGAATACGCGGACGCACCGCGCCATCACCGCTTCCGCCGCCGCGGCGGCGAAGATGCCCGCCCTCACCGCCCGTGCGGACGAGTATGTGACGAGCATCGTGAAGGCGGTGCAAAACCTCTCCAAGGGCAATATCGGGGCGCTGCTCGTGCTCTCCAACGGCAATCTGCCCAAGGCCATCGTGGAGAGCGGCGTGATCCTCAACGCCACCATTTCGAGCCAGCTCATCGAGGGCATCTTCATCCCGAAGGCGCCCTTGCACGACGGCGCGATGATCATTTACGGCGATAAAATTCAGGCGGCGGGGTGCTTTTTGCCGCTCACCCAGAGGGATTTTCCCAAGGACTACGGAACGCGGCACCGCGCGGGCATCGGCGTCACCGAGGTCGCGGACGTCACGACCATCATCGTCTCGGAGGAGACGGGCATCGTCTCGGTCGTCAAGCGCGGGGAGATCTCCCGCTTCGTCGACTCGGAGAGCCTCAAGCGCTTCTTAAAGGACTACTACTGGAAGGAATTCAACGCGGAGGGGAAGAATAAATCATGAAATTCGGTGAATTTTTGAAAAACGTATTTACCAAGCACATCCCGCTCAAACTGCTTGCGATCGCGCTCGCCTTCCTGTGCGTGGTCGTCACCAACGCCATATGAGAGGACTGTTTCGCGTTCCGCGGCTGTTGATCCCGCGCGAGGGCTTCGAGCATTGGGCTTCGCCCGATCTCTCCCTTGCGGGCGGAAAGGCGGCGGAGCTCGTCGAAAAAGAGGCGGGGGAAGATCCCTGCGCCGTATATCTGAGCCCGAGGCTCACCATGGGGGAGAAGCGCCTTCTTGCGCTCTCCCGCGACCATTCTTACACCTATTTGGAGGAGGACGCGCTCGAAAAGCTCAACCGCGGCGGCGTGTTCGTCGAGCGGGAGACGCCGCTCGGCGTCCGCTTCGGGCTGGTGCTGTGCATCGACCTCGAGCAATTCACCTTCCGCGAAGGGGAGTGCTCCCCCGTCCGCCCCGCCGCCGTCGTTCCCGCGGAGGAGGTGGATGTCCACGCGTGGTTCCGCGCCTCCCAAATTTTGGAGTGCCCGCACACCGTCCTCTATTATCGCGAGAAAAAGCAGCGCGCCGTGCGCCGCTTGCGCGAGAGCGACCTCGAGCTCTTGTACGAATTCCCGCTGCTCCTCGGCGGGGGGAAGATCCGCGGCAGCTTCGTGCCCGCCTTCACTTGCGAGGAGCTGTATCCCGACCTCTTGGGCAAGGGCGAGCCGTTGCTCGTCGCCGTCGAGGGCGTCGGGCACCTGTGCGCCGCAAAGCGCGCGTGGGAGGAAAAGAAGGCGGGGCTCCACAGGGAGGAGACGGTGCGCAACCCCGCCCGCTTCGCCCTCGTCGAGCTCGTGAATATTTTCGACGAGACGGTGGAATTTCCCTCCGTCTGTTTTCCTTTCCCCGAAGAGAAGGGGGAGGAAGTCTTTGCCGCCCTTTCGCACGTCACCAAGTGCAAGCGGGACGGAAAGTATTTTCGCATTTTGGGCACGTCCTGCGAGGCGCATGCGCGGGGGCTTGCGGCGCTCCGCGCCATGCTCGGGGCGCTTCCCGCCGTCCGCCCGCCCAAGGAGGGGGAGCTCGGCGCGGTGTTCGCCCCGCCCGACAAAGAGGAGCTCTTCGACGCATTGAAAAAGGGCATGCTCTACCCCGCGGAGACGGTGCGCTTCATGGACGCAAAGAACGCAAGATACGCATTAGAGGCGAGAGAGATCGGGTATGATTAAGGTGTGCAAGTTCGGCGGAACGTCCCTTGCGGACGGCACGACCATGCTGCGCGTGAAGGAGATCGTGGAGAGCGACCCCGCGCGGCGGTATATCGTCGTGTCTGCGCCCGGGAAGCGCTTCAGTGCGGACAGCAAGATCACCGACCTACTCTATCAAACGGCGCGCGAATGCAAAGAGACGGGCAGCGTGGGGGAGGCGTATGCCAAGGTCTCGGCGCGTTTCCAAAGCATCGTGCACGAGCTCGATCTGCCCCTTCCCATCTGCGAAATTTTGCGCCGCACCGCGGAGGACATCGAACGCGAGAACGACGAGGACTTCACCGCTTCCCGCGGGGAGTACCTTGCGGGCATCGTGATGGCGAGCCTCTTGGGGGCGGCGTTCATCGACCCGCGCACCGTCGTCAAATTCAAGGACGGGAGATTGGACCCGCGCAGCTATATTCTCGTGCGGGAGGCGGTAAAGGGCAAGCGCCGCGCCGTCGTCGCGGGCTTCTACGGGGAGGACGAAAACGGCAAGGTCCGCACCCTCTCGCGGGGCGGGAGCGACGTTTCGGGCGCCATCGTCGCGCGGGCGGTGATGGCGGATGAATACGAGAATTGGACGGACGTGAGCGGCTTCCTCGCCTGCGACCCGCACATCGTGCCCTCGCCCGCGGGCATCGGCACGCTCACCTACCGCGAGCTGCGCGAGCTTTCCTACATGGGCGCAAACGTACTGCACAGCGAATCCATGTTCCCCGTGCGGGAGGCAAATATCCCCATCCATATCCGCAACACCTTCCGCCCGCAGGACGAGGGAACGCGCATCGTGCCCGAGAGCAAATACCGCCTCGGGGAGCGCGTCGTCACGGGGATCGCGGGGAAGAAAAACTTCACCGTCGTGTACATGGAGAAGTCCCTCATGAACGCCGAGATCGGCTTCACCCACAAAGTGCTCGGCGTGCTCACCCGCCACGGCATCTCCTTCGAACACCTTCCCTCGGGCATCGACACCATGTCTCTCGTCATCGATAGCGAAGTCTTGAAGGACGGCGAGCTCGAGCGCGTGGAGGAGGAGATCGGGCGGGAAGCCCATCCCGACCACATCCGCGCGTTCGGCGGGGTCTCGCTCATCGCCGTCGTGGGGGAGGGGATGAGCCGAAACGTCGGTACTTCCGCGCGGCTGTTCCGCGCCATTGCCGAAGCGGGCGTCAACGTCCGCATGATCGATCAGGGCTCGTCCGAGATCAATATCATCGTCGGGGTGGATAACGAGAATTACGAACGCACCGTAAAGGCCATTTACGAGGAATTCTTCCTCGCCTCCGAGTGAGGGGGAGCACGGAGGCGCAAAGAGGTGGGCTTCCTCATTCCGAACGGAGCCGTAGGCGGAGTGAGAGAATCTTCCCTGCAAGTCGTACCACGGGGTAGAAGGTACACTCGCCCCTTACGGGGCTCGGTATGAGGGCACCACCCCCTTATCGCCCTACCGCGTCATGTTGAGAGGCGCCAAGAAAGCTCCCCCCCGCATGTTTGCACCGAATACAAAATATAAAAGAGCCGTTCCGTGGCGGAACGGCTCTTTCGATACCAACGAAAAACAAATTACTTACCGTGGTCGGTGAAGGGGGAATTGTACAGCTCCTCTTCGTCGAGGTGGAATTGCGGCATCCCGTCTCTGTCGTAAGTGATCTTCATCACATGCGCGTGGCGGTTGAAGTCGAGAAGGGAGTCGCCCGAAATCTCTTTATAGTCGCGGAAGTGCAGCACGCAGAGCTGTTCGCCCTTGTCGCCCTCCACAAAGCAGTTGTGCCCGGGGCCGTAAATTTTCAGGCTCTCGTCCGTTTGGAACACGGGCTCGACGGCCTTCGTCCAATTGCCGAGCACCATCGGGTCGTCGCACGCGTCGATCGTGAGCAGCCCCATGCAGTACTCAAAGCCCGTGGCGGCGGCGGAATAGCTCACGAAGATCTTTCCCGCGTGCTTCAAAACGGCGGGGCCCTCGTTCACCTGTTCGCGCACCTTTTCCCAATCGTATTCGGGCTCGGAGAGGAGCATCGCGTTTGTTTTCATCTCGAAGGGCGTTTTCATCTCGGCAATATAGAGGTTGGAAGCGCTCGGCTTTTGCGCCCAGATGGCGTACCACTTGCCGTCGTTTTCGAACACCGTCATGTCGAGCGTCATGCCGCTTTCGTTGAAGAAGAGGTCGCACGGGGCGGCTTTCACCTTGCCCATGTATTCCCACTCGTCGTGCATGGGGTCGTCCCCGAGGCAGCGGAGGGCGCACGCCTTGATGTCCCACAGGCTCCCCTGGCTGTACGCGAAGTAGATGACCCATTGCCCCATAATGTAGTGGAGCTCGGGCGCCCATACGTACTTTTGCCCGAAGCTGGCGTCCATGTGCCAAATTTCCTTGGGCGTGGCGGCGGCGATGCCGTTCACCGAATCCGCGGCGGTGAGCTCGATGCGGTCGTACTCGGGGTAGGAGCCCGTAAAGTAGTAGGTGCCGTCGTGCTTATAGAGGTAGGGGTCGGCGCGAAGCGTCATGAGGGGGGAGAGGTATTCCCCGCTCACGTCGGGAGCATCGAACAAATTCTCCGACGCCGTTTCCGCGGGGGCCTCGCTATCTTGCGGCACTTCTGCCGCGACGGCGCCCGTTCCGCCGAAGAAAGCTGCGGTGAAGAGGGCAAGCGCGCCCAGTTGACACAACAAGCGTTTCATGGTCTCCTCCTTATCGCCCGAGTATCCGAGCGATTTTATGGTATCACAAGCCATCGCAAAAATCAATATCCCGATAGGCGATTTTATATGGACGGAATCGCTTTTTTCCACTCCTCACTTGACAAAAAGTCCCCTCCCATGGCAACCTGTTGCCATCCAATGCAAACAGGAGAAGCCTATGGGAAGCATCGCAAAACGCGTAGGAAAATGTGCGGCACTTCTTTTCGTCGGCACGCTGCTGGCGGGGGCGCTTTGCCTTCTGCCGCCCGAGCGCCGCGCTTCGGCAGCCGAGAGCGCCGAGGAGCGGAACGAAAAGCTCGTCGTCCGCTATGCCATGGACGATACGGCAACGGCGAACGGCAACACGATCGCGGCAACGAAGTGGGATAAGGATACGGGGGAATTTGTTGCCTATTCCGAATGTGACGCAACCATTGTCAACCAAGTGCAGGGCAGGAGATCGGGGGCAATATCCAGTGTAGCGGGGAAAGAAGGTTCCGCTCTTTCGTTTACGGAAAGCGCGCACGCGCGGGCTTCCTTCCATCTTCCTTCGGACGCCACGGGCATGACCGTCTCCCTTTGGGTAAAGAATATCAATACCTATTGGTCCAGCCTCATCGAATTTTGGGACGGCAAAGAAGGCGGCAGGTTCGGCAAGGGCACCATGCAGGGCAACCGCGGCAGACAAAACGAGGGAGACGCTTGGTCTTCGAATTGTTCCGCGCATAGTAATGGTAAATTCGACCACGGCGGAGCGTGGGACTCCTTCTTCATCATACACAACAACACAAATGGCGATAACGGCGGCGCGTATGTCGACCACATGGCGGCGGACACTTGGTATCAGGTGACGTTCACCGTGACGGCGAACGAGATGAAGGCGTACCGCAACGGCGAATTGAAGCAGATCTTCAACGACGGCGACGCGCAGGGGATCTTGAGCTCCATCATGACCGCGGCGAAAAACCAAACGGGCGGCAAGCTCGGCATTCGGTTGAGCCTTGATGAAAACAACGGAGACATTCTCGACGAGCTCCGCATCTACAACGGCGCAATGACGGAGGACGAAGTGCTTCAACTGTACTTCGATTACGACCCTATCGCGGGCGTCCTCTACGACTTCCCCGATTATTACGACGCAAACGGGCTCACCTATCCCGACCTTCTCATCGGCGGGGCGACCGAAGTGACCGACGGCGCGAACGGGCAAAAGACGGGCACGACCAAGGGCGGCGTTACCTATACCTATTCGCCCATTACCGCTCCTCTCGCTACGGTTGCGTTGGACGAACAGGGCGTTCTCGTCCACCTTACGTTGGGCGAGCTCTCCACCGAAAAGACCGTAAAATTCCGCCGCGATTTGGGGCTCGCGGCGAAGGAGCTCGGCTACAAGCTCACTTCTTCGGGCGAGAACATTGCCGTTCCCGTGCCCGAGACGGGGTACGACGTCACGGCGAAGGTCCCCGCGGGGACAGATCTTTCCAAGGTGACGGCGGGCACGAACAGTACGCAACCCCTCGCGGGGGATGCGACCGCCGCCAACTACGAGGCGGAATTTACCTACAATCCCGCTCTGCACATCGCCACCGTGCGTTGCGGCTACAAGCCCTTCCCCGGGCACGACGTGTTCTACACCATTCATTTTGTGGAAAAGAGCACGGCGACGCTCTCCTCCATTCTCGTGAAGGGGGGGATCGAAGAGCATCTCTTCACCGAGGCGGACTTCGAAGACGGCGCCGTCAAGCTCCCCGTATCCGACCTCGAGAACTTCTCCTTGACGGTCTCCGTCACGCCCGCAGAGGGGGCGACGGTCACGGGAGGGGAGAACAAGACGTTCACCGCGAGCGATTTGGAGGCGGGGCTCTCCATCGAGATCACGAGCGAGAACGGCGAGAAAAAGACGTATGTCCTTGAGCCCGTCGTGCTCTCCGCGGAAAGCGCGCTTTCCGCGCTCTCCATCGAGGGCTACACTCTCTCCCCCGCCTTTGCGGAGACCACCTTGGAGTACTCGGTGAGCGGTTCTGCGGGCGAGGAGGCGAAGATCCTTGCGGCGCTCACGGCGACTCCGAAGGCGCAGACCGCGACCGTGCAGACGGTGCTCGACAAGACGGCGGGCGTCATCCTCATCACCGTCACGGCGGAAAACGGCAGTGCGACCGTGTACACCGTGCGGCTCTCCTTGAAGGACGCGAACGCCGCGCTTTCCTCCCTCACGGTGGGCGGAACGCCCCTTGCGGGCTTTGCCCCCGAGACCTTGGAATACACCGTAAAGTATAAGGGCACGCTGCCCGAAGTCGCGGCGGTTGCCGCTTCCGCAAAGGCGAGCGTCTCGGTCGGCGAGGCGACGGCGGAGGGCAAGGTGAGCGTCACCGTCACCGCCGAGAGCGGCAAGGCGCAGACGTACACCCTCACCTTCGTGCCGATGAGCAGCGACGCCTCGTTGAAGAAGCTCACCGTCGGCGGCGCAGAAGTTACGTTGAACGGCACCGAGGGCGCCTACACCGCCCCCGCGGGCACGCTTCCCTCCGAGCTCTCCGTGAAGGCGGAGACGGCAGAGGGCGCGACCGCCGTCTATGCCCTCTCGGGCGACAAGCTCACCGTTACCGTGACCGCCGAGGACGGCACCGAAAAGACCTACATCGTCACCGTCTCCTTCGCGAGCGCGAGCTTCGGCGAGGGAACGGCGGAGGACAAGAGCCCGCAAGAGAGCGGTTGCGGCGCGGCGGCAGGGGAGGAGGCGTTCGTCCTCGCCGTGCTGTGCGCAGGCGCGGGACTGCTGCTTCTCAAGAAGCGCTGCAAGCATTAAAGGAGGAATCGACGTGAAACCCAAATCCATCCTGAAACTTTGTCTTACGGCGGCATGTGCCGCGACGGCGGCGCTGGCGCTCGCGGCGTGCGGCGACCATACGCATACCTATGCCGAGGCGTGGACGTTCGACGAGACCTCCCACTGGCACTCCGCCACCTGCGGGCACGACGCCAAGGAAAATAAGAGCGCGCACGACTTCAGAAAGACGGTCGTCGAGCCGACGAGCTCGCAAAAGGGCTACACCTTATATACCTGCGCGTGCGGGTATTCGTACACCGAAAACGAGACGGCGCCCACCCCCGCGGGCTCGGAGTACACCTTCGACGAGACCACCCACAGCAAAGACGGCGTGACGGCGGCGCACGAATTTACCGAGAGCGTCGTCGCCCCCACCTGCACCTCCGCGGGCTACACCAAGCACAGCTGCGTGTGCGGCTACTGGTACGCGGATACCCCCACCGAGCCCATTGACCACACGACGGACGAGGGCGTGTTCGGGCACGACGCCGCCATGCATTGGCACCCCTGCCTCGTGTGCGGCATGCCCGTCTCCTCCGAGGCGCACGCGGCGGTGGAGCGCACACAGCCCGCGACCTGCGAGAAAGACGGCTCTGTTTCTCTCGTCTGCACCGTCTGCGGGTACACCCTGCAGGAGACCGTTCTCCCCGCGGGGCACACCTTCGGCGACGAGCTCGCTTCGAACGAATTCGAGCACTGGTATGTCGCCACCTGCTCTCACAGCGACGCCAAGGGAAGCGTAGAGGACCACTTCTTCGAAGGGGACAGCACCACCTGCGCGTTCTGCGGTAAAACGGTCTCTCCTCGCCTCGGCTTCAAGCGCACGGCGGCGGGGGACGGCTATATCGTGACGGGCGTCGGCTCGTTCAAGGGCACGGAGATCGTTATTCCCGATACCTACAACAATAAGCCCGTCGTGGAGATCGCCGAGAAGGCGTTCCGGAATGTTGAAGTAACTTCTCTCACCCTCGGCGAGAATGTGAAGAAGATCGGCAAGGAGGCGTTCCGCGGGGCGCAAATTTCCGCGCTCGTCCTTCCCGAGGCGCTCGAGAGCATCGGCGCCAAGGCGTTTGCCGAGACAAATATTTCTCAAGTCGAATTGAAGGGCGCGCTCGAGACGATGGGGCAGGCGGCGTTCGGCGACTGCACGTCGCTCACCACTGTCACCATCTCGACGGCCAAGCCCGTTTCCCTGCCCGTCTCCCTCTTCGAAGGGTGCACGGCACTCGAGGAAGTGAACGGCGAGGGCAAAGTGAAGGAAGTTGGAGACCTCGCCTTCAGCGGCTGCACGGGGCTCAAGACGCTCGATTTGAGCGTCTGCGAGAAGCTCGGCTTCTCGGCGCTCGGCGGCTGCACCCTCTTAAAGCCCGCCGGCCTTCCCCTCCTCACCTCGGCGGATGAATATGCCCTCTCGGGCTGCACGATGACGGAGATCGCCCTTCCCCTCTTGAAGAGCGTCCCCGCCCGCCTCTTTGCGGATTGCACGGCGCTCGCGACAGTCAACCTTGCGGCGGCGGAGAGCCTCGGCGCGTTCGCCTTCGAGGGCTGCACGGCGCTTACGACCGTGACGGCAAGCAAAGTCGTCTCCATCGGCGAGGAAGCGTTCTCGGGCTGCGCACAGCTCGAACACCTCACCGTCTCCGAGAATATCGCCCGCGTGGAGCGGGGCGCCTTCGAGGGCACCAAACTGATTCAGGAAGAAAGTGGCGCGAAGTACGTCGGCAACATCCTTGTCGGCGGCACGGGCAGCATTGCCGTGAAGGCGGGAACGGTCCTCATCATGGACGCCGCCTTCGAGAGCCGCACGGATGCGGGGAACACCGCGCTTACGGGCGTCACCCTTGCAGACAGCGTCCGCTACATCGGCGCGAACGCCTTCCGCGGCTGCACGAAACTTACGACCATCGATTTGAAGAAGGTCACCCAAATCGGCGCGAACGCCTTCCGCGCGAGCGGACTTACGAGCGTGACGGTGCCTTCCACCGTCGAGAACGTGGGCGAGAACGCCTTCTACGACTGCATGTCGCTGGCAAGCGTGAACGTCTCGGCAAAGCGCATCGGCGCGTTCGCCTTCTCGTTTACGGGCGTGGGAAGGGACCTTCAGAATCCCGAGAAGCAGCGCCCCAGCGGCGTGAAACTTGCAAGCCTCACCTTCGGCGAGGGCGTGGAGAGCATCGGCAGCAACGCCTTCCAATATGCCACTCTTTCGAGCGTGATTCTTCCCGATAGCCTCGTCTCCATCGGCAGATACGCCTTCGCGCACACCGATTTGGAGACGGTCACCATTCCCGCGAACGTGACGTTCATCGGCGCGTATGCCTTCTATAAGGCGCCGCTCACCTCGGTCACCTTCCGTCAAAAGACGGGCTGGAGCGCGGGCGAAAGGCGCATGTCGGTGGGCACGGCAAAGACGAACGCGACCAACCTTACGGATACGACAAAGTATTGCACCTACGATTGGAGCAGGGAGGCAACGGTATGAAGCGCAGAGCCATCTATTTACACATTCTCCTCGTCCTTCTTCTCTCCCTCCTGTGCGGGGGAATGCTCGTCGGCTGCGGCGAAACCGTCGCCGCGCCCGAGGTGAAGAACGTTTCCATCGCCGCCGTCGAGGGGACGACGGGCACCGTCGGCACGCCCCACCGCGTGACCTTCGAGGCGCCCGAGGGGTGCGAGATAAGCTACTCCGTCGTGCTCGGCGAGGCCCCCGCCACGGTGAGCGACTTCCGCCGCGACGGCGACGCCTTCCTCTTCTATAAGGCGGGGACGTACACCGTCACGGTGTATGCCGCCAAGGACGGCATGCTCGGAAGCGGCGCCGCGACCCTTTCCGTCAAGGCGGCGGGGCTGGGCGAAGTCAAGCTCACGGCACCCTCGGGCTACGGGAAAGTCGGCACAAAGCACGCGCTTTCCTGCGAGGGCATGAGCGCGGCGGCAAAAGTGAGCGTGGAAAAGGACGGCGCACCCACCGAGGACGCGGCCTATTCCGCCGCGGAGGGCACCATTGTGTTCGCTTCCGCGGGGACGTACACCGTCGTCGTCGAGGAGGGCGGCGAGAAAAAGACCGCCACCATCGAGATCGTTGCCACGGCGGCGCCCACCCTCACCCTCTCCTTCGCGGAGAGCAGCGTGAAGGAGGACGGGGCGGCGGCATTCGAAGCCGTTGCCCACTTCGACGCGGGCGACGGCGAGGCGGAGCGCAGCTTCAAGGCGCTCTACAGACTGGACGGCACGGCGGAATACGCCGAAGCGGAGGAGGGGAGCTACACCCTTCTCGGCGAGCTGTTCCTTCCGCACACGGCAGGGGAGTGGAAGCTCGTCTGCACCGTGAAGGGCACGAGCGGCAGTACCGCCGAGGCGGAGGCGGAGATCTCCTGCGAGGCGGCGGCCCTTTCCCTTTCCCCCCGCGGGGCGGAGCGTTACCGCATCCGCACGGGGCAGGCGGTGGAAATTTCCTACCTTGCCGACGGCGCAACGGACAAATACAACGTCAGCTTCGATACGCACGGCAACGCCGACGTAATTGCCGAGGCGGGGACGGGGACTTCCGTCCGCATCACCTCTTCGCAGCCCGATTGGTTCACCGTGACCGTCGTCTACACCCACAAAGTGTTTACCACCGTCCAGCAGCGGGTGAATATCGACGTCTACTCTGTCGAAAATCTCACCTATGCGCCCGTTTGGGGGGAGGACCCCTTTGGCGGAATGCCCTCCGAAGTGCTCACCTGCATGGGGCATCTCCTCTATGTGGACGCGACTTCGCATGGCGGCACGCCGCACACCTTCCTTCCCGAGGAGGCGGAATTCGAAGTCGTCAAAAACAGCGTGAAATCGAGAGAAGGCTCCAAGGACGTCCAAAAGGACGTGCGCATCCTCTTCGCGGGGAACAATTTGAGCTATCCCTACCTCTTCGTGGACGACCTCGACGCCTGCAAGGCAACGGGCAAATTCACCGTGCGGATGAAGCTCACCGACCCGCGCACGGGCTACGCCGCCGTCGCCGAGAAGGAATTTACGGTGACCGCCACGGGCTCGGAGGACGCAGCCGCCGCCAAGAAGATCTCCGACTATGTGAAAAAATATAACGCCTTCTTCGGCGCGGACGCCATGGACCTTACGGGCATGCCCAAGGATTGCCGCCTCAACATGGTGCTCACCAGCGGCGGGATCATTATGCACCGCCGTGGCGCCGAATGGAGTTTGAACGGCGGGAATGCCGACTTCGCCAAGATGACCTTCGCGGAGGCGACGGAAAACTTCCGCCTCGATCTCAAATTTACCCTGCTTGCCCCCAACCCGAGCTCGGGCGCGGCGTGGCTGGGCATCGGCGTGCGCACCGTGGATAAGGACGGCTGGGCGGGCTTCTTCGACCTCAAAGCGGACGGCGGGAAATTCGTCCTCGCGCCCGCCTTCGACAACGGAACGCTCACCGAGCTCCCCGCCGCGGGAGCCGAGCTTCCCGAGGCAAAGAGCGGCGCCGTCATCGAGCTTCGGCTGGAGAGAAGGGCGAGCGGCGATGCCGTCGAGTACGCGGCGTACTACAAGGCGGCGGGAGAGTATCGCCTCTACGCGCGCTGGATCGGCACCAAGTCGACGCAGGCGGGGAACATCGGCGCGCCCGTCATGCAGCTCCAATTCACCCACAGGAACGCGGGCGGCTGCTACGCCGTGGAGAACGTCTCCCTCCTCCGCTTTGACGTTTGAGCAAAAACCCAAATACAACGTATCGCGTCAACGACCCCCGATCTTTCGGGGGTCTTGCGTATTTGACATTCTTCCGCGCATGCTATATAATAGGGGAAAACGGGCGGGAGCCGAAGGAGGTGCGCATGAAGCAAGCGGGAAGTTTCAAACCGAATATGACCGCGGCGACCGCGGGAAGCGGAAAGGACGCGGAAAAGACGTACATCGCCATCGACCTCAAGTCCTTCTACGCCTCCGTGGAGTGCGTCCAAAGGGGGCTCGACCCGCTCTCCGTCAATCTCGTCGTGGCGGACGAGAGCAGGACGGAAAAGACCATCTGCCTCGCCGTTTCCCCCGCGCTCAAGGAGTACGGCGTCCCCGGGCGGCCGCGGCTCTTCGAAGTGGCGGAGAAGGTGCGCGCCGTCAACGCCAAGCGGCGGGAACACGCCCCCGCCCGCACCCTTTCGGGGAAGTCGGTCTACAAGGGGGAGCTCATCAGCGACCCCTCCCTTGCGGTGGACTACATCGTCGCCCCGCCGCGCATGGAGCTATACGAGAAGGTGAGCGCGCAGATCTTCGGCATCTACGCGGAATTTGTCTCGCCGGAGGACATCCACGTCTACTCCATCGACGAAGTGTTCATCGACGCGACGGGCTATCTTGCCCGCTACCGCATGTCGGGGCACGAGCTCGCCATGCGGCTCATCCGCGAAGTGCTCTCCCGCACGGGCATCACGGCGACGGCGGGCGTCGGGAGCAACCTCTTCCTTTGCAAGGTGGCGATGGATATCGTCGCCAAGCACATGCCCCCCGACCGCGACGGGGTGCGCATCGCCGAGCTCGACGAGATGGAATACAGAAAAATGCTGTGGGGGCACCGCCCCATCACCGACTTTTGGCGGGTGGGCCGCGGGTATGCGAGAAGGCTGGAGGAGCACGGCATGTACACGATGGGGGATGTCGCGCTCTGTTCCGTCCGCAATGAGGACCTCCTCTTTCAGCTCTTCGGGGTGAACGCGGAGCTCCTCATCGACCACGCGTGGGGGTGGGAGCCGTGCACCATCGCCCAGATCAAGGCATACCGCCCGCAGTCGAACAGCCTCGGCGCGGGGCAGGTGCTGCAGAGCGCCTATTCCTTCGAGAAGGGCGGGCTCATCGTGCGCGAGATGGCAGACGCGCTCGCGCTCGACCTCGTGGAGAAGGGGCTCGTCACCGACCAGATCGTGCTCGGCGTCGATTACGACACCGAGAGCCTGAAAACCCCCGAGGCGCAGGCGGCATATGCGGGAGAAATCGTTCTCGACGGGTACGGAAGGCAAAAGCCCAAGCCCGCGCACGGCTCGGTCCGTTTGAAGGCATACACCTCCTCGGCGCGGCAGATCATGGAGGCGGCGTTCGGGCTGTATCGGCGCATTGCGGACCCCCGCCTTCTCGTGCGGAAGCTGTTCGTCACGGCGAGCCGCGTGCTTCCCAAGGAGAAGATCCCCGCCGCAGCTCCGCAGCAGCTCGACCTCTTCACCGACCACGAGGCGAGGGAAAGAGAGGCGCGGGCGGAGGAGGAAGCGCTCGGGCGCGAACAGCGGGTGCAGGAGGCGGTGCTCTCCGTGCACAAAAAATTCGGAAAGAACGCCCTCGTGCGGGGCATGGACCTCGAGGAGGGCGCCACGACGCGGGAGCGGAACGGACAGATCGGAGGGCACAAAAAATGAACGACTACTCGGAAATTTTGCATCTTCCGCACGTCCGCCCCAAAAATCACCCACCCATGTCCGCGGAAGCGCGCGCGGCGCAGTTTTCTCCCTTTGCCGCCTTGCGTGGCTTCGACGAGGAGATCGACGAGACGGCGCGCTTCACCGAGCAGCAAATTACCGTCGGCGAGGAGGCGCAAGGGGAGATCGCCGACGCCCTCCGCGCCATCCGCGAGAATATCGGAAAGCGCGAGGAAGTGGAGATCGTGTACTTCCTCCCCGACGAAAAGAAGGAGGGCGGAAGGTACGTCACCGCCCGCCAAACGGTGAAAAAGTTGCTTGAGGCCGAGCGCGCCCTCCTCCTTCAGGACAACACCCTCGTCCCCTTCGAGACCATCTATTTCCTGAAGGCGGTAAAATGATCTTTCCAAGAACGGGGCGCGATTTTTGCGAAAAGGGTTGACAAATCACCGCAATGAGGGAGAAATATGGCAAATAAGTATTGCTTGAAAATTTTCCCCTTGGCGCAAAAGGATATGGAAAGCATTTTTGCCTATATTTCCGAGCAGTTGAAAAATCCATGAACTGCGAATACCCCCGAGCCCCCTCGTACAGAGGGGGCTCGGGGGTTCGAACGGAGTATTCCGAAATGCTGTTTGAAAGTTATCCCTCTTTGGGCAAAAGGTCGCAGAGGGTGTAGCGGGAGAGGAATTCGTTCACCGTCTCGTCGAGGGCCTTCCAGACGGGGAGCGTCGGGCAGACGGCGGCGCGGGGGCAGCCCTCTTCCATACAGCTCGAGGAGGAGAGCGAGGTCTCCGCCGTGCGCAAAATTTCGGCGAGGGTGTATTCCTTCGGCGCGCGGGCGAGCTTATACCCGCCGTTCTTGCCGCGGGCGGCCTCCACCAGCCCCGCCTTGGCGAGCGCGGTCATGATGTTCTCCGAATACTTGTGGGGGATGCCCTCTTCCTCGGCGATCTCTTTGAGGGAAGCATAGCCCTCCCTTCCCGCGAGCGCCGTCATGATATGCAGGGCGTACCTGCCCCGCGTGGAGATCATCATTCCTCGCCCCCGTCCTCATGCTCGTGCGCGCAGTGGCTGCATGCGGGGAACATGGCTTCGTCGTAGGGGATGTGGTTTTTCTCGTAGTAGTCGCGGATGGCGGCCTGCACCGCCTGTTCGGCGAGCACCGAGCAGTGCAGCTTGTAGGCGGGGAGCCCGTCGAGCGCCTCGGTCACCGCCTTATTGGTGAGCTGAAGGGCTTCCGCGATGGGCTTGCCCTTGATCATCTCCGTCGCCATGGAGCTCGAAGCGATGGCGCTGCCGCAGCCGAAGGTCTCGAACTTCACGTCCTCGATGACGCCGTCCTTCACCTTGATATACATCTTCATGATGTCGCCGCACTTGGCGTTGCCGACCTCGCCCACGCCGTCGGGATTTTCGATGACGCCCACATTGCGCGGGTTGCGGAAGTGGTCCATGACCTTTTCACTATACAAAGACATTGTCGTTTACCGTCCTTTTCAGAGAATAAAACTGCGTTTGCCCTCTTGCAGGTCCCGCCAGACGGGCGAGAAGGAGCGAACTTTTTCGACGACCGCGGGCACGGCGGAGAGGAGATATTCCACCTCTTCCATGGTGTTGGTGCCGTCGAGAGTGAGGCGAAGGGAGCCGTGCGCCACGTCGTGCACCCGCCCGATCGCAAGGAGCACATGCGAAGGGTCGAGCGAGCCCGAAGTGCACGCCGAGCCCGAGGAGGCGCTCACGCCCATGTCGTCGAGGTAGAGAAGGAGCGATTCGCCCTCCACGCCCTCGAAGCAGAAGCTCACGTTGCCCGCGAGCCGATGCACCCTGTCGCCGTTCAGGGCGCAATGGGGGACTTTTTCGAGCCCCTCGATGAGCCTATCCCGCATGGCGGAGACGCGCTTCGTCACTTCGGGGAGCTCGGCGATCGCCTCTTCGAGCGCCACCGTCATGGCGACGATGGCGGGAAGGTTTTCCGTCCCCGCGCGCTTGCCCTTTTCCTGCGCCCCGCCCTCGATGAGGGGATAGAGCGGAGCCCCGCGCCGCGCATACAGCGCACCCACGCCCCGCGGGCCGCCGAACTTGTGCGCCGAGAGGGCGAGATAGTCGCAGCCGAGCGCTTGTACATTCACGGGCATGTGCCCGACCGCCTGCACCGCGTCCGTGTGGAAGGGGACCTTCTTCGCGAGGCAAATTTTGGAAATTTCTTCGACGGGCTGGATGGTGCCGATCTCGTTGTTGGCGAGCATGACCGAGACGAGGCAGGTGTTGTCGTCGATGGCATTTTCGGCGTCCGCGACTTTCACGATGCCGTCTGCCCCCACGGGCAGGAGGACGACTTCGTACCCCTCCTTCTCGAGCTTTTTCAACGTGTGAAGCACGGCGTGGTGCTCGATGGCGGTGGAGACGATGCGCTTTTTGCCCTTGAGCGCGCCCCATTTCGCCGCGGAGAGGAGGGCTTGGTTGTCTGCCTCGCTTCCCCCCGAGGTAAAGACGATCTCATTCGCATTTGCCCCGAGAAGGGCGGCAATGCGCGCGCGGCAGTCCTCCAACACTTCCTTCGCCCGCTGACCCTCCGAGTGCAGAGAGGAGGGGTTGCCGTAAAATTCGTTCGCGGCGTCCGTATAGGCCTTGAGCGCCGAAGCGCGCATCTTGGTCGTCGCCGCATGATCCGCATAGACTCTCATAGCTGAAATTGTACCCTCGCGTTATTCCTACTTATTTTGTAGGTATTATAGCACGCCTATGCGCCCCTGTCAAGCACTTTTTCCACTTTTCCCGCTGGGACTGCCGAGAGGGGAAGCCAAGGGGCCTACCGCGTCATGTTGAGGGAGCATAGCGACCGAAATATCCCGAAGTACGAAGTCCGAATTTTCCTCCTCGGGATTCTTCGCGGTGCTACTTCGCGCTACGCGCTCGTGCCGCCCTTGGAATACAATAGAAGCTTGGGCGGGGCAGAATGACGCAAAGCTCTCTGCTGGGCAGAGCGCCACGGGAACCTCCCCCTGTGTCCCCCTCCTTAAAAAGGAAGGGGATTTTGTTGTAGCACGACTTGGCGCCCCCTTCAGGGGGAGCTGGCGCGCTGCCCTTGCGCGCCTGAAGGAGTGTCATTTTTATACATAACACCCCTTCCGCCCCTTACGGGGCACCCACCCCTCCGAGGGGTGGGCAAGTCACACCGCCACTTTATCCCCCTCCCCGCGAGCGGGGAGGGGGACGTAGGGGGAGGGGTAAAATGACACGGTACCACGAGGTGAAGCAGCCTTTCGAGGGGCAAGCCCCCTTCCTCATTCGCGGTTTCTTCCCACCATGGAGGCAAAGACGAGGGCGAAGCGGAGGAAGTAGATGAGGGAGATAAGCAGCGAAGCGACGTAGGTGAGGGCGGCGGCGGAGAGTACCTTCTTGGCGCCGGGGAGCTCCTCCTCGGTGAGAATGCCGTCCTCGAGCAGCATCTTCCTCGCCCTCCTCGAGGCGTTGAATTCCACGGGAAGGGTGGCGAGCATGAAGAGCGTGGAGAGCCCGTACAGCCCGATCCCGATATACACGAGGTATTGCCCCACGGGCACCGAGACGGAGAGGAGGGTGAAGTCCAAAATAATTCCGACGAGGATGACGGGCAGGGCGAGCCGCGAGCCGATATTGGTGACGGGCACGAGGATATTCCGGATCTTATAGGGAATGTACCCCGATTTTTTCTGCATCACATGCCCGACCTCGTGCGCGGCGACCGCAACGGCGGCGACGGAAGCGCTCCCGTAGGTGCTCTGAGAAAGATTGACGATCTTCTTGGTGGGATTGTAGTGGTCGGAAAGCCTTCCCGAGACTCTTCCGACGGAAATATCGTGCACGCCGCGGCGCTGCATGAGGCGGACGGCGGCATCGTAGCCCGTCATGTTGGAGCGGTTGGGAACGCGGTCGAACGCGGCATACGTCGTGTTCACGCGCACGCTCGCCCATGTCGAGAGCGCGAGGAAGGGAATGAGAATGAGCAAAAACAAAAAATACGAATACATGATGACCTCTCACCTTTCATATACCCATTCCGCGGGGGAATGAACAGCCTTGCGGCGAAAATTTCGTCAAAAGAAGAAGATCTCCTCGAATTTCTTCCCGAGGGCATAGGAAAGCACGAGGGCGAGCTTGGCGGTCGGGCAATACTGTCCCGTCTCGATGGAGCTGATCGTGTTGCGGGAAACGCCCACGAGCGCGGCGAGCTCCCCCTGCGAGAGGTTCTTTTCCGCCCGAATTTCTTTGAGACGGTTTTGAAGGATGAGCTTATCGTCCATAACTCACCCGAGAACGGGCACGCCGCAGAGCCCGAGGATCCAAAATACCCAATATGCGACGGCGCAAGCCGCGATGAGCACGCAGATCACGATGTAGAACGGACGCAATTTTTTGACGCAAACGCACGCTTGAGCGATGTTCTGCGCGGCAATGCCCGTGAATAACATGGCGAAAATTTCCGTGGGAACGGCGTCCTGCGTGCAAACTTTGACCAAGAGGACGATGGCGACGGCAAGCTCCAACGCGATAAATCCCGCATAGTTGCCCCATTTCAGCCTGCCGCGCTGCCTCTCGTCGCCCAATTTCTCGTTCTCCCTTTTCGCCCGCTTCAAAATTTCCTCGGGGGAGAGCTCCTTTTCGACGTTTTCCTTCGGAAGCATTTTCTCCTCCTCGGCGTTTTGCTTCGGGAACACTTTCTCCTCTTCCGCCGACTGCATTTCTTGCATATCTTCTCCCTTGTGCCAAGTTTACTTGGCAAAAAGAATTGTACCACTGCCAAGTACACTTGTCAAGACTTCGACAAGAAAATTGTTGCCAAGCACAAAAAAAGTATTTACGATGCTTGCTTCGTTATGTAAAAATGTTTTTCGAGATATTCCCCCTTGTTTTTGCAAAAAACAACTACGCAAAACAAAAACAAAAATTTTTTACAAAACAACACGGAATATCTTGACAATACAATTTTGTTATGCTACAATGATTTCACAAAACATCGGAGGTCGGTTTATGGATGCGGAAATTATCGTTGAAATGCTCAGTCGGATCAAGGCATTGGAGCGCGACGTCGCAGAGCTCAAACAGAAAATTGCGGACGGGGAGAACGAAACTGTTCCCTCTCCTGAGACAGCGCGGCGAATAACTTACAAAGTGGGCTGTAGACCGCTCAGAGAATTCGAAGAGGACGGCATGCCGCTCGTCCCCGAACGCAAGCGCGACACCACTCGCTATGTGTTTGAGGGGAGCTCATATCCCAAAAACCGATTGGTTTATGCCGTTGTAAAGCGGTATGTTATCGATCATCCCGAGATCTCTTGTACTGAACTGCGGCTTGTCTTTGATAAGTCGTTGCAGGGCAGTCTCGGCGTCGTGGAGAAGGTTGAGATCGCCAAACAGCGTGGAGACGAGGAATATCATAGGCGTTTTTTTGCGGAGAGAAATGAAATTCTGCACCTTCGTGACGGAGATATGGTCGTCTGCACGCAGTGGGGTATTCTCAACATTCCTCGCTTTTTGACAGTTGCCAGACAGCTCGGCTACCAAATCGAAGAGATACCGCAATAAAATATTCATGAGGAGAAAACAGTATGACGAACGCGCAAACAGAGCGGAAATTTTTTTGGAACAAATATCAAGAGACGCTTATGGAAAACGGCGAGCCGTTTTCCATAAAGATCAATTGTGATAGAGACGGAACACTTCGCCACTACGCGTATGTGAATGCGAGACAGTTCCCCGCAAACCGCTGTATCTGCATTGAATTTACCCCCCAACGCGGAAGAGTGAGGTATGGGATCTATCTTGAAAATGAAGTTCAGCTTTTCGAGTGTCTGTTTGAACAAAGAGAAGCGATCGAATCCCTTTTGGGCTTTCATTGTAATTGGGAATGCGGTATAAAGGGCAAAAACTCCCGTAGAATTTTCTGTGAGCAAGAAATCGTCCTCGGTGATGATAGCAGTTACATCACCGCCATTGAAGTATCAATGGTGGGTCTTACAAAATTTGTGCAAGTATTCGAAAAATTGCTTTGAGGGCATAGTGGGGGAAATACATCTATGGGTCTTAAAAACAAAAAAAGAGTATATGAAAGAGGTACGGTATCTGACATAGTGATATCCAATATAGTGGAGGCTCCGTCCAAGGATTTCATTTATATCAAAGTAACACAAAAGAAGGGCGGAAAAGCACTTTTTCTTGATCGGAATCGGAATCTTGTGGACGCTTCTCGGGCAGATACTTTTTCTCTTGAAGAGGCAAATGAAATTAGTGTGGATATGAGGGAATCACAACAAAATTATGAATGCTCAATTTATACAATCTCAAAGCCGTTAAATGATCGAGCGCAAAAAATCGCGGAAGAAAAACCGAAGCCGGTAACATCGAAAGAAAAAGCGGTGCCACCGAAGGAGAAACCGAAATCGACTCTCCCCGAAAAGTCTACACAAGCTTCCGTCAAACATGATGATGGGACTTCTTCTCTGCCAAAAATTTTTATCGGAATGATTGTAGCGCACAAAAATTTCGGCGAGGGGAAAATCGTTAAAGTTGACAACGAAAACAAACATCTCACCGTTTCCTTTGTCGATTCGGAAAAATCCTTTGTCTTCCCACAATGTTTTGATGTCGGACATTTGAAGGTTATGGAGCAGGTCGTGATGCCGGACGTGCAGACGGGTACAAATTTATATACTCAAATCCAATCTATCATTTTTGGACACGCCGTGGGGGATGCGGTCGGGGGACCCGTACAGTTTCAAGATCGAAAAGAGCGCGACCGCTATCCCGTCACGGACATTCTGCCGCTCTACGGTGCTCATCTCCCCAAGGGCGCGTGGTCGGACGATACGAGCATGTCGCTTTGCGCAATGGACGCACTTATAAATCACGGCCTCGACTTCAAGACGGTCATGGAGAATTTCCACAAATGGCTGTACGAGAATGCGTTTACGCCGACGGGGCGGACGTTCGATGTGGGCAGTTCATGCCGCGCGGCAATCAAGCGGTTTCATATGGGGTGCGAAGCGGAACAGTGTGGGTGCCGTGGCGAATACGAAAACGGAAACGGTTCACTCATGCGTATCTATCCATTTGCCCTCTATCTTTTTGATTCCGATTTCCCGTTGGAAGGGAAACTTTCCCTCATTCACCGCGCCTCTGCCCTTACCCACGCCCACCCGCGGAGTTGTATCGGCTGCGGAATTTATACGTTCGTTCTATGGGAACTTCTCGAAAACCCTACCAAACAGGGAATTAAAAACGGCTTGAAAAAGGCAGAGGCGTTCTATCAAAATCAACCTGAACGTTGTCACTATCATCGCCTTTTTGAGGACAGCTTTTCCTCTCTTCCGCGGGAAGAAATCAACAGCAGCGGCTACGTTGTAGATACTTTGGAAGCCGCAATTTGGTGCGCTCTTACGACGGATAGCTACCGCGATTGTGCTTTGAAGGCGGTCAATTTGGGATTGGATACCGATTCTGTCGGCGCGGTCGCAGGAAGCATAGTGGGGCTTCTCTATGGCTACGATGCAATTCCCGAGGATTGGCGCAATTCTCTTTGCAGGAAGGAGTATCTCGAAGAACTTGGGAAGGCTTTTTGCGAAACACTTTTATCCCGATAGGTTGTATTCCCTTGTGGTTTTGAACGGGGTTCCGCCCAAAACTCTTTTTTGCAAGGGCAAATCCCTTGCAAATTTTTTTTGCAAATGCTATACTCTTCGTATGGCGACGTATGGATTTACCGACAAAGTAAAGATCACCGTGAAGGCGGGGAATGGCGGCGACGGCATGAACTCCTTCAAGGCATACAAGGGAAAGCCCGCCTGCGGGCCGGACGGCGGCGACGGCGGGAACGGCGGCAGCGTGTATTTCGTCGGCGATAAGGACATGCACGATCTGCTCTCCTTCCGCTTCAAGGGCAAATATTTTGCGGGAGACGGCGAGCGCGGCGGCACCAACCAATGCTTTGGCAAGAGCGGGGAGGACCTCGTATTGAAAGTCCCCTGCGGGACGCTCGTGCGCGACTTCGAGAGCGGGAAAATTCTCTGCGACGTATATGAGGACGGCGAAAAGGTCCGCATTTTGGAGGGCGGAAGAGGGGGCAAGGGCAATGTGCGCTTCACCACCGCGCGCCGTCATGCGCCCAATTTCGCCCAAAAGGGAGTGGCGACGACGCCGCACGTCCTCCTTCTCGAGATGAAGGTCATCGCCGATGTGGGGCTCGTGGGCTTCCCCAATGCGGGGAAGAGCACCCTTCTTTCCAAAGTCACGGCGGCAAAGCCGAAGATCGCAGACTACCACTTCACCACGCTCTCGCCCAATTTGGGGGTGGCGAATTGCTTTGAGGAGAGCTTTGTCCTCGCCGACATCCCCGGGCTCATCGAGGGCGCGGCGCAGGGCGCGGGGCTTGGGCACGACTTCTTGCGGCATGTCGAACGCACCCGCATGCTCGTGCATGTTGTAGACATCTCGGGCATCGAGGGGCGGGACCCCATCGCGGACTTCGAGACCATCAACAAAGAATTAAAGGACTATTCGGAGAAGCTCGCCGCGCTCCCGCAGATCGTCGCCCTCAACAAGTGCGACATTTTCGGCGCGGAGGAGAACGCGAAGCGCTTCCGCAAAAAATACGGCAAGAAGTACAAAATTTTCGAGCTCTCCGCCGTGCGCGGGGAGGGGACGAAGGAGCTTCTTTCCGCCGTGTACGAAAAGCTGCAAACGCTCCCGCCCGCCGAGCGCATTCCCGCCGACGAATTCTTCTTCGAGGAGAGCGACAACACGCAGTTTGAGATCTTCCTCGACGAGAACGGCGCCTACGTCGTCGTGGGGGGCTTGGTCGATATGCTCTGCCGCAACGTCGTTTTGAACAACCCGGATAGCATGAATTACTTCCAGCGCGTTCTCAAGCTGCGCGGCGTGTTCAAGGAGCTCGAAAAAATGGGCTGCAAAGCGGGCGACACGGTGGTCGTCGGAGACGTCGAATTCGAATATGTGTAAATTTCGCAAATTTCTTTGGATATAGTGCCCTGCGGGCGGCATATTGTTGGCAAAGAAATTTGCGAGGGGTTAAGGTGTACATCTCTCAACGGTTCGCCCGCGAATAATACGTCCTCAAAGACAGTAAGCCTACGGTAGTGTGGCAAATGGGGGCGTGCAGCGGCGGGAGACCCGCCTCGCACCGTAATTTCAAAATAAGGAGGAGAAAGCAATGTTCACATCCAAACAGAGAGCGCACTTAAAGTCGCTCGCGAGTACGCAAAAACCCATTGCGCAGGTGGGGAAAGAGGGGCTCTCCGAAAACCTCGTGGCGGGGCTCTCGGACGCGCTCGAGGCGCACGAGCTCATCAAGATCACCCTGCTCCCCGCGGCAGGGGACGATGGCGAGAATTTGGCGGAAAACCTCGCCGACCTCCTTCACGCCGAGGTCGTCGCCGTGATCGGCAGGAAGGCGATCCTCTACCGCCGCTCTTCCAAGAAGGATTTTAAGCACATCGAGTTTTGAGCAGGGCAGAACGCCGCCCGACCGCATTCGCGGTCGGGCGGCGTTGCTTTTATTTTTCAAACAGAGTTTCGATTGGTACGCCGAGAACAAGGGCGATCGCATACACTTCTTTATCCGTCGCGGCGCGGACTTGCCCTTCCAATTTGGAATAGCTCGTGGGGTTGATATCCAAACCCGCCACTTGTAAGCGGGCAATGAAGTCCTTTTGCTTGATTTTACGTTCTTTCCGCAGCTGTTCTACGCGTCTGCCGATAAGATTGCAATCGCCATACTCCTTTTTTCTGACTTTCATAATGTCCTTCCAAATTTCTTTTTTGGAATTTTAACACGGGGAAGGCTTGACATAATTCCGTATTGGAATTATAATTATTATGAAAAGAAAGAAGGAGAGGAAAAATGAAAAAGAAATTTTGGACGATTCTTTTGGCGGCTTTGGCTTGCATTTGCCTGTGCTTCGGCCTCGCGGCGTGCGGAGGCGGAGGAGACAAGGGACCGGAAGAGGAAAAAGGCGCGGACGGACACACGCACATCGCCGAACGGTTTGAAGTGGACGAAAACGGGCATTGGAAAACCTGCACTGTCTGCGGCGACAAATTTTCCGTCGGCAATCACAGCTACAATCCCGACAACACTTGCAAGACTTGCGGTTACAGCGCGGTCTACACAAAGGGGCTTACATATATACTCGACGAAGATACGGACACCTATGAGGTAGTAAGCATCGGTGAGGCGACGGACACGACCGACCTCATCATTCCCGCCTACTACGAAGGAAAAGCGGTGACTGTGATTATGGCTTCTGCGTTCGAGGATTGCACTTCACTTACAAGCATTACAATTCCCGACAGTGTGACTTCGATTGGGGATTGGGCGTTCGAGGATTGTAGCGGGCTGACAAATATCATCATTCCCGACAGCGTGACTTCGATTGGAGAATCGGCGTTCTCTTATTGCAGCGGGCTGACGAGCATCGTTATTCCCGACAGCGTGACCTCGATCGGATATAGTGTATTCAACGGTACGGCGTACTATAATGACGCATCGCATTGGGATGCAAGCGGCGTGCTCTATATCGGAAATCATCTTATAGCAGCAAAAGATACGATTTCTGGCGCATATATCATTCGGCAAGGTACAAAAACGATTGCGGCAGGTACGTTCTCTGGTTGCAGCGGACTTGAAAGTATTATAATTCCCAACAGCGTGACCAGGATTGATAATGGTGTATTCTATAATTGTGACGGGCTGACGAGTGTAACAATTCCCAACAGCGTGACTTCTATCGAGCATGGGGCGTTTTCTGGTTGCAGCGGGCTGACGAGCATTACCATTCCCGACGCCGTGACCTCGATTGGAGATGAGACATTCAAGTATTGCAGCAAGCTGCTAAGCATTACCATTCACGACAGAGTGACCGAGATTGGGTATGAGGCGTTCTATGGTACAGCGTATTATAACGACGCATCTCATTGGGATGCAAACGACGTGCTTTATATCGGGAATCACCTCATAAAAGCAAAGAATACGATTTCGGGCACATATACCATTCGGCAAGGCATAAAAACGATTGCGAAAAGTGCGCTCTGGGGGTGCAACGGACTGACGAGCATTACCATTCCCGACAGCGTGACCTCGATCGGGAATAGGGCGTTCGGTGGTTGCAGCAGTTTGGAGCATATCACAGTTGCGAAAGGGAATAACGTATATCGGAGCGAACAGGATTGTTTGATTGAAACGAAGTCAAATACTTTAATTTCAGGCTGTAAAAACAGCGTGATCCCCGACAGTGTGACTTCGATTGGGGATAGTGCGTTCGGGTATTGCAGTTCGCTGACGAGCATTGTCATTCCTGACAGTGTGACCTCGATTGGGGATTTTGCGTTCAATGGGATTAGGGATACAATAAAAAATCAAAAAAATCTATTAAAATGGTCATTAAGCAGAGCATAAAGGGCTTCGTGGTATAACGCGAAGCCTTTTTCTTATAAAATTTCGCCTGTTATATTTGAAATGATTATCGAGGGGTATAGTTGTAGCCCTTGCTTTTCTTCCGAAAATATGCTATAATATAACCATTCTCATAAGGGGCGTGTGGACATGGAAAACGCTTATACCGAGTACAAAAGAGAATTGACGGACGGCTTGGAAAAGGAAGTCGTTGCCTTTTTGAATACACTCGGCGGGGATATTTTAATTGGCGTAGAGGACAACGGCGAAGTCGTGGGGATTGATGCCCCCGACGATATTAGCCTGAAAGTGGCGGACCGTTTGAAAAACAACATCAGTCCGTCCGTTATTGGGCTTTTCCAAATCGATATTTTGGGTGAGCAGAAGAAATACATCAAAATCTCCGTTGCTGGCGGCTTGGAGAAACCATACTATATCAAAAAGTACGGCATGAGTCCCAAAGGTTGTTTTCTGCGCATCGGAACGCAGAGTACGCCGATGGAGCAAGCGCAGATTGAAACCTTATTTTCGCATCGAGTCAACCGCACTTTGAGTACGATCATTTCCCCTCGGCAAGATTTGACGTTTACGCAACTTCGTATCTTTTATGAAGAGAATGGTTTTGATACGAGCGGTGACCACTTTTTCCGCAACTTGGGGATGTACACCTCGGATGGTAGATTCAATTACTTCGCTATGCTCTTGTCCGACCAAAACGATGTTACGATGAAGGTTGCCCAATTCAGAGGTACAGACAAGAATGAAATCATTACAAGTAAAGAATTCGGCTATTGCTGCATTCTGAAAAGCGTCTACAACATCCTTGCTTACTTGGATAATTATAACTTGCCGTCCGTGGAAATTACCTATCCCAAGCGGGTGGAAAAGTTTTTGGTCGATAAGGTCGCCTTGCGTGAAGCCGTCATCAATGCCATCGTTCACAATGATTATATCAGCGGCGGTGCGCCTCTCTTTGAGATATACGATGACCGTATCACAGTTGTTTCTTACGGTGGGCTTGTGGGAGGATTGACACAGGAAGAATTTTTCAGCGGACGGTCTATGCCGAGGAACAGAGAGCTGATGCGGGTATTCCGAGACATGGAGTTTGTAGAAAACTTCGGTTCGGGGATCCAACGCATTTTGCGCGTCTATGATCGAAGCATCTTCCAAATTTCCGACAACTTTATCATTACCGAGTTCAAATACGATCCCGAAGTCTTAAAGAAAGTGCGGAATGCGGTCGTTCACGGTGAGCCTGTAAATGTTCCTGTAAATGAGCCTGTAAAATTGACCGCCACGGCACAAAAAGTATTGGCACTCATTTCCGAGCAAAACAATATTACCCTTGAAATTTTGACCGAAAGGATCGGCGTTTCAAGAGAAACCGTTAAGCGCGCGATCAAACTGCTAAAACAAAACGGCTATATTGAGCGCGTCGGCTCGGATAAAGCGGGTTATTGGAAGATACTAAAATAAATATTCATGTTGAATTTTTATAATTTTCAGTAAAGACATCCTACTATTTGCGGCACAAGACCATGATTGCAGATTTATTTCTCTTCGCTGGTTCAAGTATGTTGACGAATGGATTAAATTGTGGTATAATTGTATTTGAGATAAATAAAAGGAGTTATCTATGAACACTATGAAAGCAGGCAGTCGCATGATTAATATTTGGGATTTGCAAGAAAAAATGGAAGCCGCGGAGAAAAAGATCGTAATTCTCGGGGTTACTCCTTTGGGTGATGATTTTGATTGGGAGAGATTTGCTGATAACGTCAGCCCTAAAATTGCTAACGGGTCCTTAGAGCTTAGGGTTTTTCGTGAGTCCGATAACTTTATTTATGGAAAGTCATTAATTTCGGAAAATAAAGAAATTAGTGGGGATATTAAATCCTATTCTTTCACGCAATTAATGTATGCTTATAATGCGGCTATTCAAGAGTTGAGAAAAAACATTTATAAAAATTGCTGTGAAAATAATCGGTTGCGAAAAGAAGAATTAGAAAGGAGCAGGAAATTTTACAGATCCAATTTTTCTGTAAGAACAATGTGTTTGGATATACCGATTCCATCCATTTATATTGATGGGGAATATTATATTACCATGTCTCTTACAAAGTTTTTTTCCAATGACCGTCTGTATGAGCATATCGATTGTGAAAATTTATGGTACGATGCTTATTTGAAATATTTTGACGCTTATTTGAACAACGACTCTTGCAGCAAGAAATATTCTGCAACAGCTCGATATTCTGATGAGGGGCACGATGATGAAATTCTTGAATTATACGATGTTGATCGCGTCGCGCGTGGCTTATATCCTCGCGATTGCTTTTATTCAACTATAAACTCCCAACTTGTTATTTGGGATTTTGTTTTTTCTCGTAACGGAAAGTTGTTGTTGCATAAGCGAAAGTGGAATGCTAAAGACAATGTAGGAATGTGGGATAAATCTGTGGGGGGACATGTAGATTATTCTCAGGACTTCGACTCTACTGACGCGGCCACGCGAGAATTAATTGAGGAACTTTTTACCGACGAGGGAGTTTTCCAAACTCATGGCGCGGGCATAAATTTTCACAAGGAAAATATCAATGCATTTATTTTTTTGGGTGACTGGAATGACGCACAGCGATATGATGCTCCATTCAAGGAAATTCAGGACCATCCGAAACAATGGTATTACTTCCGCCTTCCAAAATCAACTTCAATTCGTCGCCAGTCTAATAGAATAATGCCGCCAATCTTTAAAGATAGCAACGGTATGGTAATTGATGCTTATGACTTCAAGTCTTATTTTACTAACGATCAGCTTTTAAAGTTGGTCAAGAGTGGTAATTTGGGAAAGTTTAATGGACTAGACGATGAGCAGATTATGTCTAAACTTGAGGCAACTGATATCATGGAGCTTTTGGATCAGGTCCGTATTATAAATGGGGAAGCTGATCTTTCGGAGATAGTGCAGCCATATGGGCTCACGGTATCAGAAGATCAAGAAAAAGAACTAAATGTTATTTCAGATATATATTTTTTCATAGCCGATCTAAGTTTTAATGAATTGACGTTAAAAGATTTGCACAATTCGGAGTTTCTTCTTTTGGACATCGAAGAAATTAAGGAGATGCAAAAAAAAGGCTATCGCCTTTCACCCGATATGCAAGCCATGCTTTCAAATTCCACAGGCCTTAGAGATTCCATCGAAAGATGCGTTGACTTTTTAAGGAGAATGGACAAGAAGTCTAGAAGGTGATTATATGGCTTATGTAATAACCCTAACGGGGCCATCTCAATGTGGGAAAAGCACAATAAGAAATTTCCTTTTGGAACAGGCGGGCGATGGGTTTAATCCAGTGATTTTTAAGAAATATACTACTCGTTCCCCTAGAGAATTTGAGGATGATGCCATATGTATAAAGGATATGCCTGCAAAATGTGATTTGGTATATGAGCAATATGGAGTACGATATGGTTTTCAGTTTGATAAATTGTACGATTTGTTAGAAAAAGGCAAGTCTCCAATAATTGTCCTTAATGACGTAAGAGCTGTAGAAGATGTCCGTACAGCTCTTGCGCCTCAGGTCGTTTCTTTATTTTTATATCGCAATCCTCCTGATTATAACAAGTTTTTTGAGGAGGAAATGCGTCGTGCTCAGGCGAACACTGATTTGGAAAAAATTACTCGTAGTGCACAGACACGTTTCGATAAGGCTAAAGCAATATATAGAATTTATATTGAAAATATATATTTGTTTGATAATGTGATTTTAAACACCAATAGCTTTGAGTACACCAAGCAACAAATAACACACGTTGTTGAAAAATTAAAATCAGCGACAAAAAAACTTGTTGGATAAAATCTATATGAAGCATGAAAATACATACAAGAAAAGCACCGCCCGTCTATTTATCATAGTTGGAAATACTCCTAACATCCAATCAACAAATGGAAAAGATCTCATTATTCAAGCCGTTGACTCTATGGGCTGTCTCCACGCCTCTATTATTCCAAAGTACACATCGCGTGCGCCTAAAGACGATGACGGGGATGAGATGATATGCTCTTGCCATTTCGAAAAAAGATCAGATGGAACGGCATTAATTGTAGCACCCAACGGCAAACGCTATATAGGCGACATCGTTTATGAGCGCAAGGGTAATTACTATGGGTTTTCTTCAAAGGGGATATGGAAAGGACTTAAATGTGGTAAATTTCAAGTAGTGGTAATTAGTGATGCAGATACAATTAATAAACTACGAGAGATTTTTGGCGGCATAGTCGTTTTAGTCTATGTACATTCTCACAACTTTGAAGGCCAATCATCTGCTGTAGAACCAGAGTTTGAGCTGTTTTCGAAGAACTTTGATTTATTCAATCATGTGCTTATCTATGAAGATAAAGCCGAGGATTTGTATGATCAGATTTTTCGACTTTTTAGAGCTTATGAGAAAGGGATGATACGCTAATCGGGAGAGATACAAATGTTAAATATTATTTATAGCCGTAGTCGTTCTGCCGTGGAACACAGTTTACCTCAAGGCAAAAAGCTTCTCATGAAATTTCTTAAAGATGAGTATGGTGTTTTACCGCTCAAAAAATATACAAGCCAAGCGACCCCGATTGATGAAAAGAATCGCGATGAGAATTTAGTATATTTAAGCACACCATGTACATCAGAAGGTGAGTTTTCTAGAGCAATTGATGCGTATGATAAATCTATTGGTAAATCAACAGACCCAATAGATGACTTTTTAGTAGAGGGGAAGAAATACTATATTTACTCACGCGTTAAATCTGGGTCTGTTTGCTATTATGGGATAAAAGCTATTGAAGTTAAAAAAGCTTTAGAGGATGTCGAGCATCATTATGCGCTAGTATGTACTAATATTAAGACTCTTCATGAAATACGCAACGATGCAGATAAAGCGGGGCTACTAAGCAAAAGAATAGATCGTCAACATGAATTATTTCAATTAAAAGCATATTGTTTGGTGCGCCAAGGGGCCCATAGCGATAATCAAAGTTCAGTAGAGCAAGAGAATCGTGATTATGCAGCGGCTATAAATAATATTTTTAATTCATTTTTAGATTGGATTGATTCCTCTCCTGAGAGTGCTGACGAGAAAGCAAATGAGATTTCTCGAGCGTGGCGAGAGTTGAACTTGCCCAGAGAAGGAGGGCGTCCTTATTATCTTCCGCAAGGGGAAGATTTAGAGCTTGACTTTTTTAAAAATGTATCTATATTTGACAACTTGTTGATTGTTCCTGATTGTGGGGATCCGTCGTCAGAAGCGGGAAGAAATTTTTATAGGCAAAAAGTATCTTCCATCGTTGAAAAATATATGGGGTTAAGAAGAAATAAGAAAAAAATTTTCATCATTCATCCCATGAGCGCAATTAAATTTTCATTAAGCAGCAAATCGCTAAACGCTAATTTGTGCGCGCCATTACTAAGTAGAGGAAATGTTGAAAAACAATTTCGTAAATTTATTTCCACAATTTTTAAGCCTGAATACGATGCAGGTTACACATTACGCTTTGCGGAAGATGTGCAAATGGAACTAAGCAGAGATGGCGTTAGCTTTTTAGTACCGAAGATCCTAGAAGAATTGGAGCAGTCAGAAATAATTATTGCTGATTTCAGAAATTATAATCATAACTGCATCTATGAAGCAGGATTCTCCTACGCGTTAAAAAAGCAGAAAGATGATAGGAGAAGGGTTTATTTTATCGCGCCTGTGCAACAGCGGCCGTGCATGAATTTTCTTTCATTTGACGTGGGGGGCATGAATTTTCATTTTTATAACTTAGAAGAAATAATTGGGGTGCCCTCAGCGGCCAAGAATGAAATAAAAAAATTCAGAGAAGCATTTCATCTGGCTGCGTGGGAGGAAATTTCCGATGCAGACGTACGCGCAATAACAAATTGCGAAGATTAATAGGAGCAACACAAAAGATATGAAAACTTTATTTTTGATTGATGGTGCATATGGTGATGCCAAAAAATCGTTGTGCGAAATTTTAAGAGATGAAAATATTTATAGTTGGACATTAATCAAAAAATTATCCACAAAAGATGTTACTCCACTTCCGCAAGATATGGAATACATAGATGAATCAACGGCATTATCTTATTTTAATCAGTATAATAATGCTACCCCATTGGAGCGCTATAATACTTGCCGTTTTTTCTGCTACAAATATCCTCGCATTGATGGATATAGCAATGAAGAGATTAACTGTATTGATACCCAAAGCATTGATGCAATTTGCAAACAAGGATATGATTATGGATTTTTAATTGTTCGAAGCCATAGGTGTATGGCAGATTTAATTAAACGTTACGAAGAAAATGGGCAACTTAATGTTGTGCCCGTTTTTATCTACTCCGATGATCACTATATCAGTGAGAAAGACGAATTTACTAAAAAGAAGAGTAAAAAACTATTTGATGACTTTATTAATGATAGCGCAGGAAGAGCTCGTATAAACTTTGAGGACATTTTGATATATAAAACAGAACTTGATGGGACAAATCCAAAAGATATCCTTAAACTACAAATCATACATTTAATTGAGAGAATTAGCACAAAAAATCAAGATCTATTTGTCGTTACTGCAAATGAGCGTTATTTTTTGCCCGAAATTATTAGGGTGCACTATAAAGATAAATTACAAAAAGAACTCGGCGCAGATGTTGTCGGATATCGAAAAAGATTTTTCTTAATTATGCCGTTCAATTCCATGTACGATTCATATTATGAGAAAATTAAGCGGACCCTTGAAGAGCACGGGTGTAGCTGTGTTAGGGCTGATGAAGAAGTCTTTAGCGGGCTTTGTAGTGATGCAAAACCTGATGTATCGTATTGGCTTAAAATGTATATGTGTAAACATGCCATTGCCTTTTTTGATTCGAATAAAAAAAATAATTTGGTAATTAATGCAAATGTCGTTTATGAGATGGGCATAATGAAGCAACAGGGCAAAGATATTTGTCTTCTTGTACCAGAGGGCGCACGGTTAAATAGAAGGGATGCTGAATTTTTTGATATTCGGAATGAATGGAAATATGAATATCAAAAGGACAGCCTACACAGCGTTGGAATGTGTATTGAAAAATTTATCAACCGAGTGGTGTGATTAGTTTATTTATTAAATACAGAATATGAGTATACAGACCATCCCCATTATCGTAGGAATAACTGGTCATAGAAACATTGTTGATGAGGACAAGCCCAAAATCAAGGCACGGGTAATTGAAAGCCTACGTGAGATTCAAACGTTTTGCAAATCAACAAAGAAAAACGGGAAGGACACGCCGATTATTATGCTCAACGGTTTTGCGCAGGGCGCAGACATGCTGTGCGCAGAAGCTGCATTTGAGCTCGGGATTGACGTGTATGCAGTGCTGCCCAGAGAAGAGGACAAATATCTTGAGAGTTTCGATAATCAAACGGACAAGCAGAAACTTCACGGATATCTCCAAAAAGCGAAGCGAGTCATCCTTGCCCCCGATATGGAGAAAAATAAAGAGTGGTTGCAAACGCACAGCGATATCAGCGATGACAGCTATGAATATCGCCAGCTCGGAATTTATATCGCGGAACATTCCCATATCCTTATCGCCCTGTGGGACGGAAACTCTCCGAAAACGCAGTTCGGGTGCGGAACGTATGAAGTTATCAAATTCGCGCTCGAGCACAATTATCTCAACCGCGAGCACCTTTTTACGCCGGGACTGATTAATGATACCGCGGTCGTGTGGATCAAGTCTCGCAGGCAAGGCGACGGCTCAGAGGCGGATATCCGTAAAACATGGCTTACAAGTAATTTGGCGGAACGGAGCGGCCGAGACGATGGAAACAACGATCACCTTGTTGTTTCAAACGAACCGCCTGCATTTTTGCGGGATATCATCAAAAAGACCGTTAAATATAATGAAAAAGGATTTACCCTTGCGGAAAACAAGGTCAAGTTATGGAAAGAGACGCAGGAGTTGGACGACTATCGAAAAAGTTTAAGATACCATTATGCTAAGGCAGATGAACGTTCGTATAACGGCAACCAGACGAAATATCTTCTTTTCTTGCGCTTGCTCGCAATCGCCGCTTCTCTTGTGGCTCTTACTTTCTTGATCTACGATGACGCATCACTTTCCTATATGATTTTCCCGTGTACGGTCTTGATCGGCATCATCGTCGTACTGAATTTGGTCGGGGCAAGGAAAGCATATCATAAGGATTATATCGAATACCGGGCGTTTGCCGAAGCGTTACGTATTCAGTTTTATTTATCGATTTGTTCAAACGAAATTCCCGTTGCGGACAGCGTTTGCGAGTTGTATTCCTGGGGACAAAAGGTCGAATTTGTTTGGATCGATAAAGCGGTTCGCGCACTTTCCGTTCTTTGCGAGGCAAATAGACTTGCAATCGATTCGTCGAAGGCAATTGAGACATGGATCGGAACAAGCGTAAAACCGAAGGGGCAGCTTCAATATCACCGTGAAAAAATCAAGACAAATACAAAGATGGCAAGGCGGTACGATATTCTCTCCAAATGTTTGCTTGGAACGACCCTGCTTATCTATGCCGCAATCCTCGTTTTGGAAATCAGCGCATATGTTTATGGTGTGCTCGGAGCGAACTTTTTCTGGAACGGCAACTTTGCGGGAAGTGTTTCCTGGCGGAATTTCGGAGCAATCGTTCTCGGCGCGGTGGCGGCGGCCGCGCTTCTGTTTTCAAGCTATTGGGGGAAGCTCTCCTACGACCGAAAAGCAAGCGACAACGACAAAATGGGCAAATTCTATGCAGCGGCGTATGAGCGTTGGCAGAAAGTGAAGGATCGTTCGGAAAAGGAAAGGGAATTGTTTTTGAAGGAGATCGCAAGAGAGGAAATCATAGAAAATGGCATTTGGTATTCCTATGTCAATGAAAATCGCTTGGAAATTGATATATAATATAATAAATCCGTATGCGCAGAGGGTATCGGATATTGTCGGTCGAAGCGGCAGACATATATAAACACGAACAGGAAAACGGCGCGGTCATCGGGTATCGGCTTCTCGAAAAGGGCGACGCGCGCTTTCGGCTGTTCAAGATACTCTTGGACGATTCGCTGGATTCCAAAGAGCTTGAAAGCGCATATAAGCGCATTTGCCGCAGGAAGTTCTCTTTTCAAGACGAGTACGAAAACGCCTATACCCTCGCCGTCGTCAACGTCAAATTCAACTATGTATTCAAACCCGAGGACGGGAAACCCGTAAAGATAAAGGAACTTCGGGAACATTTCTATGAGCGCGGCTTCTACGTGGACGGCGTTCGGTATGTGAGATACAAGCGGAGCGCGGGCAGTTCTCGTGAAGGAAAGTGTCTGTTTATCGACGAACGCCTTTCCCGCGCCATGTCAAAATGGAGCGAGTGCGGCTTGAAACCCAAAACAGACCTCGCCTCGTGGGAGTCGTATAAGGCATTATCTTTGAGTAGTATCAAGGGGACAATAGAAATACCACTCAACGGCATCCTCTTTGTGCCGGACTATCAAAGCACATTTACGGAAGAAGTCGTATCGGTAGAGATCGAGGACGGAAAGCTCGCCGCGCACACAAAAGAAACCCAAATTACAAACGATATATGGGACGGAGAAAGTCTGTTGGACGAGAGCCTGTTTGCGGGGGAATACGCAGACAGACACATGATACTTCTCCGAAATAAGTTTTTCAAGTCCTGCGCGTTCAAAACCAAACTCCAAAAATGGATCAAGGATAAGAATATCACGCTCGCGGAACTGAAAGCGCGGGGTTTTGTCACGCTGGCAGACGACGTAACGAAGATCGTCATGGTGACAACGCCGAACAGCTTGAAATATCTTAAATTCGCAGGCGGGCTGTCCGAGAAAAATATCAAAAAATGGACGGAGAACGCAGACGGCGCGTTTGGTGTGGTGAAATGGGATAAACCCACCCGCTTCTTCCACGGGAGAATGGTACAGAGCAGTTATCAGCTTCTGAACACCCTCGGACTTTCCGAGGAACAAACCGCCCAACTTTTACAACCGGGCGTGGATTATATTTCCCTTCTGCGCGGCGACATAGACTTTATGCGCTACCACTTCACGGACGCATTCGCGCGGGAGAAAGACGGCGAAACCGAACGGCAGGACGGACTTGCGGAGCGCGCAGACGTGATCTTCACGCTCATGTTCAAATGCTCGGACTTCGAGGACACCGAACTGTATATCAATTTCCGCGATGATGTTGTCCGCAGTCTGAAAGAACGATTGAAGCGCGGGCATATCTTATTGAACGGCACGAACGCCACCCTGTTCGGGAACGGTCCCGAACTCTTGAAATATATCGCGGGCGAGCCGATAAAGAGCGTATTAAAAGCGGGACAAATCCGTTGTAAACGATTTAAGGACGGCGCGAAACTTCTCTGTGCGCGCTCGCCGCATATCACAATGGGAAACCTGTATTGTGTAGAGAACGCGCGCGGCGGCGCGATCTGGGATTACTTTGACTTGGGAGAAAACATCGTCTGTGTGAACGCCGTCGGGGAGAATATCCAACAGCGGCTGAACGGTTGCGACTACGACTCGGACACGATGCTCGTAACGGACGAAGAATTACTTGTTTCTACCGCCGAGAAATACAAGGACTTCTTCAAAGTCCCTGTCTGCAATATCCACGCGGCGGGAAGAACGAGCCAAACTCTCTTTGAACTCGACCATGATACGAGCGAGAATAAGATCGGAGAGATCGTAAACCTCTCGCAGAAGCTCAACAGTATCCTTTGGGACGAACTCTATCACGGCGCGGACAAAAACGCTGTGCTTGCTATCTACGAGGATATTTGCAAACTTGCCGTATTATCGGGGTTGGAGATAGACAAGGCAAAACACTCTTTTGAGGATGTGCGCGTGGGCAAAGAACTTGCCGCGCTTCGGAAGAAGTATGCCCGCCCCGCGCCGATGTTCTTCGCGGAGATCGACGAGAGCAAGGGCAAAGAGTATGTCTTTTATCATACGGCTATGGACTACCTCTATAAGGCGGTGAAAGAAGTACACTTCCGCAAAGGCAGAGAACACCGAAGCGATTGCATCCCCATTTCCTCGAACTTGGCGTTCGACCGCAACACGGCAAACGCGACGGAATACCGTCACAAGGATAAAATCGTAGAGATCATCGACGAGAG
>CANRHI010000005.1 GCA_947630365.1 uncultured Clostridia bacterium
GGCGGCAAAGGCAGAGCGCGAGAACGCGTTCTTCGACTCCATCAACGTCGGCGACGTCGTCGAGGGCAAGGTCGAGCGCGTGACGAGCTTCGGCGCATTCGTCTCCGTGAACGGCTTCGATTGCCTCGCGCACATCTCCGATTTGAGCTGGACGGGCGTGAAAGCCGTGACCGACGTCTTGGAGATCGGCAAGAGGTACCAGTTTAAGGTGCTCAAGGTCGACCGCGAGAACAAGAAGGTCTCCATCGGCTACAAGCAGTTGCAGGCGCAGCCTTGGGACCTCGCCGCAGAGAAGTATGCCGAGGGCGATATCGTCCACGGCAAGGTCGTCCGCATCGTTCCCTTCGGCGCATTCGTCGAGCTTGAGAAGGGCATCGACGGGCTCGTGCACGTCTCCCAGATCACGCACGAGTGGTTGGAGAATCCCACCAGCGCGCTCACCATCGGCGAAGAGATCGACGCGAAGATCTTGAAGTTCGACCCTGCAGAGCGTAGGATCACCCTTTCCATCAAGGCGCTTGAGCCCCGTCCCGAATTCGAGCCCCGCCACGACCGCGAGGAGCGTTCGGATCGGCAGGACGATCGTCGTCGCCGCAAGAACAACCGCCGCGGAGGCGGCGCCGAGAACGGCGAAGAAGAGGAGTACAGAGAGTGGAAGGAGAGCGGCAGCTTCGGCGCCTCCATCGCAGACCTCATCGGCGGCTCGGACGACGAGAACAAATAAGGAAAGATATCCGCTCCGTTTCGGGGCGGATTTTTCAAATTCGGAAAAAAAGCGCTTAAAGGCGCTTTTTTTCGTTTATATATAGTCGATACAAAAAAAGGAGCAAATCGGCATGGAAAAACAGGGAAACATTCGCATTTCAAGCGAAAATATGATGCCCATCATCAAGAAGTGGCTGTATTCGGAGAAGGATATCTTTCTCCGCGAGATCGTGGCGAACGCCTCGGACGCCATCACCAAGCTCAAAAAGCTCGTCGAGCTCGGCGAAGCGAAGGGGGAGGAGGAGTACCGCATCACCGTTTCGACGGACGAGAAGGCGCACACCCTCACCGTGGAGGACAACGGCATCGGCATGACGGCGGAGGAAGTCGAGACGTACATCACCCAAATTGCCTTCTCGGGCGCGGCGGACTTCCTCGATAAATACGAGAAAGCGGGCGGCGACGGCATTATCGGGCACTTTGGGCTGGGATTTTACTCGGCGTATATGGTCTCGGAGGATATCGAGATCTTCACGCGGTCCTACCGCGAGGGCGCGGCGGGCGTGCATTGGGAATCGGACGGCAACAGCACCTACACCATCGGCGACTGCGACAAGGAGACGCGCGGCACCAAGATCGTGATGCACCTCGCCCCCGAGGAGAAGGAATTCGCCAAGGAAGGGGTCATCCGTTCCCTTCTCAACAAGTACTGCTCCTTCATGCCCTACGAAATTTACCTCAACCCCAAGGGAAAGGACGACAAACCCGTAAACACTCCCTCGCCGCTCTATTTGAAGCAGCCCAAGGAGTGCACGGAGGAGGAGTACAAGACGTTCTACCGTGAGACCTTCTCGGACTTCAACGAGCCGCTCTTTTGGATCCATCTGAACATGGATTACCCGTTCCGCGTGAAGGGCATTTTGTACTTCCCCAAGGTGAAAAAGCAGGTCGAGCTCGAGCGCGGGCAGGTAAAGCTGTACTGCAACCAGGTGTACATCGCGGACAACATCAAGGAAGTCATCCCCGAATTCCTCATGCTTCTCAACGGCGTCATCGACTGCCCGGATATTCCGCTCAACGTCTCGCGTTCCTTCCTGCAAAACGACAAGCAGGTGCAAAAGATCGCAAAGCACATCACTAAGAAGGTCGCGGACAAGCTCACCGAGCTCTTCCGAAACGACAGGGAGCGCTACGAGGCGTGCTGGTCGGACATTCAGACCTTTGTGAAGTTCGGCTGCATCAAGGACGAGGACTTCTATAAAAAGGTGAAGGATATCGTCATCTACAAAAATCTTGCGGGAGAATACCGCCCCATTGAGGAATTCTTCGGCGAGGAGGTTTCGGACGAGGACGCGAAGGAGGGAAAGGAGCCCAAGTCCGCCTACTACGTCTCCGACCCCGACAAGCAGGCGCAGTACATCAAAATGTTCAAGGACGCGGGGCTCGACGCCGTGGTGTGCGATACCTATATCGACCCGCACTTTATCAGCTACTTGGAGTACAAAAATCCCAAGCGGGTGCGCTTCCTCCGCATCGACGCCGACGTAGACGGGGCGCTCAAGGAAGAGGGGGAAGCGGACAGCGAGATCGAGGAGATCTTCAAAGCCGCCCTCGGCGAGGAGAAAGTGAAGATCTCGACGGCGAAGCTCAGGGACGCCTCCGTTCCCGCGGTCGTAAACGTTGCCGAATTCATGCGCAGAATGTCCGAGATGAACGAATTCTACCGCATGGGCGAGAGCGACGCGGATATGACGCTCGTCGTAAACACCGCCAACGAGAACGTTCTCGCGCTCAAAAATGCGGATGAGGAGGGGAAGAAGCTCGGCGCCGAACAGATCTACTATCTGGCGCTCATGGCGTACCGTCCGCTCCGCCCAGAAGAGCTGCAAAAGTACACCGAGAATTTCAATCGTGCGCTTGCGGCATTTTTGAAAAAATAAAGAAAAAAATTTACAAAACCATTGACAACATGTCGAAAGACTGTTATAATAATACATGGTGATTTGATTTGACAGAAAAAATTGTCATTCCACGCCATAGGAGGTAACATTGTGAACGGAACAGTAAAATGGTTCAACGACGGAAAGGGCTACGGGTTTATTTCCAATGATGAGGGTGGAGACGACATTTTCGTGCATTTCTCCGCGATCCAAACGGAAGGCTTCCGCACCTTGAAGGAAGGGCAGAAGGTCACGTTCGAGACCGAGCCCGATCCCAAGGACAGCGGGAAGCTCCGTGCGATAAATGTTGTGCCTGTTTCCTAACCAAACGCAAAGAAAAACGCGCCGCAGGGCGCGTTTTTTCGTATCTTCAATTTGGATCATCGTATAGTTTCTATACAAAAAGAAGAGAGCCTTATTCGCTCTCTTCACTTGTTTTCGATGCGAGAAGCTCGCGGTAAGCCTGCAGAATGGTCGACTGCATATACTCCCGCGTTTCGCTGTTGAGAGGATGGGCAATATCTTTGAACCCGCCTTCCGACGTCCTCCTGCTCGGCATGGCGACAAAATAATTCCCTTCGCGTTCGAAAATTCTGATGTCGTGCACAACGAAGCAGTTGTCGATCGTCACGGAAGCGACCGCCCGCAGCTTGCCATCCGTTTGCCTGACTTCACGGATGCGTACATCTCCGATCTCCATACAATTCGCCTCCTGTATGATATCTGCTCATTATGTTATCACAAATTTCGGAAAATTACAAGCATTAAACAATATATTTAGCAAAAAAACATAAAACTTTCACAAAAAACGATGACAGGGAATACGATGGACTATGTTTGCGGATCGGCATTCCCTTGCGGGAGGGTGTTACTTTGTCGGCATCGGCGGCGTGAGCATGAGCGCGCTCGCGCGGCTTCTTCACGAGCGGGGCGTCCCCGTGCGAGGCTGCGACGACGCGGAGGGGCACTTCACGCGGGAGCTTAAGGCAGCGGGTATTCCCGTCGCCTTGGGGGAGGATGAGGAGATCTTCGAGGATACCGTCGTCTACACGGGGGCGTTCGAAGAGACGCGGCCCTGTCTCGTGCGGGCGCGGCAGGCGGGAAAACGGCTGTTTGCGCGGGCGGAATTCCTCGGCTTGCTCGCTTCCACCTTCCCGAGCGTCATCTCGGTCGCGGGGTGCCACGGAAAGACGACCACCTGCTGTATGCTCACGCATATCTTCGCGGCGGCGCGTAGGGAATTCACCGCCCATATCGGCGGAGAAGATCTGCAATTCGGAAATTACTACCGCGCGGGGGATACCTTCTTTCTCACCGAGGCGTGCGAGTTCCGCCGCAGCTTTCTTTCCCTGCACAGCGACATTGCCGTCGTCTTGAATTGCGACCGCGACCACACCGATTGCTACGCCTCGCAGGAAGAGCTCACCGCGGCATACAGGCAGTTTGCCTTTCAGGCGCAGCGCGTCGTCGTGAACGCGGAGGACAAAGAGGCGCGGACCATTCCGCATGCGCTCTCCTTCGGGATCCGTGCGGGGACGGTGCGCGCCGAGCGGCTCCGCTCGGACGGGGAGCGGTATTCCTTCACCATCTCCGAGGGCGGCGCTCCGCTCATACGGGTGGGGCTGAATGTCGTGGGGCGGGTGAACGTCTACAACGCGCTCGCGGCGTTTTGTGCGGCGCGGCTGGCGGGGCTCACCGCGGCGGAGATCGCGCGAGGGCTGGAGGATTTCCGCGGCGTGGGGAGGAGATTCGAGCGGGTGGGAACGCTCGGCGGCGCCACCGTCGTGTGCGACTACGCCCATCACCCCCGCGAGATCGCGGCAACGCTTTCGACGGCGCACGCCATCTCGGAAGGGGAGGTGCACGTCGTCTTTCAGCCGCACACCTTCTCGCGCACGCGCGACCTCATGGAAGATTTTGTCTCCGTGCTCGGGCGGGAGGAGAGCCTTCTCCTCTACAAGACGTATGCCGCGCGGGAGAGCTTTTCGTGGGAAGGGAGCGCGGTGCGCCTTCTCTGTTTTCTTCCGCGCGCCGCCTATGTGCAGTCTCCCGCCCAGCTCAAAGCGCGGCTTTCGGAGCGTGTGAAGAGCAAGGACCTCGTCCTCGTGCTCGGCGCGGGGGATATTTACGAGGCGGCAAAGGAGATCCTCGACGAAGCCCCTTGAGGAAAATCATCGCGGCCGGAGTCGAAAGGAGCGCGCGGCGCGGGCGGTTTGCCTGCGCCGCCATTTTCTTCCCGAAAAAAATTTCACGAAGCGGAAAAAAAATGAACTTTGGGTATTGAAACCCGAGCGAAAATATAGTATAATAAGATAAGCTCCATGGGCGAAGGGACGTTCCTTCCGCCAAACGAGCCGCAAGGGGGAGGAAATGGCGCACGACCAGAAAAACGAATCGGATTTTCCGCTCTATTTGTACCACCACGGCAAGAACGACCGCATCTACGAGCTTTTCGGCGCACACCCTGTGGCGCAGGAGGGGAAGAAGGGATATATCTTCCGCGTGTGGGCGCCGCATGCGCAGTCTGTCTCCGTCGTCGGCGACTTCAACAGCTGGGACGAGAGGGCGAATGTCATGTCCCGCATGGTGGACGGGCAGTCGTTCGAGCTCTTCATCGAAGGACTCAAAGAGTACGATATCTATAAGTATTGTATCACCGCGGCGGACGGGAGAAAAATTTTGAAGGCGGACCCTGTGGGTTTCCACACCGAGACGCCTCCCGCGACTGCCTCCAAATTGTACGACCTCGAGGGCTATGAGTGGGGGGACGGGGAGTATTTCGCCGCAAAGAAGGCGGGCTCCGTCTACTCCGAGCCCGTGAACATCTACGAGGTCAACCTTCTCTCGTGGAAGCGGCATGCGGACGGGAATTTCCTCTCCTACCGCGACCTCGCAAACGAGCTCGTCCCCTATGTGAAGGAGATGGGCTATACGCATGTGGAATTCATGCCCGTGACCGAATTCCCCTTCGAAGGCAGCTGGGGCTATCAGGTGACGGGGTATTTTGCCGTAACTTCCCGCCTCGGCACCCCCAAGGACTTCATGTATCTCGTCGATACTTTCCACCAAAACGGCATCGGCGTCATTCTCGACTGGGTGCCCGCGCACTTCCCCAAGGACGGGCACGGTCTGTACGAATTCGACGGCGCGCCGCTCTATGAGAGCAGCCAGTGGGACAGAATGGAGCACAAGAGCTGGGGGACCCGCCGCTTCGACTATGGCAGGGAAGAGGTGCTCTCCTTCCTCATCTCGGACGCGTGCTATTTCTTCGACAAATTCCATGCCGACGGGCTGCGGGTGGACGCCGTCGCTTCCATGCTTTACCTCGACTACGACAAGCGCCCGGGCGAATGGGTGCCCAATATCTATGGGGAGAACAAAAACCTCGAGGCCATCGCCTTTTTGCGCCGCCTGAACGAAGCGGTGTTTTTGCGCTTCCCGTATGCGCTCATGATCGCTGAGGAATCCACGGCGTGGGGGCTCGTCACAAAGCCGGGCAGCGTCGGCGGGCTGGGCTTCAACTTCAAGTGGAACATGGGCTGGATGAACGACATGCTCTCGTACCTGTGCCTCAACCCGTTCTTCCGCATGAACAATCACAACAAGCTCACCTTCTCCATGATGTACGCCTTCTCGGAGAATTACGTTCTGCCCATCTCACACGACGAAGTGGTTCACGGGAAGTGCTCGCTCATCAACAAGATGCCCGGGACGTATGAGGAGAAGTTCGCGGGCGTGCGCGCCTTCCTCGGCTACATGATGGCGCACCCCGGGAAGAAGCTCAACTTTATGGGCTACGAATTCGGGCAATTCAAGGAGTGGGACTACCGCGAGGGGCTGGAATTCTTTTTGCGCGACACCTACGAGATGCACGGCAAGCTCTCCGAGTATGTGAAGGCGCTCAACGCCTTTTACCGCGAGACGCCCGCCTTCTTCGAGGTGGAAGATTCGTGGGAAGGCTTCGAGTGGCTCGCGCCCGACGACGCCGACCGCAACGCCGTCTCCTTCCTCCGCCGCGACAAGAAGGGGAACGAGATCCTCGTGCTTGTGAGCTTTTCGGGCGCCGACGCAGAGGACTATCTCCTCGGCGTGAACGAAAAGGGGAAATACCGCGTTGTTTTCTCCTCGGACGAGAAAAAATACGGCGGGGCGGGCAAACTGAAAAAGAAAGTATTCACCGCGGTCGCGCGGCCGAGCCACGGCAAGCAGTACTCCATTCCCATCGACCTGCCTGCCTTCACCTGTCTGTACTTTATCCATGAAGCAGCGGCTGCAAAGCCGAAAAAATAATCGGAAAACCAAAAAGGGGGTCTAAAATGCAAAGAAAGAAGGAATGCGTCGCCATGCTGTTGGCAGGCGGGCAGGGCTCGAGGCTGTACGCCCTCACCAACGCCATCGCAAAGCCCGCGGTCGCGTTTGGCGCGAAGTATCGCATCATCGATTTCCCGCTCTCCAACTGTATCAATTCGGGGATCGACACGGTGGGCGTCTTGACGCAGTACGAGCCCTTGGAGCTCAACGAGTATATCGGAAACGGGCAGCCGTGGGATCTCGACCGCACGTTCGGCGGCGTGCACATTCTCTCGCCCTATCAGGCAAAGAAGAAGTCGTCGTGGTTCGAGGGGACGGCGAACGCCATCTACCAGAATATGCACTTCATGAAGAAGTACAACCCCGACTATATCCTCATCCTCTCGGGCGACCATATCTATAAGATGAATTACGCGGAAATGCTCCGCGCACACAAGGAGACGGGCGCGGATTGCACCATCGCCGCCATCGAGGTGCCCTTGAAGGAGGCCTCCCGCTTCGGCATCCTCAATACCAATGCAGACGGCTCCATCTACGAATTCGAGGAGAAGCCCAAGCAGCCCAAGAGCACGCTCGCCTCGATGGGCATCTATATCTTCACGGCGGACAAGCTCTTCAAGTACCTCGAGCAGGACGAGATGGACCCTTCGAGCGAAAAGGACTTCGGCAAGAACATCCTTCCCACCATGCTTGCGGCGGGGGAGAAGATGTTCTCCTACCGCTTCAAGGGCTATTGGAAGGACGTGGGAACGGTCTCCTCGCTTTGGGAATCCAACATGGACCTCCTCGGCAAAGACCCCGCATTCGACCTCTTCGACAGCGATTGGAAGATCCACTCCCGCAACCCGCTGGCGCCTCCCGAATACATCGGCGCCAACGCGCATGTGGAAAACTCGCTCATCGCGCTCGGCTGTGAGATCGAGGGGACGGTGCACAACTCCGTGCTGGCGACGGGCGTCGTCGTGGAAGAGGGGGCGGTCGTGGAGGACAGCGTCCTCATGGCGGGCACCGTCGTGAAGAAGGGCGCGCGCGTCGTCTATTCCATCATCGACGAGAACGTCGTGGTTGAGGAGAATGCCGTCGTCGGAGACCCGAAGGAGACGGGCGCGGGCATCGCGCTCCTCGGCAGGAACATCAAGATCGCGGGCGGCGTGCACGTCGTCGGCGGAAAGATCATCGACAAGGATTACAAGGGGGAATAACAGTATGGCACATTCGGCAGTAGGCGTCATTTTTTCCAATGTACACGACGAAAACGTTCCCGAGCTCTCCCGCCACAGATCGATGGCGTCCATTCCCTTCGGGGGAAGGTATCGCCTCATCGACTTCGCCCTCTCCAACATGGTCAATTCGGGCATCACGACGGTGGGCATCGTCACGCGGAACAACTACCAGTCGCTCATCGACCATCTCGGCAGCGGCAAGGAATGGGACCTCGCGAGAAAGGACGGCGGCATCATCCTTCTTCCCCCGTATTCGGACGAGACCGACGGCCCGTATGTGAGCCGCCTCGAGGCGTTGAAGGGAATCACGGGCTTCCTCAACCGCAGGAGCGAGGAATACGTCGTCATCTCGGACAGCGACGGCATCGCTCACGTCGATATCAGCGACATTCTCCGCTACCACGAGGAAAAGGGCGCGGACATCACGATGGTCTACCACGAAGAAGAGGGCGGCGCCGTGGATTCCTCCTACTATATTACCCTCCAGCCCGATGAGACGGGAAGGGTGAAGGGGCTCAAGATCAACCCCAACGTGAAGGGGGGCAAGTACAAGCTCTACGTCAATATTATGGTAATGAGCAGGGAATTCCTCATCAATACCATTCAAGACGCCGTCACCCGCGGGCTTTCGAGCTTCGGGCGGGATATCCTCACCAAAAATGTGGATACCCTCAAAATTTACGGCTATAACTTCAAAGGATATTTCGCCGTCATCAGCTCCATTCAGAATTACTTCGAACACAGCATGGAGCTGCTCGACAAAAAGGTGAGAGACGAGCTCTTCGGCGCGCGCGACATTTACACGAAGGTGCGCGACAGTGCGCCTTCCAAGTATATCGACGGCGCCGTCGTGAAGAATTCGCTCATCTCGGACGGGTGCGTCATCGAGGGGACGGTGGAAAATTGCATTCTCTTCCGCGGCGTAAAGATCGGGAAGGGGAGCGTCGTCAAAAATTCCATCATCATGCAGGATTCGGTCATCGGCGAGGGCGTGGGGCTCGATTGCGTCATCACCGATAAGAACGTCGTCATCCGCGACAGAAGGCATTTGAGCGGGTGCGAGGCTCTTCCGTACTTCGTCGCCAAGGGCAGAATGCTCTAAAATATGGTTGCGCTTGCGCAAGGGGGTTATTCATGGGTACTGTAACGCAGAAAAAGACAACGAAAAAGAGCACGGAAAAGGTCGAAGAGGGGATCGCGGTCGAAGTGCCGGCGGCTCCCGCCGTCGAGGAAGAAAAGCCCGCGGAGATCGTCGTCGAGGCGAAGAAGAAAATTCTCTTCGTCGCTTCGGAGGCGGCGCCCTTTATCGCGACGGGCGGGCTTGCCGAGGTCATCGGCTCGCTCTCCAAGGCGCTCGCGGGGAAGGGGAAGTACGACGTGCGCGTCATCCTACCGCTCTATCAGGACATCAAGAAGGATTACCGCAAGGATTTCAAGTTTATCGGGAACATCTTCGTCCCGCTCTCATGGCGAAACCAATACTGCGGCATCTTCGAGTACACGGCGGATAACGTTACGTTCTACTTCGTCGATAACGAGTATTACTTCAAGCGCCCGGGCTGCTACGGCTACTACGACGACGGCGAGCGCTTCGCCTTCTTCTGCCGCAGCGTGATGGAGATCCTGTCCTTCCTCAATTTCTATCCCGACGTCATGCACTGCCACGATTGGCAGGCCGCGCTCGCTGCGCTGTACCTGAAAACCATCTATTGCTTCCGCCCCGAATACCAGTTTATCCGTGCGGTGTTCACCATCCATAACATCGAGTATCAGGGCAAATATTCGCTGGATATCCTCGAGGACCTCTTCGGCATTTCCTACCGCTACCAGTACCTCGTGGAATACGACCGCTGCATCAACCTCATGAAGGGCGCCATCGAGTGCTGCGAGCGGTTTACGACGGTCTCGCCCACCTACGCGGGAGAGATCAAGGATCCGTACTATTCGCACGGGCTCGATCCCATCATCCGCCGCAACGAATTCAAGCTGTGCGGCATTCTCAACGGCATCGACCCCGACTATTACGACCCCGCGACGGATAAATCGCTTTTTGCGCACTATTCGGCGGAGGACCTTGCGGGGAAGGCGGTCTGCAAGGAAGAGCTCCAGAAAATGCTCAATCTTCCCGTGAAGCCCGATACGCCCATCATCGCCATGATCACGCGGCTCGTCACCCACAAGGGGCTGGACCTCGTGCGCGAGGTCATCGAGCAAGTGCTTCGGCAGGATGTGCAGTTTGTGCTCCTCGGCACGGGGGATTCCTCCTACGAGAACTACTTTGCCGACCTTGCGAGAAGATATACGGGCAAGGTGGTCTCCGCCATCACCTTCAATTCCGACCTGTCGCGCAAGATCTACGCGGGCGCGGATATCTTCCTCATGCCCTCGAAGAGCGAGCCGTGCGGGCTTTCGCAGATGATCGCCTCCCGCTACGGCACGGTCGCCGTGGTGCGCGAGACGGGCGGGCTTCGCGACAGCATCACACCCTACGGGCTGGACGGGAACGGCTTCACATTTAAGAATTACGACGCATACGACATGCTCTATGTGATCGGCGAGGCGATCAATACCTACCACAACAAGGAGGCGTGGTCGCGCCTCGTGAAGAAGGCGATGACGACCGATTTCACTTGGGCGACCTCCGCGGGCTACTACGAGGGGCTGTATCTCGGTATGCTCAAATAAAGAAAGGATTTTTTCGGGAGATACTTGCAATTTATGGCAAAATTTACGGAACAGGAAGCGAAAAACCAAATCGAAGGGAAACTCACGCGGTATTTCGGCGTGAGCGCGCAGGAGGCGACCAGAGAGCAGCTGTATAAGGCGGTCGTCATGAGCGTGCGGGACATCATGCTCGAAAAACGGCAGAAATTCCACCTCAAGATCAAGCAGAACCGCGCAAAGCGCGTCTACTATCTGTGCATGGAATTCCTCATGGGAAGGTCCTTGAAGAACAGCGTGTACAACCTCGGCATCGGGGCGCCGCTCGAAAAGGCGCTCGCAAACTACGGCGTCACGCTCGAGGACCTCTACGAGGAAGAGCCCGACGCGGGGCTCGGGAACGGGGGGCTCGGGCGGCTCGCGGCGTGCTTTTTGGATGGGCTTGCGACGCAAAACTACCCCGCAATGGGCTTTTCCATTTGCTACCAATACGGTCTCTTCAAGCAAAAGATCGTCGACGGCTGGCAGATGGAGCTCCCCGACGTGTGGCTCCCCGGCGGCGAGGCGTGGCTCACGCAGCGCACCGATAAATCGTTCATCGTCCGCTTCGACGGCGAGCTCGAGGAAAAGTGGACGGACCACGGCATGGAGACCGTGTATCACAACGCCAAGGAAGTGGAGGCGGTCGCCTACGACATGATGGTCTCGGGCGCCGATTCGGAGGCCGTGAGCGTCCTTCGACTTTGGCGTTCCCGCGCGGTACAGAAATTCGACATGCAGCTCTTCTCGCAGGGCAACTACGAAGCCGTCATGAAGGACGACAGCGAGGCGCAGCTTCTCTCCAAGGTGCTCTATCCCTCGGATAACCACTACGAAGGCAAGTCGCTCCGCTTGAAACAGCAGTATTTCCTCGTTTCCGCGTCTTTGCAGTGCATCGTTTCCGACCACAAGCGCCGCTACGGCTCGCTTGCGCTTCTTCCGCAGATGGCCGCCATTCACATCAACGATACCCACCCCGCGCTCGCCGTGCCCGAGCTCATGCGCATCCTCGTCGACGAAAACTATTTCGATTGGGATACGGCGTGGAACATCACGACGGCGACGTGCGCCTACACCAACCATACGGTCATGGCGGAAGCGCTCGAGACGTGGGCGGAGGACCTCATCGCAAGGCGGCTCCCGCGCATCTACGGCATTTTGAAGGAGATCAACCGCCGCTTCTGCGACGATCTGTGGAAGCGCTTCCCCGGGGATTGGAACAAGATCTCCCGTATGTCCATTCTTTCGCACAACACCGTGCGCATGGCAAATCTCTGCGTGGTCGGCTCGCACAGCGTGAACGGCGTCTCCGGGCTGCACAGCGAGATCATCAAACAGAGCATTTTCCGCGATTTCTACGACTACACGCCCGATAAATTCTGCAACGTGACGAACGGCATCGCGCACAGGCGTTGGCTCAACCAGTCCAACCCCGAGCTCTGCGCCCTTCTCGACGAGTGCATCGGCACGGGCTACGCAAAGGACGCTTCGAAGCTCGCCGATTTTGCCAAATTCGAGAGCGACGAGAGCGTGTTGAAACGCCTCGGCGAGATCAAGCGCATCAAAAAGCAGCAGTTTGCCGAGTACGCCTACAAATATCAAGGGGCACACATCGACCCCGAGACGCTCATCGACGTGCAGGCAAAGCGCATGCACGAGTACAAGCGCCAGCTTCTCAACGTGTTGCATATCGTAGCCGAGTACAACGCCTTGCGCGACGATCCCGACCTCGACGTCGTTCCCAAGACCTATGTCTTTGGCGCGAAGGCCGCCGCGGGGTACGACATGGCGAAGCAGATCATTCAGCTCATCTGCTACCTCGCCGAGGACATTCGCAAGAATCCGCGCATCAACGAGAAGCTCAACGTCGTGTACATGGAAAACTACAACGTCACCATGTCCGAGCGGCTCATGCCCGCCTCCGAGATCTCCGAGCAAATTTCCCTTGCGGGGAAAGAAGCGAGCGGCACGGGGAACATGAAGTTTATGATCAACGGCGCGCTCACCATCGGCACGCTCGACGGCGCTAACGTGGAAATGGCGGAGCGCGTCGGGAGCGACAATATCTTCATCTTCGGCTTGAAGGCAGACGAAGTGAAGGGCGTTTGGGAGAACGGCTACAATTCGAGCAGTTACTACAACACCGATCCCGAGCTTCGCCGCATCATTGAGAGCCTCATCGTCGGCTTCAACGGGATGTCCTTCGCGGATATCGCCAACTATCTTCTCCGCAACGCGCCCGTCGCCGACCCGTATATGTGCCTCGCCGATTACGAATCTTACGCGCAGACGCACGCGGCCCTTTCGGAACTGTATCGCAGCGATCCGCTCTCGTGGAACCGAAAATCGCTGCACAACATCGCCGCAGCGGGGTATTTCTCCGCCGATCGGAGCGTCCGCGACTACGCCGACAACATTTGGCACTTAAAGCCCATCAAGAAGTGATTTCATGAGCTACTATTTCGACCCACTCGACAGGGCATGCAAGAGCGCGACGGGCGCCGTCCCGCGCGGGACGGAAGTGACCTTTCGCATCTATGAACGAAACGAAAGCGGAGAAGAAAGCTTCTCCGCTTTGGGCTGTACGCTATATCTCTATACGGATGGGGAGGAGGCGCTTTCCTTCCCGATGAAGCGGGTGGGGGACCGCTTCGAGGTCGCCCTGCGGTTTCCCGTCACAGGGCTGTATTTTTACCACTTCGAGCTGGACGGAAGGCTGTTCGGTTGCGGAAGATTGCGCCGCGGAAGCATGAGCGAGCACGCGGAGAGCTGGCAAATCACCGTCTACGACGAAACCTATACGACGCCCGAGTGGATGCGCGGCGGCATCATGTATCAGGTCTTTCCCGACCGCTTCGCCCGCGAAGGCACGGAGCCCATCAAGCCGCATAAGATTTTACGAAGTGATTGGGGCGGAATGCCCGAATTTCGGCCCGCGCAAAACGGAAAGGTGTTGAATATCGACTTCTTCGGCGGGAATTTCAGGGGAGTAATGAGCAAGCTCGACTATTTGCAGTCGCTCGGCGTGACGCTCATCTACTTCAATCCCATCTTCGAGGCGAATTCCAACCACCGCTACGATACGGGCGATTACATGAAGATCGATAGGCTCCTCGGCACCGAGGAGGACTTCGACGAGCTCATTTTGGAGGCGAAGAAGAGGGGGATCCGCGTCATTTTGGACGGCGTATTCAACCACACGGGCGACGATAGCCGCTACTTCAATAAATACGGGCGGTACAAAGACGAGCTCGGCGCGCACCAGTCGCCCGATTCGCCCTATGCGGATTGGTACCATTTCACCGAGTATCCCGACGAATACGACTGCTGGTGGGGCATCGACATCTTGCCCGCCGTCAACGAATCCTCCGAGAGCTACCAAAACTTCATCTGCGGGGAAAACGGCGTGCTCAAAACGTGGCTGCGGCACGGCATTGCCGGATACCGCCTCGACGTTGCCGACGAGCTGCCCGATTTCTTCCTCCAAAGGTTGCGCGACGCCGTCAAATCCGAAAATGAGGACGCCGTCATCATCGGCGAGGTCTGGGAGGACGCCTCCAACAAGATCGCCTACGATGAGCGCAGAAAGTATTTGCAGGGGCTCGAGCTCGACAGCGTGATGAATTACCCCTTAAAGGACGGCATCATCAGCTATGTTTTGTCCGGAAGCACGCTGCAGCTTCGCGAGACCATCGCGATGCTCATCGACAACTACCCGAAATGCACCCTCGATTGCCTCATGAACGTGCTCGGCACGCACGATACGCCGCGCATCCTCACCGTACTTGGCGGCAGGGACTGCGCCGACAAGGAGGAAATGGCGGCCACCCGCCTTGGCGAAACGCAGCGGGCGCAGGCGAAGGAAAAGCTGAAAATGGCGGCGCTCCTTCAATATACGCTGCCCGGAGTGCCCTGCGTCTACTACGGCGACGAGAGCGGCATGGAAGGCTATCGGGACCCGTTTTGCCGCCGCTGTTTCGACTGGGAGAATATCGACGGGGAGCTGCTTGACTTTTATCGGCAGCTCGGGCAGTTACGCCGCGGCGCGCTCTTCGAGCTCTTCCGTGACGGCGAGTACAGGGAAATTTACGCCGACAGAAGTTGCCTCGTCTTTGCAAGGCAGAAGGCGGGAAAGAGCGTATTCGTATTTACCAACAACGACCTCGGCGAACATACCGTAAAATTTGAGGGGACGTACAGAGAACTTCTCACCCAAAAACGCTACACGGGCGGTTTTTCCATGAAGGGCGTCTCCTACGGGGTGCTCGTAAAGGAATAGTATGTCTGACATAAATTACTATGTGTGACATAATATAAGGGAAGTTTTTAGGGACGTCCGCTGCAAATTTTCGGGAAAAACCAAGGAAAAATCAAAATAAATTTTAAGAAAATCGTTCGAAAAAAATCGAAAATCTATACTGTAGTATCCCAAAAAAATTTTTTTTCGAAAAAGTCCCGATACAATATTTCGGGATTTTTTTGAAGTCCACCCCATATATGCCCTATTTTGGGCTATACTATTCGCAAAAGTTGTCTTTTGCGAATAGTTAGATTATACTCTCCACTATCGCATTTGTCAAGAGCTTGGGCGAAAATTTTTTAGATTTTTTATTTTTTAGGTAAACCAAGCTCTAATGGCAGATAAACCGAAGCTCCAACGCCGCAAGGCTCTATCTGAGGAGTTTTGCGCGCTCTGCTTGCAGTGCCCTATGGGCACAGAAATCGCGCAGGAACGTGCCACGCATAAAGGAATACGCAAAATCGGCAACTCGCACGCATAATCGCAACGTTCCTGCTTGATCGAGAACCAAATAAACGAAATACTATGCGTGACGTAGTAAGAGACACGCCAGGTGGCGTGTCTCCATGCAAACGCGGTATCGGAACGTCAAACAATGTCTAAACCAGGGACAGAATACACAGGACCAGGAAACTCATGGTCAAGCGTAAACGTGAACAGAGCTTTGAACTGCGGAGCGTTCGAGGACTGCACAGCAAGTGTCTCGTCAAGAACGTCTTGTGCATTGCTTTCCATGAAAGCCGCGTCTGCCGAGGACTGCGCCGCATTGAACTTATCCTGATACGTCCACAAACTGACATTTTGAGGTGCCCCACTGCGCATAAGACCCGTGACCGTGTCGGGGTGCTGTCGATACTCCCACCACGCTTCTTGATAGCCGAACACCGTTTTATTCGGGTCACTGCCAAATGGATTGACCGTTCGAAGCATAACGGGCTGTTCCGAAATGTTCGCCAAAATCGGCGTATAAAAATCAAGGTTATTCACGCGGAACCAATGCGGGTCCATGTACGCAGGATACACATTGCGTTGACGAACGCAGACAAGAATATGAACGAAACCATGCTCCAAAAACGTTTCATGGAACAAGAAACCGCCCTTTTGCGTGTAACCGAAGCCTGCAAGGTTACCCTGGGGGCTGGTATCGTCGGAAGCAGAAGTTTGCGCCGTCTGATACAATTCAAGCGGAAAGCGCACGTGTCCAAGCATACGAGGTATATCGCTATATGGGTCGTCTGCTTCCACGCCAAACATAGCATGGCAAAGCTCACGATAACGACTCCCTGCACGACCGTACAGCTCATAAAGCTGTTGCATGGCAAGACCAAGCCGAAGATCATCAACGGATATAGCGGTTATATCCGAAAGGTCAACCGTACCGCTCAAATCGGACATGGAACCCGTCAAACCGTTGATATAATTTTGCGAAAGACCCGAACTCTCCTCAATCTTCAAAGACGTAAAAGACCTGGCACCACTTCCACCAGCTCCATTAGAACCAGGATTTGCGTCGGCAACAACTCTAACAGCCGAGCCTGTAAATTCTAACGAAGAAAGAAAATCCAACGGACTTGAAGAATTAAGATTACGCACAACGACAGCTTGCGACGGTATCTTGACAGGAGCATCACCGCCAAGCGTAAACGTTACCTGAGGTCCCTTCTGTGGCGACGGAAGAACGGAAGTCAGCGCATCATGCAGTTTGCAAGCCTTCAAAGGCGCGGAAAGCGCACTCCACGAAGTTTTACGCGCAGGAATAGCCATGTCGCCCGTCATGTCCGAAGCCTTAGCACCGTCTCCGTAAACATCACGAAGCATAGACCCGCCAGGATAGGAACCGTCCGAAACGGCTACACCCTCATTGTCAATCATGTAAGCCTTTGCGGAACCGTCTACACCTGTCGTGGTACCGACGGAGAGCAAAAAGCCCTCGTATACGTTCGCTTTGCTGAACGGAATGGGCGGCTGATAGTTTTGGTCACGGAAATACTCGTTATAAATTGCGAGATAGCCGCGGAAAGGCAAGTCATTCATAAGTTGAAGAACTTGCGCGGACAAAGGCTGTTGCGTGGGAAGTCCATAGAAATCGGCAACAGAGCCAACAGGGATAGACACACTACCCGAGCCTAAATTTGTGTAAAGTGGTGCAAGGGAAACGGGGTTTGCAGTCCAAGAACCGCTCGTGTTCTCCCCCATCACCTCTTTCCAAGCCGTATTCACAACGCGGTTGGGAACGAAAAACGCATAAATATCGCAGAGCATTTCACCCATTGTAGGCGTTTTCAACGTCATCTGACGGATAACCTCATCAACAGTGACGGAATAGCTCTCCGAGGGAAGAACTTCAATACACTTGACGGGAACAATATCACCACCATTAAACGCCGTAAGGACACGGGTCGCTTCGGTCATACGCGACCTCTCCGCTTTACTCTGCGGAGCCTTATCAAACCGCGTCACACCGCCAACGACGGGAACCTGCGTATAATTACCTTTCATTATTCACCGTCCTTTCCTGCGGATGCAGGAGCGGGTGCAGGTGTCCCCTGCTCCGCTTGCTTTTTGGCAAAACGTTCTGCCGCCGCGCGAAATTCCGCGTAAAGGTGCCGAGCCGTATCATAGTCAAGACCAAGAGCCTTTTGGAGTTGTGTCACGTCACCAAGATTGCGACGTTGAGGAGCCGCCGCGATTGCGCCGAGCGGGTCGGAACGATAATCCGAAGAAGCCGCAAAAGAACTAACATACTCGGGCGTGATAGGATAGTCCTTTTCAACAAGAACTTCTCCTTTGAAGCCGTCGGAGGTCGTCCGCTCTTCAAGAGCAAAATATTTCCGTGTACGCCTATCCTGCACCGTTTGAACGGGAGTACGCTCGCGCAAATACCACGCAGGGGAATTGAAATACGGCGAGGAAGCAGGCACTTTCAACTGTTCATTTCTTTTCACAACCGAACACCTCCGCGAAACATAGAACCCGTATAAACTTGATGAGAATGCACGCCATAACGCGCAAAAGCCGAACCGTTACGAACAGAAAAACGTGTCATGTTATACCTCCTCTGCAACATCATCCTGCGACTTGATAGGCGTAATCTTCGCCATGTGCGCAAGGGAAACGCTGTACTGATACTCGCAAGCGGCATTGAGCACGTCCTTATCTTGGGCGAGCATATCCGCGAAGGCCTGAATATCCGCGGGAGAACCGACACGGAACGCAACGCGGACATCTTTGGAATGAACCGTGCGGAACATGAACCGATAGGCAACCACGCCTTCGAAACCGTCATGTTCCGTCACAAAATTTGTGGGAAAAAGTTTCATATTCAAATCTCCTTTTATTGATATTTCCGTCAATCACCGAAGCCAATCTTACCCATAGTCTGACCGCTACCCGAAAGACCGAGAGCGACTTTTGCGATAAGACCAGCAAAAGCGGCGACCAACATTGCCGAATTATCTTGAACCTTATTATGATAATTCGAACCGCCCGAGCGAGCCGAAGAAGCCGAAGCCGAAGAAGCCGAAGCCGAAACGCCTTGTGGCGTAGAAGCTCCACCTTGCGAACCAAGAAGAAGCGCGGGACTAATGCCAGCAATTTTCATGTCCTCGACTGCTCTTTGATATGCCGTAGAACTCATACGCTCTTCAAAATCACGCTGTTTCTGTGCTTCACTCGCATTAAAATCGCGAGCAAGAGCCGCTTCACTATGAGAAAAAGCGTTTGCGTTATTTTGCAGCGCGAGATCTCGAAGATACTGATTATTCGCCGACATTTCGGCGCGATTGAAATCCTGTTTGTCTGCTTCGCTCGTACCCGTAAAAAGACGGACAAACCAATTTCTTTCCGCGTCCGCAGTCACATTATTCACGTCATAAGTCTGAATGCCAGCAGGAAGCGCACCACTTGAAAAATCAGTGTTCACTCGAATAATCACCTCCAAGAGCCGACGAAATAGCTGCTTGAATTGCGTCAAGCCGCTGTTCCAACACCGTCACGCGCTCAGTGAGAGCGGCAACAGGTTGCGTGGACGGGCAAAGCGACTGCAACATTTTTTTCATGCTACCTGTGCGAACCCAATTACACAGGCAACCGAAAAGGCAAAGCAGAATACAAAGCCCGTCGGGGAGATACTGCAAAACAATATCCCAAGTCATGTGTTTTCTCCTTTTTTAACGTCACACGGACGAATTTTACAATTTGAACGGGCACCGAGGGTCTAACTCGGGGTCATACGGTACCACGGAAAAGCCGTGAGGGTGCTTTTCGGTGTCATTTGCCGTATAATGACAAGCGGCACGGCAAATGACGGCGGGAATACCATACTTTGAGCCATACACACGACGCCAAAGAGCGTGCTCGAAAACCGTCTGCGACGAACGCGGCGGGACTATATCACCGCAACCGTTGAGAAAATCCAACGCGGCGGCTTTATATGCTCTGTACTTTCCGTCAGGAAGGGCACGAATGCGGTCAAATGCGCACGGGCGCGTCCGCTCGTGTTCCTCGTTCTTTGCGCTCCAATAAGCAATGTAGGCTTGATACGCGGGGTGTGCGTCACGAGCAACGCGGGCGCGTTCGCGCGCATATACCGAACGACGAACAACACGGGACGGAATGAAGCGACCGGTCAAAGCATTACGAGCGCGGACGCGGATAAACGGGTCACGGTCGGGCGCAACATAACGAAAATCAACTCCGTAACAAGCGGAGATCTCACGCTGCCAGATCTGACGGGGCACGGGATATTCGCGGCCGTCGATGATGTAATTCTTTCCATTGAAAAGGCGCATGAGCTCACTCTCGCCGATGCCGCGGGAAAAGAGCATGAATGTATCGTCACCGCCGTCGCGACCGCTGTCTTTTGAACAGTACTTCGTGCAATACCGAGCGACAGCGGGACCGACGAGCGTCGCATCAACGGTGCAGATAGGCAAGGTGCGCCAATCGGCATCGGCAGGAGCGTTCGCCCAAATACGCGACAACGTAGGCGACCTATAAATAAGGTTTCCGCGCTTGCTCTTTCCTTTCGGAATAAGGTCATGAAAAACCAATCCGAAAAGAAGTACATGATAATGCGCACGGTGAGTGTGCGAACCATATTCGGCAGTACAGATATATTTAATTTTGCAGTCGGGGAAGTGACGGCGAAGCCGCTTGAAAAAAAGCTGACAATCACGCTTCGAGACGTGCAAGGAACGGTCGGGCGGCAATTCGCCTATGATGTTTCCTCGCTTATCTCGAGCGTAATTGTCATAAGTCAACGTAACCATATAAGCAGGACTGATCCGCGCTTCCATAGAAGCGCGGAGTGCCCATTGACGAGAACGGCGTGAAAGACACTCGGGGCACACACCGCAAGTGAACTCATGAATGCCCTTTTGATATAACGGAGAAGTCGGATTAACAGGTTTCGGGAAAAGACACATATCCGCCTAACTATTCGCAAAAGACTCTTTTTGCGGAATAGTCTTTTCCGAATTACAAGGAAAGAACAGTGGAGCTTCGGAAAAGAACTACCGCGCTTTGCGCTTTCGCAAAAGTAATTGCCTTTTGCGAATAGTTTTCTATGTTCGAGTGACGAAATTTTCCCTTCCCCATCGGTGGGTATTTTTTCGGAAGCGCATTTTTTGCCCGTTTTCATTCTCCCGTCCCCTCACTGCCAAAAATTTTTTTGCGAAAAAGTCCCCTTTAACTCTTCGTAAAATTGACAACGCTCCCTCTTTGTGATATACTTTTGGCTATGGGCGATGCAGACAACTTTTATCAAGAGCGAAATTTCAAAAATATGGACCGCATCGAGGAGCTTCTTTCGGAGCTTCCCCCTTTCTGCGAAGATTTTTTCCGTGGCGTCGAACAGCGGACGAGCACGCTAACGCGGCTCAACTACGCCTACGACCTTCGCATCTTCTTCTATTTTTTGTCGCAGAAGAAATTTCGGGGCAAACAGCCGCAGGAGATCACCTTGGAAGATCTGGATTCCGTTACCGATACCGACATCGAGATCTTCCTCTCCTTCCTCTCCAACTATCGCTTCCGCGGAAAACGGCTCTCCTGCGACGAGCGCGCCAAGGCCCGCAAGCTCTCCACCGTCCGTTCCCTCTTCAAGTACTTCTTCAATAAGGGGCTCATCGAGGTGAACAATTCCGCCAAGGTGCAGACGCCCAAGCTCCACGAGAAGGAGATCATCCGCCTCGAGGGAGACGAGATCTCCGAAATTATCGAGACGGCAGAGAGCGGAAACGGGCTCTCCCGCCGCGCGCAGAAGTACAACGAAAAGACGGCCGTTCGCGACGCCGCCATTTTGACGCTCTTTTTGGGAACGGGTATCCGTATTTCCGAGCTCGTCGGGCTCAACGACGAGAGCATCGACTTCACCGAGCGCTCCTTTGTCGTCACGCGCAAAGGCGGCAATCAAGCCATTTTGTACTTTTCCGAAGAGGTCGCCGACGCGCTCGGCGCCTATATTGCCGAGAAGGAGGACGACCCGCGCGTTCCCGAAGGCGAGCATGCCCTCTTCCTCTCCATGCAATACCGCCGCATTACGGTTCGCGCCGTCGAGAATTTGGTGAAGAAGTACGCCCGCATCGTCTCCCCTCTCAAAAAAATAACGCCGCACAAGCTGCGCTCGACCTACGGCACCAATTTGTACCGCGAAACGGGCGATATTTACATCGTTGCGGACGTTTTGGGGCACAAGGACGTGAACACCACGCGCCGCCACTATGCCGCCATCACCGAGGATCACCGCCGCTCGGTCGCGGGGAAAGTGAAACTTCACAAGGATGACGACGATGAGTGAGCAGAAAGAGCGCGTCTACGTCATCCAGCCCCTCTTCGGGAAGGAGGACGACTCCCTTCATGGGGAGATCCTCTCCCTCATCGAGAGCGCGGGCGCGGAGTATGCAGGGAGCATTTCGCAGATCGTTCGCGAGGTCGACCCCGCGACCTTCATCGGAAAGGGCAAGCTCGCCGAGCTCAAGGAGCGCATCGAGGACCTCGACGTCACCGTCCTCTTCAACGGCGACCTCTCCCCCTCCCAGTCGCAGAATATTTCGGAGGCGCTCGGCGGGAAGAAGGTCATCGACCGCACCGCCCTCATCCTCGATATCTTCGCCCTGCGCGCCATGTCGAGCGAAGGGAAGCTGCAAGTCGAGCTTGCCCAGCTCAAATACCTCTATCCGCGGCTGCGCGGGAAGGGCGGCGAGCTCTCGCGGCTCGGTGGCGGCATCGGGACGCGCGGTCCCGGGGAGACCCGACTCGAGACGGACAGGCGGCACATCCGGACGCGCATTCGCGCTTTGGAGGCGCGGCTCAAGGAGACGGAAGAGCGGCGTTCCCGCACCACGGAGAGAAGAAAGCGCGACCGCGTGATCACCGTCGCCCTCGTCGGCTACACGAATACGGGCAAATCTACCCTCTTCAACGCCTTAACGGGGGCGGATGTGCTCGTGAAGAACGCCCTCTTCGCGACGCTCGACCCCACCGCCCGTGCCTTCGAGATCGAAAACGTCCCCTTCCTCCTCGTCGACACCGTGGGTTTTCTGCGCTCCCTCCCCCATCACCTCATCGAGGCGTTCAAGTCCACCCTCGAGAGCGCCCTCTATTGCGATTTGGCGCTCATCGTGTGCGACGCCTCGGACGACTTCGCGATGCAGCAAAAGACCACGCTCGATACCCTCGAAGAGATGGGCTTTTCTTCCCCCTATCTCACCGTGATGAACAAGTGCGACAGGCTTGCGTCCACCGCCTCCCTGCCGCGGGGCGCGGTCTGCATTTCGGCGAAGTCGGGAAAGGGCATCGAGGAGCTCAAGCGGAAGATCTTCGAGGCGTTGCGGGAGCGGTTCGTTTTGGCGAAGTTGTTTGTCCCCTACGAAAAAACGGCGGATTTCTCCGCCCTTCGCCCCTTTCTGTTTGAACAGTCCGTCGAATATACAGACGACGGCGCTCTCTACGCCGCCGTGATCCCGACCGAGCACATTGCCCGCTTTGCCCCCTTCCGCATAGAAATGCGCCACTGAAGCGCACAGGGAAAATCCTTACTCCTTATACTCTTTGGGGTCGGTGTAGATCTTGTCGATCTTGATCGTGGCGAAGTCTCGGATCTCGAGACACTTGCCACAATTGTCGCAGGGCTTGGAGGGGTCGAGGTCGCACACCTCGCACTCCATGCAGCCGTCGCACTCCTTTTCTTCATCCAAAACGCACATTTTCCGTTCCATGCCCCTATTATACCGCAGAAATTTGCGTGTGACAAGAATTTTTGCAAAATTTTTCCGAAAATCATGAAACAAATGTTTGCAATTTCCCAACAGATGTGCTATACTATGCTTGAGGTGAGATATGCTCAACCAAAGTAAACTCCAAAACGTGCTCGAATACATTCATCGGTACATCGACGAAAACGGCTTCCCGCCCACCGTGCGGGACATGTGCAGGGACCTGAATATCAAGTCCACCGCCACGGCGTATGACTATATCAACCGCCTGAAGGCGCAGGGCCTTCTCGAGAAGGTCGAAAACAAAAAGCGCGCCGTCGTCGTGCGCGGCGGAGCGGGCGGAAGCGTGCGCGCTCCCCTTCTCGGGACGGTGAACGCGGGCGTTCCCATCCTCGCCGTCGAGCGGAACGAGGGGTATTTCCCCCTTCCCAGCGCACAGTTCCGCGGGGAGGATCTGTTCCTCTTGAACGTTCAGGGCGAAAGCATGATCGAGGCGGGAATTTGCAACGGGGATAAGATCGTCGTCAAGCGGCAGGAGACGGCGGAAAACGGCGATATCGTCGTCGCCATGGTGAACGACGGGTTTGTCGACGGGGCGACGGTGAAGCGCTTCTTCCAGCGCGACGGGAAAATTATTTTGCACCCCGAAAACGCCGCAATGGCGGACATCGTTCCCCCCGACCCTTCCTCCGTGACCATCCTCGGGAAAGTCATCGGGCTCATTCGCAGCTTTTAAGTCCTTGCAATTTTTCGCCGCCCGCCGGATCTCCGGCGGGCGGCGTTTGCTGTTTTACAGATTTTTGAGGTAGAAAACTTCTTCGGCGGAGAGCTTTCTGCACGCCCCCCGATCCAGCCCCGAAAGAGTGAGGTCGCCGATCTTTATCCGTTTCAAAAAGTCGACGTGCGCCCCCACTGCCTCGAACATTTTTCGGATCTCGCGGTTCTTCCCTTCCGTCAAGACCACATGCAGCTTGGTGTACGCCTTGTCCGTTTCCACCACCTGTATGCGGCATTTTTTGGTGACGACGCCCTTTTCGATCTCCACCCCCGCGCGGAGGCGGTTGAGCTGCGCCGAAGTGACCGCTCCCTCCGTGCGCACGAGATAGGTTTTGGGGATCTCGTTTTTGGGGTTGGTGAGGCGGAAGGCAAGGTCGCCGTCGTTGGTGAGGATAAGCATCCCCTCGGTGTCGTAGTCCAATCTTCCGACGGGGACGACGTGCCCCGCGCCCTTGGGAAGGAGCTCCAAGACCGTCTTTCTCCCCTTTTCGTCCTTCACCGTGCATACGCAGCCCTTGGGCTTGTTGAGAAGGTAGTATTCGTATTTTACGGTATGGGAGAGCGTCTTTCCGTCGAAACGGACGTCGTCGCCCTCTCCCACGTCGTCGCCTGCCTGTGCCGTCTTGCCGTTGATGGAAATGCGCCCCGCTGCGATGAGCTCGTCCGCTCCCCGCCGTGAGGCGATCCCCTGTGCCGCGAGAAATTTGTTGATGCGCATGGTGCACTCCCTGTGGGCGCCCCTTTGCGCCCGCAGTTATACTATATACAAATTCTGCGAAAAAAGCAAGCTATTTGCAAGATATACCGAGGTTTGTCCCGCAATTTCTCCGCTTTTTTCGGGAAGCGGGTCCTTGCAGTCCGTCGTGTAGCGCACCGCCCTTCGCTCTTCCGCCGTGAGCGGGTAGGAGAAGTTCTCCTTGATGCGGAAGCCCTCGAAGGGCACGTCGCTCTGATAGAGCGGGGCGAGCGCAAAGGCGGAAAACACTTCGTCGAGCAGCTCCTCTGTCCTCTCATACATCTCGGGGCAATTCAAGACGACGGTCACCACCCGCATTCCGTTTCTCTCGGCGCAGGTGACAAGGCACCTCCCCGCCGCGGCGGTGAAGCCCGTTTTCACGCCGATGGCGCCCTCGTAGCGATCGAGCATCTTGTTCTTATTTTTCCAGCCGCGTGGCGCAAAGTATTTGCAGGAGACGATCTCGCGGAAGGTCTCGTTCTCCATCGCATAGGCGGCGATGAGCGCGAGGTCGCGCGCCGTGGTATGGTGGCGCTCGTCGGGGAGCCCGTGCGGGTTTACGAAGAAGCTGTCCGTCGCGCCGATAAGAGCCGCTTTCTCGTTCATCGCCTGCGCAAACCGCGCAATGCTTCCGCTGTGATGAAGGGCGAGCGTCACGGCGCAATCGTTCCCCGAACGCAGCATGAGCCCATACAAGAGCTCGAGCACGGTGTACGTCTCCCCCGCGCGAAGATACACGCTCGATCCCTCGACGCCCTCCGCGGCCTTCGGGATCGTCACCGCCTTGGAAACGTCGCAGTCGTCGAGGATGAGAATGGCGGTGAGGATCTTCGTCGTGCTCGCCATGGGGAGAGGCGTTTCCGCGTTGCATTCGTGCAAGATCCGTCGGGAGGAGACCTCCACGGCGCATTCCGCCCTTCCCCTCTCCGCGGCGGACGGGCGCAACGATGGCGTTACAATGGCGATAAGAGCCGCCAAAAAGAGCGCAAAGACGAGAAAACGGACCTTACTCTTCATCTTCATTCTTTTTTACGAGCTTGGAAAAGAGCTCGCCCGCCTTCTCGATGACGCCGTCGATGGGGTCGTCGGTCACCCGCACCACGCGGCAGTCCTTCCCGTCGTCGATGAGGAAGCCCGCGGGCTTGATGTTCACCACCGTCCCCGCGCCGCCCGCAAAGGGAAAGTACTCGTCGTCCTTCACCGCCTTCACCTCGCCGTATTCTCCCCCGCCCGAAAGGTAGCCCATCGTGACCTTTGTGAAGGGAATGATCTGCGCCCCGCTCGCCGAATAGACGGGCTTGCCGATGACTGTGTTCACGTCGATGATGCTTGTGAGCTGCTGTGCTGTTTTTTCCAGAATGCTGTCGATCTTTTTTTGTTTTTCCAATTTATGATTGCCTCCAATAGTTTTTTTACGATGGCGAGCGTCAGGACAAACCCGTTGAACACGACCGCCGTGTGTACGCTCAATTTCAGGTCGGTGCGATCGGTGAGAAGGGTGCTGTTCTTGAGCGAGAGGAAGGGGTGTTTCGTCTTGAGAACGGCAAACGTTCCCCCGCTCACCGACTGGATGAACGCCGCGAGGAGCACACCATAGACGCTCTGTGCGCCGCCCGCTTCGACGATTTGATGAAAGATATAGAGCTGAAAGCCCTTGGTGATCTCGAACTTTTTGCGCATGTTCGCCATGTCCGCAAAGGGAATGTAGAGGGCGGTGTTCTTCGTGAGGTGCACGGCGGCGCCGCCCGCGTCGAGCTGGCCGTATCCGCCGATGATTTTCAGGTATTTATAGGCGCTCAAAGCGAACCACACCCTGTTCTCCCGCACGTCGAGGTAGCCGTCAAAGTACACAAAGACGGGAAGGAAAAAAAGGAGCGTCCCGAAGAAGGCAGAATATACAAAAAATTCGCCCATAACCGTAATATGGGCGAACTTTCCGAAATTATTAGTTTCTCTCAGGAAATTTTGACGAGGTCGAGGTCGTCGAGCCCCCGCAAGAAGTCGGGGATCTCGTAGCCGCCTTCCCCCTCCTTGGCGGGTTTCTCCTCTTTTTCGGGCTCCTCCGCGCCCCCGCTTTCCTCCGCTTCGTCGAGCACGTCGTGCGCGTAGAGGTAGCTGTCCCGATCGTCCGCATTCATGCTGCGGATGCGCTCCATTAAGGCGTCGTAATCGGGAAGGTCCTCGAGGGAATTGAGCTTGAAGCGCTTCAAAAAATCGTCGGTCGTGGCAAAGAGGACGGGGCGGCCGACGGCGTCCTTCCTCCCACAGGGGTAGATGAGCTTGTTCTGAAGGAGGGTATCGACGGCGTAGTTGCTGTTCGCGCCGCGCATAACTTCGATCTCCGTCCTCGTTACGGGCTGCTTGTAGGCGATGATGGCGATGGTCTCGAGGATGGTGCGCGTGAGCTCCTTCTCGCGAATGGGATTGAGCACGGAGGCGACCTCCTCCTTATACGCGGGATTGGTCGCAAATTGCAGCTTTTTGTTGAATTCGAGAAGCTGGATGCCGCTCTCCGCATCGTACTTTTGGCGAAGCTCGGCGACCGCCTTTTTGAGCTCGCCGCTCGTCGCGTTGAGCTTTTCCCCCAGCTCGGCAAGGGGAACGCTCCTCCCGGAGGCGAAAAGTATTGCCTCAATGATATTCGTCAATCGATCCAAGGTCCTCCTCCTTCCGCTCGGGGTTGAGCGAGATGCAGATCTCCCCGAATGCTTGCTCCTGTCGAACGCGTAAATATTGCAACTTCAATAGCTCGAGCATCGCCTGAAAGGTCGTAACGATCTCGGGGCGGGAGCAATCCTCTTCGAAGAGCTCCTCGAACGTTTTCTCCCCGCCCTCCTCGAGCGCCTCGAGGATATAGGTGACCTTCTCGGCGACGGTGAAGCGGTCTTTGGGGATCTCGCGCGCTTCCGCCTCCTTCTCCGTCTCCTGCCGCTTGATCATGAGGCGGGAAAAGGCGTCGATCATACCTTCGAGCGTCACATTGTCGAGGTTGAACACGGTGCGCGTCTCGAATGCCCCCTCGTCCGGCTCTTTGAAAAAGTAGCCGATGGTCTCAAGCTCCTTGAGCTTGTGCACCTCTTCCTTGATGAGCTTGTACTCCTCGTAGAGCGCCTTCACGAGCGCGTCCTTTTCCGCCTCGATCTCCTCCTGCAGTTCGGGGTCCTGCTCGACGTTCGGAACGAGGTCGTAGGCCTTGATGCGAAGGATGGAAGAAGCGATGGCAAGGTATTCGCTCACCTTGTCTACGTCGATATACGGGAGCCCTTTCATGTAGTCGAGGAATTGCTCGGTCACCTGAGATACGAAGATATCCTTGATCTCGATCTCCTCCCTGTTGATGAGGAAGAGAAGCAGGTCCAAGGGTCCCGAAAAGTTGCTTAAAACCGTCGTATAGTCGACGACGGACTCGAAATTGTCGCGATTTACCATGGCACAAGCCCCCAAAGCGCCGAGATGGGATACCCGAGAATGCCCGTCGCAAAGCGCATCACCCAGCCCAAAATGTTGAAATTACTCATTATCCCCACGCCGAGATAGTTCACAAAGATGTTGCAGATGAAGCTCTCCGCGATGAGACCGATCAACACCCAATACCCGTAATCTCGCAAAAAGCGGTAGACGGGCCCCCTCCTTCGGTTGAGCGCGTCCACGATGCGGAAGCCGTCCAATGGATAGAGCGGCAGCAGGTTAAAGACGCAAAAACTCAACGAATACGCGAAGAGAAAGTAGGTCAAATCGTAGAGAAAGTCGCTCAAGACCGGCACAAATGGCATGTAACAGACGACCACGAGGTAGAGCGGATAGAAGAGGAAGGCGGAAAAGTAGTTGACCACGATCCCCGCGCTCGCGGTGACGGCAAGCCCCGTGCGATATTTTTTGAAGTTGTTGGGATCGATCTGAACGGGCTTCGCCCAACCGAATCCCACGAGCGTAAAGCAAAGAAGCCCCGTGATATCGAAGTGGCGCAAGGGATTCAGGGAAAGCCTTCCCTTCCACTTCGGCGTGGGATCTCCGCATTTGTATGCCGCAAACGCGTGCGAAAACTCGTGCAGCGTGAGCACGAGAGCAACGGCGAAAAAGCTGGCGACCAGTTGGATGACAGCGGCGGCATTCATACAAAAGTATTATAATGCAATTTCCGAAAAAAGGCAAGAAAAAAGCGGACATTTTGAGAAAAATCCGCTCTTTCTCGCCCTATCTTGTGTACTATGTCACGCATAGTACTTTGCATATCTCCCCTTTCTCTTTTCTTGAAAGTCGGAAGCAATCATTTCGTCAGTTCCAATTTCGGGCGGCTTCGCGGTAGGCGTCGAAGTAGCCGATCTTTTCCGCATCCTCCCCCGCAAGAAGCGCCGCGGAGGCGACCTCCACGCCTTCCTTATATACCCGCGCGCAACCGACCTTCTCCCCCGCGCAAACGGGCGCCTTGAGCCCTTCGTCTATCTCATATTCCACCGAATAGCTCTTCTCCTCTCCCTTTTTGCAAAAGACGGTGAGGTCGTGCTCGGCGACGACGCCGATCTCCTTTTTCTTTCCGCCACGGACGGCTGCCGTAACTTCGAGAGGCGCTCCCCCTTCCACGAGCGTTTTTCCGCTGTAGCAGGCGAAGGTCTCGTCGAGAAGGCGGGAGGTATCCGCAAAGCGCTGTTTGGAGCTCTCCTCGCCGATGACGACGCAGATGAGGCGGGTCGTATCCCGCTTTGCAGTCGCCGCAAGGCAGAAACCCGCTTCGTTCGTGAAGCCCGTCTTTCCCCCGTCGCAGCCCTTGTAGGCGCGGAGCAGCTTATTGGTGTTGGTGATGAGGGTCGTCCTCCCATCGGGGTGGGCGAAATCCTCGGTGTGAATGCTCGCGTATTCGAAGTATTTCTCGTGGGAAATGAGCGCGCGGAGCATGAGGGCGACGTCTTTCGCGCAGGAATATTGCGGGTCGCGCGGGAGCCCCGTGCAGTTGGAAAAGAGGGTATTTTCGGCGCCGAGCTCCTTCGCCCTCTCGTTCATGCGAGCGATGAAGCCTTCCTCGCTGCCCGTCACGCGTTCGGCAAGCGCCACGCACGAATCGTTCGCCGAACACACGATGACGGTTTTGATGAGCTCCTCCGCCTTATACGAGAGCCCCGCCGCCAAAAATACCTGCGAGCCCCCCATTCCCGCCGCGTTTTCGCTCACGGGGACCTCTTCCTCGTAGGAGAGCTCGCCGCGATCCGCCGCTTCGAAGGTAAGAAGAAGGGTCATGATCTTGCACATGCTCGCAATCGGAAGGTGTTTTTCGGCGTCCTTCTCGAAGGTCACCGTTCCCGTCGCCGCGTCGCACACATACGCCGCCTTGTAGGTGGGGTTTTCCGCCGCAACCGGGCGCATTCCCCCGCCGAGGAGAAGCGTTGCCGCCGCAAGCGCGGAAGTGATTTTCCAAAAAAACTTTTTCATGCCTACAGTATGTGCATGCCGTGTGCTTTCACTCCTACAAAATATTTCCTATCGGGTGAAAGAGGGCGAGAAGCAGTAGCGCCTCCGCAAACAGCGCCGCAGCGACGGCAAGAAGTAAAGTGAAAAGGTCGAACAGCAGGCAGAAAATTTCTTCGCGGCACGGGGCGAAGCAGCGGCACCTCCCCATCGAGAGCGAGAGCGCGGCAAGAAATACGGCGTCGAGCAAGAGGTGGATGGGAAGGTACAAGACGAGCACCACGGGGAGTACGGAGAGCCCGTAGGCGGAAAAGAACACGACGAGACTTCCGCCGAAGGTGTACGCTCGGAAAAACAGAACGCCGAAGGAGACGGGCACGAGCGCGATGTGGATCCCTCCGAGAAGGAGGAGAAGAAGCAATATGAGGTGCCCCGCGAGCCGTTCCAAAAAGATGAGGGCAACGCTCCGATCGGCATAACACACGCGGTCCAAATAGCGGTTGCAGGCGTTGAGGTGGTATTCGTACATGGCGTAGTTTTTCACGAAACACATGCCGAGAACCGCCGAAACGAGGAAGAACACCGCCAAAAAGACGAGCGTTTTCTTACGCGAAAGGGCGCGGGAGAGCGTATCCCGCGCATAAAAAAAGGGGTCCATACTTCAGTGTATGAGCCCCGTTTCGCGCTTATTCTCTATTTTTCGAGCATGTGCTCGATGGCGATGCCGTATCCCCGCGTCGGGTCGTTCAAAAAGACGTGCGTGACTGCCCCGATGAGTTTCCCGTTTTGGAGGATGGGGCTGCCGCTCATCCCCTGCACGATGCCGCCCGTCTCCTCGATGAGCCGCTCGTCCGTCACCTTGATGACGAAATTCTTGTTGTCGCGGTTGTCCGCGTCCACCTTGGCGATGCTCACCTCGTATTTTTGCGGGCAGGTGCCGTCGATGGTCGAGTAGATGACCGCCTTCCCGATGGTCGCTTCGGAGACGGGCGCGGCTTGCACCGTCTCACAGCGGGAGAAGTCGTACTCCCCGAAGGTGCCGTACAGCCCCGTTTCGCAGGCGACCTCTGCCGTTGCAATGGGTTTATCGTTGAGGAAGAGCCCGCGCAGTTCCCCCGCTCTACCGCGTTTGCCCCTATTCACTCCGATGATGCTGCAAAGGTACACTTTGGGGTCGGAAATTTCGAGCGCGCCGTTTTCGTCGCACACCGCGTGCCCGAGCGCTCCGAAGCGCAGGTCATCCTTACAAATGTATGTCACCGTGCCCAACCCCGAGAGGGTGTCCCGGATGAGCACGCCGATTTTGAATTTGCCCGTCTTTTTGTCCTTCCGAGGAGTAATTTTGACCTCCGCGTTTTCCCCGCCGCGGCGAACGGTAAAGGCAGTCTCCTTTCCGTTCCCCCTCTCGAGCGCGGCGTTTAGGTCTCCAATGGTCTTGATACGGATCCCATCCGCCGCAAGAATGGTATCGCCGACGCGCACGCCCGCCTCCTCCGCGGGGCGGTACACGCCGTCCGCCGAAGAGACCTCTGTGAGCCCGATGACCTCCGTTCCCCCCGCCGAGAGGGTAAATCCCGCCGTCATCCCTCCGATATAGTACTCCTTCTCGGCGGCCAAGGCGCTCTCTCCGCCCGGGAGCCCGCCGACAAGGGCGAGCGCCGCCGCACCCGCGGCAATATAAAAAAACAGCTTACGCATGAAAACCTCCGTTGTCCCGAAAGGTAATTTGCGTAAGCCGCCGAATTTCTATGCGAAAACCGTTCAACCGCCCGTATGGGAGTTTTTGTAAACATTCGCAGAGGCGAGCAGCTCCTCCGCGTGTTTTTTTGCGTGCTCGCTCGAGCTGTCGCCGATGAGCCGCGCGAGCTCCCCTATCCGCTCCTCCTCTTTCAAGGGGAAGATGCGTGTGAAGGTGCGGCCCGCTTCCTCCTGCTTTTGGATGAAGAATTGCCGATCCGCGAACGACGCGATCTGCGCCAAATGGGAAACGGCGATGATCTGCACATTTTTGGCGATGCAGGCAAACTTTTCCGCGACCACCCGCGCGGTGGCGCCCCCGATGCCGGCGTCGATCTCGTCGAAGAGGTACGTTCCGATCTCCCCGAGGGAGGAAAGCTGCGCCTTCACCGCCAGCATGAAGCGGCTCATTTCGCCCCCGCTGATGATCTTTCCGAGCTCCTTTAGGGGCTCGCCCGCGTTGGCGGAGAAGAGAAAGGCGACCGTGCCCAGCCCCTCCGATGTGGCGGAAGGGATGTCCTCTCTCGAATACCCTCCGAAGTCGATCTCGAATTTCGCCGCGCCGATGCCGAGCGTGGTGAGCTCCCCCTGCACGCGACGGGAAAAGCCCTCTGCCGCCTTCTTCCTCTCGTCGGTCAGTCGCACGCACGCCGCAAAGAGGCGATCCTCTACCTTCGTAAGCTCGTCCTTTAACATCTCGCAGCGCTCCGCGCTGTTTTCAAGCAGCTCGCATTCTTCCTGCGCCTTCTGCAAAAATTCGATAGCGCTCTCCACCGAGCCGCCGTATTTTTTCTTGAGGGTACGGATCTCGTCGAGCCGCGTTTCCACTTTCTCGCGCTCCCTTTCGTCCGTCGAAAGGTCGGAAAGAAGGCTGTCGATGGTCTCGCCGAGATCCTCAAGCTCCGCGGAGACGTTTTCGAGCCGCTCGGAGATGTCGTCGTACTCCTCCCCATAGCGTGAAATGGCGCGAAGGGAGCGAAGGGCGGAATTCACCCCGTCCGAGGAGCCGCCGTCCCCCGCGATGGCGCCGTGCGCCGCCGAGAGCCCGTCGATTATGCGCTCCGCATTGCGGAATTTTTCGCGGAGAGAAAGAAGCGTTTCCTCCTCCCCCGCCTTGAGGTCGGCGCGGGTGAGCTCGTCGATCTGGTAGCGGAGAATATCCAATTTCCTCTCCCGCTCCCCTTCGTCGCCGCCGAGAAGAGAAAGTTCGGACAAAATTTCCTTCCGCCTTGCAAGAAGCGTTCGCACTTCCTCCTTGCAAAGGGCGACCTTCTCCCCCGCGATGGAATCGAGCAGGCGCAGCTGGTTGCTCTCCTTGAGTAAAAAGAAATGCTCGCTCTGCCCGTGGACGTCCACGAGGAGCGAGGTCACGCGGCGAAGCGAGCTCACGGTGACGGGGCAGCCGTTGAGCCGAAGGCTTCCCCTCCCGTCCGCTGTCAATTTTCTTGTCACGACGAGCGTATCGTCTGCGGGAATGTCCAGCTCGGAGAGGACCTCCTGCACGGCTTTGCTCTCCGCCGTGAATTCGGCGCAAACGAGGCATTCCTCCGCGCCGTAGCGGATCATTCTCTTATCCGCCTTCGCGCCGAGCACAAAGTCGATACAGTCCAAAATGACCGATTTCCCCGCGCCCGTCTCCCCCGAGAGGACGTTGAGCCCTGCGGAGAATTCGAGCTCCGCGCGCTCGATGAGCGCGACGTTGCGGATGGAGAGACCTTTTAACATATCAACCCTTTACGATGGCGTTGAGACGGTCGCACACGGTGCGCGCTTCGTCGGCGGAGCCGCAGCAGATGAACACCGTGTCGTCTCCCGAGATGCAGCCGACGACTTCGTGGTACTCGAGGCGGTCGATGACGACGCCCGCGTTCGAGCCGTTGCCGTTCAACGTCTTGATGACGATGAGATTCCCGACCGCCCGAATGGTGAGCACGCACGCCTGAAAGAGCGCGCGCATCTTGTCCGAGATGCCGTTTTCGTTCTCGCTCATGGAGGCATAGCGGAAGCGCTTGTTCGTCCCCTTTACCTTAAAGAGATGGAGCTCCTTGATGTCGCGCGAAACGGTCGCCTGCGTCACCGTGAAGTTGCATGCCGCGAGCTGCTCACACAGCTCCTCTTGCGTCTCGATCTCTTGCTCCTCGATGATCTCGAGGATCTTGTTGTGTCTTGCGTTGCGAAGCATGTCTCTATTCCTGACTTCCTTGTATTTTTTCCTGTTTAGTTGATCTTTTCCGCGATGCGGAGAAGGCATTCCGCGCGGCTCCTCGTCAAGAAGCGCGCCGAAAGGCGTGAGCGGCGAATTTTTATGACCTCCCCCTCCTTCACCTCGCCGAGAAACCTTCCGTCCCCATAGAGAAGCAGCGTCTGCCCCGCGGGAAGGCGAAGAGAGAGCTCCGCGCTGTCCGGGTAGGCGATGGGCCTTGCGCGCATGGAGCACGCGCAGACGGGAGTGAGCATGAAGGTCGCGCAGCCGGGCGTCATGATGCTCCCCCCTGCGGAGAGCGAATGCGCCGTAGAACCCGTCGGCGTCGCCACGATGAGCCCGTCCGTAAGGAATTTCGCCGCGCCGCTCCCGTTGATGCTCGCCTCGATTTCGGCGGGACGGTCGTCCTTATCCACGGCGACGGGGCGAAGCAGGGCGCACTCGTTGAGGCACCTTGTGAGCCTTCCCCCGAAATCGACTTCGAGCATAGAGCGCTCGGAAACTTCGGTCTCCCCGAGGGCGAAGGCGGCAGCCTCTTCGATCTCTTCGCGGCCGAATTCCGTCAAAAAGCCGAGATGCCCGAAGTTGACGCCGAAGAGCGGAATGCGCTCTCCCGCCGCGCGACGCGCTGCACGGAGCACCGTTCCGTCCCCTCCGAGCACGATAAGGCGGTCTACGCCCGAAATTTCCTCCTCGCTTCGAAAGAGCTTGGCGTCGGCGCCAGCTTCCCGCAGAATGCAGAGCAGCCGCTCTGCCGCGGCGGCGGCGTCCTTTTCTCTATGAAAATAGATGCCGATTTTCATGCGTCCTCTATTATAAACGCTTTTATACATTTTTGCAAGTATATTTTCATAAAATTTGCCGCGCACTCAAAAATTTTTTATACGCGACAGGAGCTCGGCGGCGCCGACCGACCTTCCCCCCTTTTGAAGGAAAACCATGTATTCCACATTCTTTTTGGGGCGGATGGGTGCGGGGACGATGTTTTGCGGGGCGAGAGAGTATCGTTCGCATTCGGCGAAGAAATCTTTGAGCAGCTCCGCGTGGCGGGAAACGGGCAAAATGCCGCTCTTCCCGATCCTTCCTCCGCACTCGAATTGGGGCTTGAAGAGGAGAAATGCCCTTCCTCCCTCCCCCAAAATCTCCGAGATCGCGGGGAGCACGAGCTTAAGCGAGATGAAACTCAAATCTGCGGTCACGACGTCGACGCGGTTCCCGAAGCTCGCCGCCGTGAGATAGCGCGCGTTGGTGCCGTCCATGACGACGACGCGGGGATCGGCGCAAAGGGAGGGCGCGAGCTGGCTTTGCCCCACGTCCACGCAGTAAACTTTGGCGGCGCCGCGCTGTAAAAGGCAGTCGCAAAACCCGCCCGTGCTCGACCCGAGGTCGCAGACCGTGCACCCTTCCACGCTCTCAAAAAAAGAAGAAAGCCCCCTTTCAAGCTTGTCGCCGCCGCGCGAGACGAAGCGTTCCCCATCCAAAAAGGTGAAATCTTCCCCCTCCTTCACCTCGTCGTCGGGAGAGAGCGGAACGCCGTCGCGCAGTACCTTCCCCTCGAGGAGGGCATATTGCGCCTTGGTGCGCGACCCGAATTTTTCCGCAAAGAATTTATCCGCGCGCATACTTCACCACAAGCTCGGCGGCGTGTTCGGCGGTGAGCCCCGCTCCTTTCAGCTGGGAGGAGATATCCCCGTGCGGGACAAAGGCGTCCGGATAGCCGAGGGAGAGAACGGTTTTCCCGCTCTCTTTGTAGAAGCGGCGCACCGCGTCGCCAAGGCCACCGATGAGGGCGCCGTCCTCCATCGTGAGGATATACTTCGACTTTAGAGTGGAAAGCAGCTCTTCGTCGAGCGGTTTTACAAAGCAGGCGTTGATAAGCGTCGCGTCCGCTCCGCACGCCCTCGCTTGCTTTACTCCCTCCTCGGCGATGCGAACGCAACGCTCGCCGGCAGCGAGGATAGTTATGTCTGACATAGTACTATGTAGAATCTCGAATTTCCCGATTTCGACCGCCCTTTTTCTCCCCTCCGTGCCTAAGCGCGGGTAGCGAATGGCGAAGGGCGCATCGTATTTTGCGCTCAATTCGAGCATGGCGCGAAACTGGGAAATGTCGGCGGGAATGCCGATGGTAAGGTTGGGGATGAGGGAAAGGTAGGAAAGATCGAACACGCCTTGGTGGGTCTGTCCGTCCTCCCCTACGGCGCCCGCGCGGTCGATGCAAAGCGTCACGGGCAAATTCTGCGCGCAGATGTCGTGAACAATTTCATCAAAGGCGCGCTGCAAAAAGGTCGAATAGATGGCATAGTACGGCTTATAGCCCCCCGCGGCAAGCCCAGCGGCAAAAATCGAGGCGTGCTCTTCGCAAATTCCCGCGTCGAAACTGCGCTCGGGGAATGCCTCGAAGAAGGGTCTGAGTCCCAGTGCGTCCGTCATCGCGGCGGTCACGACGGCAATACGGCCGTCCCCTTTCGCGAGACGCATGAGCTCCTCGCCGAGCGCCGCGCCGTATTCCTTTTTCTCCTGCGTTCCGCCCGCGGCAACGCCGTGCGTCTGCGTCGGGCTCTCCTCGGCAAAGGCGTACCCCTTCCCCTTTTTGGTGACGACGTGCAGAAGGACGCTCTGCGTTTTCAGGCATTCCTTCGCCTCCTCGAGCGCGGGAAGAAGGGATGTAAAGTCGTTTCCGTCGCATCCGCCGAGGTATTTCACGCCATACTGCTCGAAAAGGCGCAAGTCGCCCTCTCCCGCCTTGAAGCCCTCGAGCGCGTCGTGCATACCGCCGTGCGTCGGGGAAATGGAGAGCCCGTTGTCGTTCAAGAGTATAAGGATGCGCGTATTCAGCCCGCGGAGGTTGTTGAGCGCCTCGTAGATGAGCCCGTTGTGAAAGGACCCGTCGCCAACGAGCGCGATCACTTCGAAATTTTCCCCCTTCAGGTCCCGCGCCTTAGCGATGCCGAGCGCCGCCGAGATCGCCGTGCCCGCATGGCCCGTATCGAAGGCGTCGTATTCGCTTTCCGAACGCTTGGGGAAGCCCGAAATGCCCCCGCTTTTTCGCAGGGTGTGAAAGACGGACGCGCGCTCGGAGAGCAGCTTGTGCGTGTAGCACTGGTGCCCGACGTCGAAAATAATTTTGTCCTTGGGAAAAGAAAAGACGCGGTGCAAAGCGATCGTAAGCTCCACCGTGCCCAAGTTGGAGGAAAGATGCCCGCCGTTCGCACTCACCGTGCGAAGAATTTCCTCGCGCATCTCCCCCGCAATGTTTTGTAACTCCTGTATGGAAGCCGCGTTGAGCTCCGTTTTTTCTACCCTTCTCATTTCCGTTCGGCGCGTTCGGCTGCCTCCATTACATTTTGCAGAAGCATGGCGACGGTCATCGGGCCCACTCCCCCGGGAACGGGCGTGAGGTAGGCGGCCTTTTCCTTGACCGAAGCAAAGTCCACATCTCCGCACAGCGCCCCGTTTTCGTCGCGGTCCATGCCGACGTCAACGACGACGGCGCCCTCTTTCACCATGTCCCCCGTGATGAATTTGGGTTTTCCCACGGCGGCGATGAGAATATCCGCCTGCAGGGTCTCCGCCTTCAAGTCCACGGTTTTGGAGTGGCAGACGGTGACCGTGGCGTCTGCATTCAAGAGGAGAAGCGCCATCGGCCGCCCCACGATATTGCTCCTGCCGACGACGACGGCGCGCTTGCCCGCAATTTGGATGTTGTAGCGGCGAAGAAGCTCCATGATGCCCAGGGGCGTGCAGGGGACGATCCCCTCTTTCTTGAGCGCCAGCGCCCCCATGTGCGCGGCGGAAAAGCCGTCCACGTCCTTTTCCGAGGGGATGTGCGCGAGAATGCGCTCCTCATTCAGGTGTTTGGGAAGGGGCAACTGCACCAAAATACCGTCGATCGACACGTCTTTCGCGAGCGCGTCGAGGCAGGAGACCAACTCCTCCTCTCTCGCGTCTTGCGGAAAACGGTGCAGGGAGAGCGAAATGCCCGCTTCCTCCAAGGCGCGCTGTTTGTTGCGCACATACACGGCGGAAGCAGGGTCGTCACCCACGAGCAGAACTGCGAGCGCCGCCCTTCTTCGATAGGTAGAAAAAAAGCGCTCGGAGCGCGCCTTCACTTCGGCGCGAATGGCTGCCGCCGAGGCTTTTCCGTCGAGAACGATCATTGGTTGATGACCCCCGCGAGCACGCCGTTTACGAAGTCCGCCGAGCGCTCAGTGGAGTACTTCCTTGCGAGCGCCGCCGCCTCGCTCACCGAGACGACGGGCGGGATATCGTCGAAATACTTGATCTCCGCGAGCGCGATGAGCATCGCCGCCTTGTCCGTCGCCACAATGCGCTTCACGTCGAAATTCTGCACCTTCTCCGAGAGGATGGAATCGAGCTCCTCGGCATGTTCCCGCACGCAGGAAATCAAAGCCTCGGCGAATTCCCCCTCCTCTTCGGTGAGCTCCATGTGGCGGTAGAGCGCGCTGCGGAATGCCCGCTCGCTCTCCCCCGAAATGCTTTCGGCATAGACGATCTTCAAAGCCGCTTCTCTTGCATCGCTTCTCATTGTTTCACCCAACGTAAAATTCCCCCTCCCGCAGGGAAGGGGGATCCCATTTACTTCTTTATGTCGCCTTGCGGTGCGCTCTTTGCCTCGCCCTCTGCGTGGGGCTCGCCGCTGCCTTCGTTGGAAGGGGCGGGCTGCTCGAGGGGCGGGAACACGACGCTCTGCACATGCACGTCTACCTTTGCGATCTTGTAGCGCGTCATGGATTCGACCATCTGCTTGATGTTCTGCTGAATGCGGAACGCAAGCTCGGGGACCTTATATCCGTAGTGCGCGATGACGGAGATGTCGACGAAAACGCCTTCCTTTTCGAAGCACAGCTTGATGCCCTTGCTCTTCGAGGGAACGAGCTCGATGCCCTCCGTCTCCTTGAGGCTCAACACGACGATCCCGCTCACAATGTCCGAATTGTATGTGATGCGCCCCTTTTGACCGTTCGGATTGTACTTAATGCTTGCCATAGTCTTACTCCTTGGCTTCCATTATAGCACATATTTTCCGAATTTACTACTGTTTTTCTCAACTTTCTGCGTAAACAGGCATAATTATCACGTTTCCGTTGCGAATGTTGTGCTCGATCTCGAGCGCGTAGAAGATCCGCGTGATCTGATCTTCGGTGAGCTCATCGGAATTGACGAAAACATTGATGTTGTTTGCGTCCGTAATGGTGACCGCCGCGTCCGAAAAACCGATGGCTTTCACGATGGATTCCATCACGAGTTCATCCTCCATGAGCTTGACGAGCTCCTGCTTTCTCTGAAGAGCGCTCGTGTACTCGGCGGAGTCGGTGGCATTCGTCGCGATGATGCTGTCGAGCTGGACGAATTCCTCGCTGCGCGTCGTGTTGCGCGTGTCGCGGTACGTCGTGAAGTAGGTCACGCGGACGCTTGCGTCGCCCTGCACGCCCGTATCTCTCGTCCCCGCGAGGACGAAGTTAAAGACGGCAGTCACGGCAAGCAGCAAGACGAGGGTAGACATGATGGCAATCTTCTTTTTGTTCGACATAAATTTATCTCCTTACATAGATTTACGATTGGGCGGGATATACGAGGATATCTCGCGTGGAGAGCCCGAGGGCGCGCGCGGCTGCCTCCATGATGCGCGTTCGGACCAAGATGCCGTCCTCTCCCGAAAAGACGACGACGGCGCCCTTTACAGAGCCTTCCTCCTCGGAGATCATCACGGTCGCATTTTGCACGCCGTCGATCTCCCCGAGAAGGACGGAAAGCCGAGCCTCCCTCTCCGTCGGTGTGTACGAGGTGGTTTTCCCCTCCCCCGAAAAGAACACTTTCCAAACGGAAAGGAGAAGCAGCAGCGCGAGGACGGAGAGGAAAATTATGCGGAAGGTCTTGTTTTGCCACATTTCCTTGAGCTTCATAGCGCGACCTCCACCTTGCACCCGAACCGCTCCTCGATCGCCCGCTTCGCTTCGGCTAACATATCTATATGCTCGTCCCCTCCGTATATTCCGGGGTCGGTGATTTTCACGCAAATTTTTTTCAGGGAGAAGTCCTCTGCCCGCTCAAAGGCGGCTTCGGCGATAACGCCGAATTTTTCCCCGAGAATTTGCTGCACGACGCGCGCATCCTCGCGGTCCATGATGAGGGCGCTTTCTTCCATGTACGCCGCGTCTTCCCCCAGCTTTGCGCTCTCGAACACAAACCCCTTCCCTTGCGCAAGGGAGAAAAAGGGAGAGATGAGAAGGGACAGAAGGACGAGCTTTGTCATCCCCTTCACGAATTTCCCCATGCGTCCCGTCGGCGCGATCACGGCAAGTGTGGCGGAGAGAAGCACGGCGCCCGCAATGGCGAGAATGTACGCCTTCATCAAAAGATCGCCCCCGTCGAACAGATGAGGAGCATGAGCGTGAGAAAGTACAAAAAGGCGACGCAAAACAGCGCGGCAAAGAAGAAGCCGCTGTCCGACGCCAAGCGGGATAGAAATCCCGAAATGCGCCCGCCCGCAGGCTCGGTCGCCGCCGCCGACAGCCGCAAAAACAGCTGGAAGGCGCAAAACAGGAGCGCGGGACGGAGAATTGTGCCAAACAGCAGAAACACCGCAAACGAGCCGAGGGCGTTTTTGATGAGGATGCTCCCCGCGGCGACGAGCTCCAACCCGCCCGAGAGAAATCCCCCCACGATGGGCACCGAGCCCGAGACGACGTACTTCGCCGCCCGAAGAGTGAGCCCGTCGTACTGCGCCGCGGTGATGCCCTGCACGGTGAGAAAGAGCGAGAAAATGGCAAGCGAAAATCCGATGAGCCACTTATTCACGCTCTTGAAGAGGGCGCCGAGCTTCTCCGTGCGCACGTCGTCCGAAAGGGAGCCCACGAACGCCAGCACGATGACGACGACGGAAGAGGGCAGCACGACGGCGGTAAAGAGCTCGCACACCGCGCTGCTCAAAAAGGCTACCGCCGGGCGGAAGATGCCCGCGGAGACCGCTCCCCCGCTCGCCGCCATGAGGGTGAGAAGGAGCGGGTACACAAGCTGCATTTGCCTTTGCATGGAAGAGATGGTGGAAAAGCCCGCCTCGAGCACTCCGATGAGGCAGACGAGCACCGTCGCCCCCACCGCAAGGAACGCGGCAAAGTGGACGATCTCCGAGAGGCTTCCCTGCATCACGTTGCTCTGCAGCGTGTTCAAAACGCCGCAAAGAAGAGCGACCGCGAGGATGACGACGAAGGCGGGAAGGAAGCTCCTCGCCTCCCGCCAAACGACGGAAATGACGGCGGAAGCGAGAGAATCGTATTCGAGCGAAACGTCCCCCGTAATGAGCTCGAGGAGCACGTCTTTGAGGGAGATGTCCTCCGCGAGGGAGAGCGAATTCAAATATTCTTGCAGCTCCTTTGTGTCGAGGGCGCTTAAAAGCTCCTCCACGCGCCCAAGCATCGCCTTCTCCCCCTCCTCGGAGAGCTCCTCCGCATGCGCCGAGGTCCCCTTCGGCAGGAGCAAAAGGAGCAAAAGGACAAGCACAAGGACCGCCCACTTTGCAATTCCCCTCTTTTTTGCCCTCATGCGACGTACCTCAACAGCTCCTTTATGAGCCCCAACACATTCTCCAAAATGGGCACGGCGAGAATGAGCACCAAAATTTTTCCGCAGAAGATGAGCTTGTCTGCGACCGAGCTCTGCCCGAAATCGTTCAAAATGCCCGCGCTGAATTCGACGAGATACCCGATGCCGACCATTTTGAGAAGCACCTTCACAAGCGAAGAGTCGATGCCCGTTTGGTCGGCAATCGACTTGAAGATGGTCACGCTCTCGCGGAACACCTCGAAAATGAACAGAAGGAGAATGACGCTCCCCGCGACCGTCACGGCGAAGGCGAGCTCGGGCTTGGTGCTCTTGAGGAGGAGCGCCGCGACCGCCGTGACGAAGGCAATGCCGATGAGCTGAAGGACCGCCACTTCAGTACACCCCGAAGATGGTTTGGATGGTCGTGAAGAGGTCGCCGATCATCGTGACGGCGACGGAGAGCGCGATGACGAGCCCCACAATGGAGACGACCGTGGAAATATCGTCGCGGTCCGAGCGCTTGAGGAGCTGGCAGACGATGGTGATGACGATGCCGATCGCGGCGAGCTTGAAGATGACGGAGATGTCCATAGGCGGTTATACGATGAGAATGACGATGGCGAGCCCCGCGAGCACGCCGAGCTTGAGGTAGAGGTCGCTCTTCTCCTTCGCTTCCTTTTCGCTTTGGGTGCGAAGCGCTTCGAGGGCGGGCTTTTGTGCGGCGAAGTACCCCTTCTGCGAGCCCGCGTCCCCCCTCCCGAGCATGGAGAGATATTCCGAAACGAGGGCGTTTTCCTCCTTGGAGAGAAGCTCGCTCGAAAACTCCTTTTTCTCCCACACGGCGCAAAGGAGCTTTCCGAATTCCCCCTCCTTGGGCTCCGATCGGAGGAAGTCGGGCAGCGGTCGGCGTGCATAGCCGAGCTCACTCAAAAATTTCTCGTTGAGCGAAAAGAGCTGAGAAAAGAACCGCCTTCTTGCGCGGCTCTTGCCCGAGGCAAGGTGCCCGATCAGCGTGCAAAAGGCGACGACGAGAAGAGAAAGAAGAATTTTAACCCACATTTCTTCCCTCTTCGTCGAGAATGCTCCCCACCCTTCCGAGCCCGTCGAGGAGGGCGTAGCGGGAGAAGAGCTTCTCGGGAACATCCTCAAAGCGGGTGAGGTGGGCGGAGGCGAACACGCACACGCCGCCCTGCAGAGCGCGGCGGACGGCGGGATAGTCCTCGGGGAGGAGCTCGTCCGTGACGATGAGCTCGGGCCGAAGGGCGCGAATACCCGCGGTGAACGCCGTGAGCTTGTCCGAAAATTTTACGACGTCTGCCGTACTTCCCAGATCCCCCGCGGAGAGCTCCCCCCTCTCGTCGCAGACGAGAACGTTCGCGCTCGTCCGCAGGGAGACAAGACGTGCAAGGTCGCGAAGGAGGGTGGTTTTCCCCTCCCCGGGCGGCGAAAGGATGAGAAGGGAGCGAAGCCCCTCCTTGAGGACGGCAGTATAGAGCCCCTCGGCGCAGCCCTCCACAAAG
>CANRHI010000006.1 GCA_947630365.1 uncultured Clostridia bacterium
CCTTTTCGTAGAGGTACACCCCATCTTCGTCGAAAATGGCATATGCCTCCGCCGAGCGCGCATAGGCAAAGCACTCCCGCCGCTCGGAAATTTTCACTTCGAAGGTCGAGGGGTACTTCTTTTGAAGAAGTTCGACCCGCATGCAGGGATATTCGTTTACGACGCCGCGGAGCTCCTCGATATCGGTGAATACCGAGCTTGCGCCCTTGAATTCGTCCAGCCGCTTTTTGATCTCGATCTCCTCTTCGCCCCCGTCGCGAGAAAAGACGGTGAATTCCGCCTCCACGAGCGTGACGGTGAACACCGCATTCAGGCCCGCCGCAACGACGGCGAGAAGCAGAAGAAAGGATACGGCTGTTGTGATGATGGCTCTGTATTTCATTGGCATCTCCGATTCAATCGTACACGCGCTCGATCTTTGCCCCGAGGGACAGGAGCTTTTCGCGGAAGGAGGAATACCCCCTGTCGATATGCGAGAGGTCGTTCACTTCCGAAACGCCCTCCGCGCCGAGCGCCGCGAGCACAAGCGCCGCGCCGCCCCGAAGGTCCCCCGCCGTGACGGAAGCGCCGTGCAGCCCCGCCTTTCCGCGGACAAAAGCTGTCCGCCCGCGCACTTCGATATCCGCGCCCATCTTCAAGAGCTCGGGCACATACTTGAAGCGCGTCTCGAACAAATTCTCGACGATGAGCGCCCCGCCCTCGCAGATCGCATTGAGCGCGACGATCTGCGCCTGCAGGTCGGTGGGAAAGCCGGGGAAGGGCATCGTCTCGATGCGGCGGTTGCATTTGAGCCTTCCGTAGCTCGATATTCTTATTTTATCATTTTTTGTATGTATTTTGCAACCGTTTTCGCGCAATTTGTGGATCAATAAACCGATATTTTCCGCCGAGACCCCCTTCACCTCCACTTCTCCGCCGCAAATGGCGCAGGCGATGAGGAAGGTGCCCGCCTCGATGCGGTCCTTCATCGGCGCAAACGAGACCCCGCCGAGCGACGGAACGCCTTGGATGACGACGGTATCCGTTCCCGCGCCGCTCACCTTTGCGCCCATCGCGTTCAGGAACGATTGCAAGTCGACGATCTCGGGCTCCTTGGCGGCGCCCTGCAAGACGGTCGTCCCCTCCGCCTTCACCCCCGCGAGCATGATATTTTCCGTTGCGCCCACGCTCGGGAAGTCGAGGACGAGCTCCGCCCCGCGAAGCCGTTCGCACTCGCACAGGATATATCCGTCCCGCTCGCTGATGTCCACGCCCAATCGCTTGAGGGCGGAAAGGTGCAAGTCGATGGGCCGAAGCCCGATGTCGCACCCGCCGGGATAGGCGATGGCAGCGCGGTGAAAGCGGGTGAGAAGCGAGCCGAGCATAAAGACGGAAGAGCGGAGCTCCTTGGTGAGGGCGGAGGAAATGCGGTGGGAGGAGGCGTTGGAGCTGTCGATCACGGCGTTCCCCTCCTCGAAGCGCACGCTCGCCCCGAGCTCCCGCAAGATCCGCGCCATACAGCGGACGTCTGCAATATCCGGTACCTCGCGAATGGTCACCTCCCGATCGGTGAGCACAGACGCGGCAAAAAGGGGCAGAACGGAATTCTTCGCGGACTGTAGCCGGATACTCCCGAAGAGCCGTCTCCCCCCTTCTATGATAAATTTGTCCATGGTTATCTCCTCGTGTATTTCGCAAAAACACGGAAAAACCCGTGACAGCGGGCGCCCGTATTTTACCTGTATATCCTATGACTCACCTCCCTTGCGTTGTGCCTCGATACCCCATAGACCACGCCCATTCCCGCCATCGTGACGATGAGCGAAGTGTTTCCCGCCGAAATGAGCGGCAGAGGAAGCCCGGTGGGCGGAATGCAGCCGCTCACGACGAGCGCATTGAGCGCGGACTGCACGGCGAACGAGAGCATGATGCCCGAAACGAGCATATACCCGTAGAAGTCCTCGCACGAATTTGCGATGCGAAATCCCCTGTAGATGACAAATCCGATGACGAAAAAGAGAATAAGCACGCCGAAAAAGCCCGTCTCCTCGGCGATGACGGAGAGGATGAAGTCGCTCTCCGCAAAGGGCAAAAAACGGTACTTTTGCCGCGAGGAGAAAAGGCCCACGCCGAAAAAGTCCCCGTTCCCGAGCGCATAGAGGGACTGGATGAGCTGGTACCCCTCCTCCTTGGGGGAAGCCCACGGGTCCAAAAAGGCGGAGAGCCGCTGCAGCCTGTACGGCTCGGCGAGAATGAGCGCGGGAACGGCGACGAGCGCGGGAAGGCAGATGCTCGCGAGCACGCCCGCCTTCGCCCCAGAAAGAAAGATCATTCCCACCATGATCGCCCCCACGCACATGGTGACCGACATGTTGGGCTCGAGCATGATGAGAACGCAAATGGCAAGCCCCGCCAAGAGCACGGGAAGAATGCCGCGAAAGCCCCGCATGCGCGCGGGGTCCTTCGCAAAGCGCCCCGCCGTGAAGAGAATGAGCCCGTATTTTGCGATCTCGGAGGGCTGCACGGTGATGGGACCGACGCCGATCCAGCGGGTCGCGCCGTAATTGCTCCTCCCCACCCCGGGCACGAACACGAGCGCAAGGAGAACAAGGGAGATCCCGAGCGCGGGAATGCCCGTCTTTTTGAGCTTTTTGTAGGGGAGGAAGGAGACGGCGACCATTGCCGCCACGCCGAGGACGAGCCCCACCGCCTGCTTCTTTACGAAATAGAGCGCGTCCCCGAATTGCACCTCGGCATTGTAGCAGCTCGCCGAGTACACGCAAACGACCCCATACACCGCGAGCGCCACGACGGCGGCGAGAAAAAGGAGATCCCCGTGCTTATTCGGCTTCACCTGTCTCCTCCACGGGAAGCGGGCGGCGGGCCTCCTCGCGCAGCTGTTTGAAGAGCTCGGCAAACCGCTTTCCGCGCTCCTCGTAGCTCGAAAAGGCGTCGAAGCTCGCGGAGGCGGGCGAAAGCAGCACGTTCTGCCCCCGCCGTGCGGTGAGGTAGGCAACGCGCACCGCCATATCGAAGGGGCGGCACAAGGTGACGGCGGTAAACCCGCACTTTAGGGCGGCGGAGAGCACGCGGAAGGCGTTTTCGCCGTAGATGACGGCGTGCGCCACGCCCGATTTTTTCACGGCCTCGAAGAGCGGCTCGTAGGAATACCCCTTGTCCTTCCCGCCGACGAGGAGAATGCTCTCCCCCTTCACGCTCTGAATGGCCTTCACCGTCGAATCGACGTTGGTCGCCTTGGAGTCGTCGATGAAGGTGATCCCGCCAAGCTCGCCGATCTTCTCGATGCGGTGCTTCACCCCGCGGAAGCTCTTGAGGGCGGCGGCGATGGATGCGTTTCCCGCGCCCATGAGGCGGGCGGCGCAGATGGCAGCGAGGGCGTCCGAACGGTTGTGCTCCCCCTCCACGGGCAGCTCCTCGGCATTGAGGATTTCTTCGCCCTTATAGCACAGCCAGCCGTCCGTGAGCGTCCCCCCATCCACCTGTTCGCGGCAGGAAAACCACACGACCTTCGCTCTCGTCTTTTCGGCAAACCCGCGCACGACGGGGTCGTCGTAATTGAGCACCGCAAATTCGCTCTCCGTGCTGTTTTTGAGCAGCCGCGACTTGAGGTATATGTAATTTTCCATGTTGTAGTGGCGGTTGAGGTGGTCCTCCGTCACGTTGAGAACGACGGCGACGTGCGGGCGGAGGGAAGAGAGCGTCTCGAGCTGGAAGGAGGAAATTTCCGCCACGGCGACCCCGTCCTCTCCAAGCTCTTTGAGGCACGAGGTGATGGGCCTTCCCACGTTCCCGCAGGCGATGGCGTTCATGCCCGACGTGCGCAAGATGCCCTCGAGCATGGTGACCGTCGTCGTCTTTCCGTTGGTGCCCGTCACGGCGACGCACGGGCACCTCATTTCGAGCGCGCCGAGCTCCGCCTCCCCGATGATGCGCTTGCCCGCCTTTTTGAAGGCGACGGGAAGGCTATGGTCGACGGGGATGCCCGGGCTCAAGACGAGGACATCGCACTTTTGGGAGGCGGTCGGGAGCTCCTCTTTGGAGACGGAAGCGCACCCGAGCCCTTCGAGCCGTGTGATGGCGGCGCGGACGTTCCCGTCGTCTACGTCGTCGTAGACAAAGACCTTTGCCCCGCGCGAGAGAAGGTATTCCCCCGCCGCGATCCCCGAGCGGGACATCCCCGCCACAAGGAAAACCTGTTTGTTGTACAGCATGCGTCTCTCCTTTCTCCCCTGCGGCTTCTCCTGCGGGGATCAGACAAACGGGAAGAAGAGCGAAATGCCCAGCACCGCCGTGAGGATGGCATACGCATAGGCGATCTTCGCCTCCTGAAAGCCCTTCTCCTGAAAGTGGTGATGGATGGGCGCCATCAAAAATACCCGTCTGCCCGTTTTTTTATAATATACGACTTGTACAATGACGGATATGCTCGAAAGAACAAAGCATGCGCCCGAAATCAAAAGAATGAGTGCGTTCCCCGAGAAAAGCGCGATGCTCGCGGCAAATCCCCCGAGGGACAAGGAGCCCGTATCCCCCATGAACACGCTCGCGCGGGAAGTATTGAAGATGAGGTAGGCGGCAAGCGCGCCCGTGAGACAAAAGCATAGGAGGGAGAGCTGCCCGTCTCCGTTTTGCAGGAAAAGAAGAACGCCCGTCGCGGCGAAGAACACCATGCAGGTGGACCCCGCGAGCCCATCCAACCCATCGGTGAGGTTCACGCTGTTCACCGTCGCAAGGTACACGACGACGCCGAGCGGCAGCATATACCAGCCGATATCGAAGGCGAGGCGGGTATACGGGAGATACAAAACGGTGAGCCCGTTGAGGCAGCAATACACCGAGGCGATGACCGAGACCGCGAGCTGGAAAAACACCTTTTGGTAGGGACGAAGCCCGAGGTTTTTCCCGCGGAGCTTTTTGAGAAGGTCGTCGAGAAAGCCCACGGCGAGAAACCCGAGCCCGACGGCGATCGAAACGAGGAAGGGCTTGTCCGCGCCGCGGCAAAGAAGAAGGGCGGAAAGGGCGGCGGCAGGAAGAAAGGCGAGCCCGCCCATGGTGGGCGTTCCCCCCTTGTCCTTGTGTTCCTTTACATATTGGAGGATATTCTGTCCCGCTTTCAGCCTTCTGAGAACGGGGATGAGCGCCGCGCACGCCAAAAAGGAGAGCGCAAACGAGAGTAAGAGGGCATAGATCACATCACGCATCGTGTTTTCCCGCGAGCCTTTGCAATATATCCTTGTCGTTGAAGCGGTATTTTATTCCCATGATCTCCTGCGTGGTCTCCCCTCCCTTGCCCGCCACAAGGAGGACGTCTCCCGCATGCAAGAGCCCGAGCGCATAGGAAATGGCGCGCTCCCGCTCCTCGATGGCGACGTACCGCTTGGAGATGGGAGAAAAGCCCGCTTCGATCTCCGAAATGATGGCGCAGGGCTCCTCGTAGCGGGGATTGTCCGAAGTGATCACCGCAAAATCGCACCCCTTCGCCGCGATCTCCCCCATGATGGGGCGCTTGGCGCGGTCGCGGTCTCCCCCGCAGCCGAACACGAGGAAAAGCTCCCCTTCGCAGTGCTCGCGCAGGGCCTCCAGCGAGCGGAACAGCCCGTCCGGCGTGTGGGCGAAGTCGACGAAGAGCGCGGCGCCGCGGTAGCTTCCCACCCGCTCGAGCCTCCCCTCCACCGTCGTCTCATTCAGCCCGCGCGCGATGTCCCCCGCGCCGACCCCGAGCCTCCTTGCGGCAGCCGCAGCCGCGAGCGCATTGTAGACGTTGTGCCTTCCGATGAGGCGAAGGCGAACTTCGACGAGCTCGTCCTCGAGATTCAGAAGGGCGGTGCAGCCGTCCGCGTCCATGTGCTCGACGAGGGCGAAGCAGTCCGCGGGGCTCTCCAACCCGTAGCTCACGGCGGGCGCGCCCTCTCTTGCGAGCTCCGCAAAAAATGCCTCGTCCGAATTGAGCACGGCAAGGCGGCAGTGCGCGGGCGAAAACAGCTTCTTCTTCGCCTCCCCATAGGCGTGCATATCGGGGAAAAAGTCGAGGTGGTCCTGCGTCAGATTGGTGAAAACGGCGGCGTCGAAAACGATCGGCACCTTGCGAAGGGCGAGCGCATGGGCGGAGACCTCCATGATGGCGACGGCGACATTTGCCCGTACCATGTCCGAGAGAAGAGAGAAGAGATTGACGGGATCGGGCGTGGTGAGCGAGGGCGGAAGGGAAATTTCCCCGTAGCGGGTGCCCAGCGTCCCGATGACCCCCGCCTTTTTTCCCGCGGAAAGAAAAATGCGGTAGAGCATATGGCAGACGGTCGTCTTTCCGTTCGTCCCCGTCACGCCGATGAGCGTGAGCTTTCTCTCGGGGTGCCCGAAAAACGCCGCCGCAATGCGGGCGAGCGCGTCGCGCGCGTCGGGCACGAGAAGGTAAGGAAGCGCCGTCTCGGTCCGTTCTTCGCAGACGATGGCGCAAGCCCCCCTTCGCTCGGCGTCCACGGCAAAGGCGTGTGCGTCCGTATGCGTCCCGCGGATGCAGAAGAAGAGGTCTCCCTCCCCTGCCGCGCGGCTGTCCGTGCACAGCCCCGAAATTTCCGCGTCGCCGTGCAGTTCCCACGTTTTTTCTTCGGCAAGCTCGGATAGCTTCATATCGTTTCCTCCACGGGGCGCAGCCCCTCGATCTCTATGATGCCCTCGAAGATCTCCTTCGCACAGGGCGCGGCGACGGTACTTCCGTAGTAGCTCCCCTGCGGCTCGTCGAGGATGACGAGCGCCAAATACTTGGGGGAAGAGGCGGGGAAATATCCCACGAACGAGGAGACGTATTTCCCCTGCGCGATGACGCCGTTTTCATACTTTTGCGCCGTGCCCGTTTTCCCCGCGACGTGGAAGCCCTCGATGAACGCCTTTTTCCCGCTCCCGTCGCGCACCACGCCCTCGAGCATGGTGGAGAGAATGCGGGAGGCCTCTTCGCTCACCGTCCTCCCGAGGAGCTTGGCGGGGATCTCCTCGTGCACCGCGCCGTCCTCCGAGTACAGCTCCCGCACGAGGCGGGGCGCATAGTACAGCCCGCCGTTCACCGCGGATGCCGCCGCACAGGCGAGCTGCAGAGGGGTAACGGCGATGGTCTGCCCGAAGCCGATGCGGGCGAGATCGCAATCTTGCACGATGCTCGAAGGGAGAAGCATGCCGATGGCCTCCCCGGCAAAGTCGATGCCCGTCGCCCTCCCGAAGCGGAAGGCGTCGAGGTAGGAGTAGAAGGTCTCCTTCCCGAGCGCAAGGGCGATATCCACGAAGCAGGGGTTGCAGCTGTTGTTGAGCGCGTCGGCGAGCGTTTGGTTGGAGTGCTTTCCGTTCTTGTGGTCGGACCAGCAGCGGATGGTCGTGCCGTCCACCAAGCGGGTGCGCGAGGAGGAATAAATGTGCTCGAGGGGAATGGCGGAAGGGTTTCCGCGCAGACCTTCCTCGATGTTGGCGGCCGCCGTCACGATTTTGAAGGTCGAGCCCGGCTCGTAGATGTCCGAGACGACGGAGTTTCGCGTAAGCGCGTTGAGCGCGGAAATATCCTCGCGCGGAATGTCGTTGAGGTCGTAGGAGGGCAAATTCACCATGGCGAGCACCGAGAAATCGGTGGGATCGAGCACGACGGCGCGCGCCGCCTTCGCCGAGGAGGAGGAAAGCGCCCGCCCCATCACGTCCTCCGCGAGCGCCTGAATGCGGTAGTCGAGCGTGAGGCGGACATTGAGTCCGTCGATGGCGGGTCGGTAGGCTGCCGCCGAGCCCTCGAGCTCGACGCCGACAAGGTCGGTCTCCTGCAAAATTTCCCCCGGCGTCCCCGCAAGGTACGCTTCATATTTGCCCTCGATGCCCGTCGTTCCCGCGCCGTCATACGAGGTGAAGCCGAGGATCTGGCACGCGAGCGCGCCGTGGGGATACAGCCGCCCTTCGTCCCGCGCGTAATATACGCCCGAGATCCCCGCCCCCTCGATGCGTTCTGCCACGCTCTTTTGCACCCGCTTTGCGAGGGTGATCTCCGAGCGGCTGCGGTCGGCGAGGCGGGAAAGGGCTTCTTCATACGGCATGGAGAGCGCCTCCGAGAGGACGAGCGCCGCCCCTTCCTTCTCCTTCACCGCGTTGGCGCGCGCATAAACTGTGTAGGCGGGAGAATTGCCCGCGAGCACCTCCCCGTTCCGATCGACGATGTTCCCCCTCCCCGCGTTCACGGGGATCTCCCGCGTCCACTGGTCGAGGGCGAGATATTGCAGCTGTTCCCGCCAAATCACCTGTATGTAGAAGAATCGACCGAGAAAAAGACAAAAAAGAAAGGTTATCGCCATGAGTACGGCAAATAACCTCTTTCGTAGGACCGAAACAGAATATTGATTTTTGATGGGAAACCCTCCCGTTATCCGCGGATCATTCCAAGGACGGTCCGCGCGTATTCATCGACGTTCGCGGGGTCGATCATGCTCCCGATCTGGGAACGAAGCGCCTGCGAGGTCGAAGAAAGCTCCTCGAGCTGCAGCCTGTAGGAGGCGATATCCGCATTGATGGAGCCGAGCACGCCGCTGCAGATGCAGATGGCGGCGATGGCAAGGAGCACAAACGCCACGACGGCGGCAAGCACGAGCTTGGTTTGGCGGGAAAGCCTTTCCGAAGGGCGCACCGCAGCCGCTTCCCCCTCTTCCGTCTGCACGGAGGGGTGGATGAGCGTGCCCATCGTGCGGGGCGTTGGGCGAATGTCCTCGTCCGTCACCGTATCGGGCGCGGCGGAAAGCGTCGGCGAGGAGAGCGCGGAAGCCTCCCCCGCGGGCGCCGCGTATTCTGCGGGCGCTTCGTAGGAAACGGGAGCCTCGGGCACGCCGTTAAAATAGAGCTTACCGTCGCGGAAGCGCACGTTGGCAAACAGCTCCCCGCGCGGCTCGGGCGTGTACTGGGCGCTGTACTCTGCGACGCGCTCGGCAGCGCTCGCTCCCGTGGGCGCGGGTGTGGTTTGAACAGGCGAAGCCACAGCTTCCGCCTCGGCGGCTGCGGAAAGCTCGCCGACGGTTTTCTGCTCGGCGCCGAGCCCATCTACGCTCTCACCGCGCAGCCTAAGAAATTGCTCCATCGCGCGGCGGTGATGTTCCGCTTCGGCGCGGCGAAGTTCCTCTTCGGACATGATGTCCGGCGTTCTCTCAAGTATCGCAGAAGTATCCATCGTCCCTCTCCTTATATGTATTCGACGGTTTGTCCGTTCATTCTACAATTTTTCCGCAATGCGGAGCTTTGCGCTCTTACTGCGGGAGTTGATCTCGCATTCCTCCTCCGTTGCCACCAGCGGCTTGGGAGTGATGATCTCCAGCTCCTTCACCCTTCCGCACACGCAGACGGGGAAGCTCTTGGGGCAGGTGCACGCCGTTGCGAGGTCGCGGAACACCTGCTTTACAATTCTATCCTCCAACGAATGGAAGGTGAGGATGCACGCCCTTCCGCCAAAATTGAGGCGGCCGATAAGCCCGCGGATACAGGACTCGAGCCCCTCGAGCTCGCCGTTGACCTCGATGCGGATGGCTTGGAAGGTGCGGGCGGCACAATTTGCCGAGCGGAATTTGGGCGGCATGCTGTTTTCGACGATATCTTTGAGGGCTCCGCACGTCCCGATGGGCGCCTTTTGCCGCTCGCGGACGATGCTCCTTGCAATGGCGGAGGCGAAGGGCTCTTCGCCGAGCGTTTGGATGATCTCGCGCAGCTCCTCCTCCGAATAGCCGTTCACCACGTCGTAGGCGGTAAAGACGGAGCGCCTGTCCATGCGCATGTCGAGCGGGGCTTCCTTCGCGCGGTAGGCGAACCCGCGGGCGGGATCGTCGATCTGATGGGAGGAAATGCCGAAGTCGAGCAAGAACCCGTCCAACCTTCGGTCCCCGAGCACCTCGGCGTAGTTTTTGTAGTCGGTGTGGTGCAGCTCGTACCTTCCCTCGAAGGGAGCGAGCCTCTCCTTTGCCTCGGCGATGGCCTCGTCGTCCTTATCCGTGCCGATGATCTTCGCCGTGGGCTGCGCTTCGAGAATGGCGCACGAGTGATTTGCGCCCCCGATCGTCCCGTCGAAGTAGAGCCCGTTCTCGCGGAGAGCAAGCCCTTCGAGCACCTCCGAGAGCATCACGGGATAATGGTACTCACTCATTGCTCGCTTGCTTCCTTCTCGCGTAGTACGTTGCGTTCGCCTGCCGGATGGGAAGTTGCTTGCACTTCTCTTCCCAGCGTTCGGTATCCCAAATTTCGATGAAGTCGCCGACGCCGAGCGTCGTCACGTTCTTTTGCAGGCCCGCCATTTCGCGGAGGTACTTCGGGATCTTCGCCCTCCCCTGCGTGTCCTGCTCGACAGGCACGACGGAGGAAAGGATGACGCGCATCGCGTCGAAGAATTCCTCGTCGGAGGGAACGCTGTCCATGAAGCTGCCAAGCCTCCTGTCCTTCACCGACTCCGACATGATGGTGACGCACTCGGGAGAATACTGGACGAAATAGAGAGGCTCCCCCTTGGGAAACCCCGAGAGATAGACCTGCGGGATCCGCACTCTCATTTTTTCATCGAGTTGATGGTCGACTCTTCCGCCAAACATTGCTCCTACCCCGAGCGGCGACACTTCTCCGCTTCTTTGCATGTCCTATTATACATCCTCCTTTCAGACAAGTCAACCACTTTTAGCCATTTTCTTCCCCCGAAATGAAAAAATTTTCAATGAATTGGAAACGTTTGTTCGTATTATAGATGAATTTGTTAAAATCCGCCGAATTTCCAAGAAAAATGACCTTTTTATCGGAAAATTCCCCGCGGGTCACGGGTGGTTTTGAGGGGCGGTCAAGACTTCGCAAAATATTTGTAAGTCGGCGTACCGTCCCCTCGTTGCCGTCGAAACACGGGCAGGAACAGAACGCGGAGATCTCCTCCTTCAGATAGATGTAATGGGTGCAGCCGAGGACGACGCCGTCGAACGTCCCCGCGGGCAGGTGCTTTTCGAGCTCTATCCTCTCCCCTGTGCAGGCGGCGCGCTCCACCGCCGCGGCAAGCCCCCTCGGGGCAAACACCGTGAAGCGGTCCTCTCCCGCCCTCTTGAGAAGGAGAGAAAATCGCTCGCTCCCCGCCGTGGCGGGCGTGGCGAGAACGAGCGCATTTTTACAGCGCTTTGCGGCGGGAAGAAGGGCGGGCTCCATCCCGAGGACGGGAAAGGGAAAAATTTCCCGCATTCTTTCCGCGGCGAGCGCGGTCGCCGTGTTGCAGGCGAGGATCACGGCGTCGACGCCCTCCCCCTCCAAAACCCGAAGCCCCTCTTCCACAAACCTTGTCACCTCTCCCCTATCGCGGCTCCCGTAGGGCGCGCGAAGATTGTCTCCGAAGTAGAAGTACTGCGCGTGGGGAAGAGCCTGCACGCAGGCGTGAAGCACGGTGAGCCCGCCGATGCCGCTGTCGAAGATGCCGACGCGGGGAATTTTCTCCATAGAAAGACCTCCTTTCCGCTTTTTTCGAGAAATTTTTTTGCACAGTGCGCCAAAAACAGTTTACAAGCACTTTATTTTATGTTAAAATAGCTTCGGTCAGTCAAGAAAGTATCCAAAGGAGTTTTATCGTGCCCAACATCAAATCCGCCAAGAAGCGCGTATTAGTCACCGAGAAAAAGACGAGCGAAAACAAGGCGCTCAAGTCCGCCCTGAAAACGACGATCAAGAAGTTCCTCGCCGCTGTGAACGAGGGAGACAAGGAGAAGGCGACCGCCCTCTATCCCGAGACGGTCTCCGCCATCGACTCCGCCGTGAGCAAGGGCATTCTTCACAAGAACAATGCCGCGAACAAGAAGGCGAAGCTCGCCAAGAAGCTCGCTTCCGTCGGCGCCTGAAAAAAGAAAAGACGCGCCCGCATTATAAGCGGGCGTTTTTTCATGCCCTCCCCCATCGTATTCGCCTCCCCTCTGCGTTTTTCCGCAGGCGGGGATTTTTATTTTTCCGTGAAAAAAACAAAAAACCGCCGCGAAACGGTTGACATTCTTCTACCTTTATATTATACTCTCTGCGTTACGGTTTATTGATATTAAACTTTTTGTTTAATATAACATTTGTTTGACCGTAATGAACAAAAAGTTTAGCGTTATTGAACAAAAGGAGCTTTTATGAATCTCGGCGCAAAGCTGAAGGAAATGCGGCTGCAAAAAAATTTGACGCAGGAGGAGCTCGCCGACCGCTGCGAGCTCACCAAGGGATATATCTCCCAGCTCGAGAACGACCTCACCAGCCCCTCCATCGCAACGCTTATCGACCTTCTCAACGCCCTCGGCAGCACTCCCGCGGACTTCTTCCGCGAGCAGACCGAGGAAAAGATCGTGTTCTCCGAGGAGGAGTACATCGAAAAGCGTTCGGAGGGCATGCTCTGGAATTGGGTCATTCCCAACGCGCAAAAAAACATGATGGAGCCCGTGCTCGTCGAGCTCGAGTGCGGCGCCGCGACCCCTCCCGACTTCCCCCACGAGGGCGAAGAATTCGGCTATGTGCTCGAGGGGAAGATCGCCATCGAAGTGGCGGGAAAGCGGCATGCCGCGAAGAAGGGCGAGAGCTTCTATTTTACGGCGGACAAGCAGCACTGCATCGTGAACACCGGAAGGGCGAAGGCGAGATTTCTCTGGATCTCCACGCCCCCCAACTTTTGAAAAACACGCACATACTGTGCGGTAGGTGAAATACAAGGAGAAAAGATATGGCGGAACATATCATCGAGCTTCAAGACGTCGTCAAGTACTATGGCGACAATCTCGTCATCGATCATGTGAGCTTCTATGTGAACAAGGGCGAATTCATCACCTTTCTCGGTCCCTCGGGCTGCGGAAAGACGACCACCCTTCGCATGATCGCGGGCTTCGATCTTCCCACCAGCGGCAAGATCCTTCTCAACGGCAAGGATATTTCCCTCTTGCCGCCCAACAAGCGCCCCGTCAACACGGTGTTCCAGCGCTACGCGCTCTTCCCCCACCTCAACGTCTTTGAGAACGTCGCGTTCGGCTTGAAATGCAAGCGCGTCCTCAACACCTACCGCAACGAAAAGGGCGAAGAGTACACCAAAAAGGAAAAACTCTCCAAAAAGGAGATCGAGGAGAAGGTGAAAAAGGCGCTCGCGCTCGTCGACCTCGACGGCTTCGAGAAGCGCTCGGTCTCCACCCTCTCGGGCGGGCAGCAGCAGCGCGTCGCCATCGCACGCGCCGTCGTCAACGAACCCGAGATCTTGCTCCTCGACGAGCCCCTCGGCGCGCTCGACCTCAAAATGCGCAAGGAGATGCAGATCGAGCTCAAGGAGATGCATAGGCGCCTCGGCATCACCTTCATCTACGTCACGCACGATCAGGAGGAGGCGCTCACCATGTCGGATACCATCGTCGTCATGTCGGACGGCGTCGTCCAGCAGATCGGCACCCCCACGGGCATCTACAACGAGCCCTCGAACACCTTCGTCGCCGACTTCATCGGAGAGAGCAATATTTTCAATGGCACCGTCGTCGGCAAGCGCAAGGTGAAATTCTGCGGAAAGACCTTCGACTGCGTAGACGACTTCGGCGAAGGCGAGCCCGTGGATGTGGTCGTCCGCCCCGAGGACGTACAGATGACTACTCCCGACAAGGGCGCCTTAAAGGGCGAGGTCATCTCCGTCGTGTTCAAGGGCATCCACTACGAGATCACCGTGCAGGTGGGAAAGTACGAGGTCGTCGTCCAGAGCACCGAGAGCCGCGAAACGGGTGCGGTCATCGGGCTGAACATCGCCCCCGACGGCATCCACCTCATGAAGCCCAAGTACACGACCAACGTGTTCGACGGCGTCATCAACAAGGCGAACAAGGTGGAATTTGCGGGCGGCGAATTCGACTGCGACGTCACGCAGCTCTACCCCGGGAGCCATATCGACGAGGAGGAGTATCTCGTCCTTCCCTCGGGGGAAAAGCTCGATTTGACGGGGACCGAAGTCAAGGTCGAAGTGGGGCTGTACGACATCTCCATCAGCGACGACGAGGACGCGGGCGGCACCACGGGGCACATCATCTCCATCATCTACAAGGGCGACCACTACCGCGTCATCGTGCGAACGGGCGACAGCGACGAGGACGAAGATTTCGTCTTTGCCACCGAGGATCTGTGGAATGAGAACGACTACGTCTCCATCGTCATTCCCAAGGAAAAGATCAAGCTCACCTTAAAGAATACGGAGGAAAAGAAGAGATGAAGCTCCGTTTCTCCCGCAAGACGCTGTGCATCCCCTATGCGGTGTTCCTCGTCTTTTTCGTCATCGTGCCCATGCTCGTCATCCTTGTGTATGCGTTTACCGACCGAAACATGGGCTTCTCATTCGGGAATTTCGTGAAATTCTTCTCCGACCCCACGAAGCTCTCGACCATCGTGTACTCCATCGTCATTGCGCTCATCACGACGGCGGTGTGCCTTCTCATCGCCTACCCCGTCGCCTACATCCTCGCGCGGAGCAAGATGAAGCAAAAGCACGTCGTTTTGATGCTCTTCGTGGTCCCCATGTGGATCAACTTCGTGCTCCGCGTGAACGCCATCCGCGAGATCTTCAACTGGATAGGGCTGCTCGGAGAGGCGAATTACTTCAACACCGTGTTCGGCATGGTGTACGACTTCCTCCCCTTCATGATCTTGCCGCTCTACACGACGCTCATGAAGATCGACGGCAGCCTGTATGAGGCGGCGGCCGACCTCGGCGGAAGCGCGTTCAACGGCTTTATGCGCGTCACCCTTCCCCTCTCTCTGCCCGGCGTCATGAGCGGAGTGACGATGGTATTCCTCCCCTCCATGACCAATTACGTCGTCTCGGATATGCTCGGCAACTCCATGGTGACCATCGTCGGCAAATTTATCTATGAATACTTCGGCAGCGATTGGCACATGGGCTCGATGGTCGCGCTCATCCTCCTCATCGTCGTGTTCATCTCGACGTGGCTCACGGGCGGATTTCAGTCCGAAGAAAATGTACGGGGGGCAAATCTATGAGAAAGGAAATTGCGATAAAGTGCTTGAAAGCCGCGTTTATCGGGCTCATCCTTCTGCTCCTCTACGCGCCCATCCTCTTGCTTGCGGTGTACTCCTTCCTCTCGACGGACATCATCGGCACAGGCGGCTCCTTCTCCTTCGTGCACTATGAGAAGCTGTTTGCCGACCCCGTCATCCTCGAGATGATCGGCAACACCCTCCTTCTCGCCTTCCTTGCGGCGCTTCTTTCCACCGTCTTGGGGACGCTCGGCGCGCTCGGCATGTTCTATTGCAAGAAGCGCACCAAGGCGCTCATCCACGGCGCTTCGCAGATCCCCGTCATCAACGCGGAGATCGTCACCGCCCTTGCGCTCGCCATCACCTTTGTGTCCGTCGGCATCGGCAAGTCCTACTTCACCATGCTCATCGGTCATATGGTCATATGCACGCCCTTTGTGGTGCTCTCCGTCATGCCCAAGCTCAAGCAGATGGACGGCTCGCTGTACGAAGCCGCGCTCGATTTGGGCGCAAGCCCCTTCAAGGCGCTGTGGAAGGTGGTGCTTCCGCAGATCATCCCCGGGGTGATTTCGGGCTTCATGCTCGCCATTACCCTCTCGCTCGACGACTACATCGTCACCGTCTACACCCGCCCGAACGGGTTCGAGACCATCTCCACCTATGTGTTCAACGCGACGATGCGCGGCAATGCGCACACGGCGGAGACGCTCTCCTCCTTCTGGGCGCTTACCACCATCATCTTCCTCGTCATCGTGCTGTTCGTGGTCTGTTCCAACCTCGCGGGCAGGAAGAAAAAGGAGGGCTCGAAATGAACAAGAAGAGGATCCCCTCCCTCGCGCTCGCCTCTTTGCTCCTTCTCCCCTCCCTCACCGCGCTCTCGGGCTGCGGCGGAAAAAATGCGGAGATCATCCTCCGCGTGTACAGCTGGGAGGAATACATCGACAACGGCGGCGAGGGCTCCTATCTCTACGACACCATGCTCGAAGAGGGGCTCGAGCCCTCCGAGGAGGACGCGCCCCGCATTTTGGACGACTTCGAAAAGTGGTACGAAGAGACTTACGGCACCTCCATCCGCGTCGAATATGCGACCTTCGGCACCAACGAGGACATGTACAACGAGATCGTCCTCGGCAACGAATACGACCTTCTCTGCCCCTCCGACTACATGATCATGAAGCTCGCCGCGGAGAATCGCATCGAGCCCTACGACGAGAGCTTTTTCGACGAGACCGACCCCAACAACTACTATGTGCGCAATGTTTCCCCCTACATTCGGGGGGTGTTCGAAAACGGCACGGTCAACGTGACGCGGGAGGAAGAGACGGAAACGCACAAGTGGAGCGAATACGCCGCGGGCTACATGTGGGGCACGACGGGCTTCGTCTACAACCCCGAGCACGTCGAACGCGACGACCTCGAAGAGCTCGGCTGGGGTGTGTTCACGAGCGACAAATTTACCAATAAAATTACGGCGAAGGACAACGTGCGCGATACCTACTTCGCCGCCCTCGGGCTCACCTACCAAGACGAGCTCCTCGCCCTCGACAAGGCGGAAAGCGGCTACAACAAGACGCTCACGGACATCTTCAACCGCACCGCGGAAGAGTACACGGACGAAGTCGGCGAGACCCTTCTTGCCATGAAGGAAAACATCTACGGCTTCGAGACGGATACGGGCAAGCAGGACATGGTGAGCGGCAAAATTTGGCTCAACTATGCGTGGAGCGGCGACGCGGTCTACGCCCTCGACGAGGCGGAAGAGAAAAACGACGTGTATCTCGAATATTTCGTCCCCGAATCGGGCTCCAACCTTTGGTTCGACGGCTGGGTGCTCACGAAGGGCGTCGAAGAGCGCGGCACAAAGCAGGCGGCGCAGGCGTTCGTCAATTTTATGTCCATGCCCGAGAGCGCCAAGCGCAACAGCTACTTTATCGGCTACACCTCCGTCATCGCGGGCGAAGAGAACGAAATGCTCGACTACACCGACTACCTCTACGGCGTCGAGGACGAGGAAGAAGAGACGGACGAGAATTTCTACGACCTCTCGTGGTTCTTCAACGAGGAAGAAGCGCCCGTCGGCATCTTTGCCGATGAGGAGCAGCGCACGCGCCGCCAGCTGTATACCCAATTCTCCCCCGCCGACGTCATGCAGCGCTGCGCCGTGATGAATTACTTCGACGCGGACACGAGCGAGCGCATCAACGAGCTGTGGTCGCATGTGAAGTCGGAGAGCCTCGACGCGTGGGCGATCGTCGTCATCTGCGTCTCCGCCGCTGCCATCGTCCTCTTCGTGCTCTACATGAAGTTCGGAAATAAAATCGATTTCTTCCGGAGAAACCCCAAAAAGGGATACACGCTGGTGCGACAAGCTCCCATCAAATGAGGAAAGAGCCCCAGATCGGGGCTCTTCTTTTATACATTTTTGGAATTTCAGTCGATTTGAATGGGTTGAAGCTCGGCGTTGTCGTAAAAGGCGTGGATCTCCGCCCCATGAAAGCGCACGAACACATGCACTTTGAGCTGAGCGCCTTCGAGGTAGCTGCGAAGGGTAAAGGCGCGAATGGTCTGCGCGACGTATTGGTCCTCGAGTACCCCGTCGACGTGCAAAAAACATCCTCTCGCGGCGAGTCTCACGACGACGTTATGTCCCTTCACAGAGTAGGTATAGGTGTGTTTTAAGCGCAACGTGCGGAAAATAACGGCAACGATCGCCCCCACCCACAAGAGTAAAAACAAGCCGATACCGCAAAAAAGTGCAATTTGAATTCCGGTCATTCCAAAGTGATCCCCCTCTTTTTCATAAATTTTCTCGAAGCGCGCACGTCGCGGCGAATGGCCCTTCCGGAAAACGTCCACTTCCCCTTTTTGAGGAGAAAGATCTCCCCGCCGCGGGGCAATGTTCCGTCGAATTCATTCTTCTGCTTAGCACAAACGCAGGCGCTCAAAAGCGCGGGTTTGCGTTCGTCGAGGTCGGCGGCAAGGAGAAATACGCCCGCCATGGAGGCGATGGAAAAGTCCACTCCGCCCCAAACGGTAAGATCCAAGCGAAAGACATCCTCTCCGCCGAGCTCCACCCAAAGGAGCTTGTTTTTTGTGGCGGGAACGGTCTCTTTGAGCACGATCGCGCCGTCCTTTTCGAGCTTGGAGGGAAGAAAGCCCGCCTCTTTCGCGGCGAGAAGCAGCCAAACGCCGAAGATGCGGGGCACAAAAACGGGCTCCCTGCCCTTTCCCTGCCCGCGGCGCGAAAAGACGCACCCGAGTACGGCAAAGGCGATGGCGATGGCTACGAGCGAAAAGATGAGCACATAAAACCAAGCATTGTAACGTTTCTCCTCTCCGATGCATTGCAAGCAGACATTGAGCGCAAGCATGGCGCAGACAAAGCCGCCGAGAAAGGCAAGTCCCAAAAAGGTGTGCTTTGTTTCGTTTTTGAGGCGAAGGACCTCTTTCTTCAATTCAAAGGACTGTTCAAACTCCGAAAGTCGCATAGAATTCCTCTATTATGTCACGCATAGTACTTCGCAAAATTTCAAAAAACTAATTTTCGCCCCCTTCGTCGGGCGGATTTTTCCCGTATATCCCCCCCCGTCGCTTCCTCACGCACGCCGTCAAGAGGTACTCTATCTGACCGTTGAGCGAGCGGAAATCCTCCTCCGCCCAGCGCATTAGCTCGCCGTACAGCGTGGAAGAGAGCCGAAGCGGGATTTGTTTTTTATCGTCCTTCACAGTTCTTCCTCCCGAAGGGTTTTCAGCCGCATCTCCAAGGGGCGGACCTTCCTTCTGTACAGGGCGTACATGACCGCCCAGATGATGAGCGAAACGATGGCAGCGGGGATGAGGCAGCATAGAATGCAAGTGCCGAGGCTTTCCGCAAGCAGCGCCTCCCCGTGAAAATATCCCACAAGTCCCAAGATGACGCCGAGCGCGACGGCAAGGATGATCGTAAGGAGGAACATGAGATTTCCCCGCGACTGGGAACGGATCCACGCGCTCTGCAACGCCGCGCGCAGTTCGTCTGCCTCGCCCGACGTGAGCTTTTCGAGGTTTCTGCGGTAGATCTCCTTCTTCCTCCCCTCGAGCGGGAGAACGAACACGGCGAGCGCGCCGCCCGCAAGGAGAAGCACCGAACCCGCCAGCAGCCACACCACGGTGCTTCCGATCTTCTCCCACACCCCCGCAAGCAGGATGGGCAAAAGGAGCGAGATCCCGAGGACGATTCCGACGACGAAGGAGAGAATGCCGCTCTTTTGGGCAACGCTGCGGAAATCCTCCCGCTCCACATCCTCTTTCAGAAAGAGCTCTACGGCGTCGGGAAGGGCGGAAACCCCCTTCGCGTTCACCGCGGTGGAGTAAATTTTCTTCTCCGACAGCCCGAGGCGCTCGCGCTTGACGCTCTCGATGTCCTTCCCCGAAAGGGCGTAGAAGGCGGCGCGCTCCTTCATCTCCCGCGACGCGATCCAAACGCCGGGCACGACGGAGAGCGCCACGCAAAGGAGAACCGCCAAAATGAGCCAGCCCTGCGAGAGAATTCCCGTGCCGATGAGAACGGACGCCCCGCCGAGCACAAGGAAGGAAGCACAGCGGAATACCGCGCTGATGAGCTCGGAGGAGAATTTGCGTATAGGGTGCGTTTTCAAAAAGCCCTCCGCGAGCCGCTCCTCGCGCTCCCTTTGCTCCCCCTCCCGTTCGAGCGCGTTCTGCGCCCGTTGCATCTCAAAAAAGGTGCCGAACGCCCGCCGTTTGAACAGAAGGACGATATTCGCGGCAATGCCGAAGAGAACGCCCAAAATGCAGAAGGGCAACTGAAAGGCGATACTTGTGTTTTCAAGGAAGGCGATCCCCGCGCCGACGAGCGCAAACGCCGCGCCGACGAGCGAGAAATTGCGCACGATGCGGCGGAATTTCGCATATCCTTCCGCATTCGCCCCCGTAAAGTACAGCTCCGCAAATTCGTCCATTGCCCTTCTCCCTATCTATCTTATTTTCCGAACATGATGCGCTCGCTCGAGAGCATCTTCGTCATGAGAAGAACGAGCAGCGCGGTATATGCTATGTTGAGGGCGGCGCTCACCAAAGACTGCCAAACGACGATCTGCCCTTCGAACAGGAGCCCCATCGTGTTCACGGCGTTGATGATGGGAATGCACACGACCCAATCCCCCATTCTGCCCACAAACGCGCCCAAAATGGAGATGACCATCACGAGGATCATGATGACGCTCGTGTAGCTCGTTGCCTCCTTCACCGTCTTTGCGTAGGCGGAGACCGACGTGATCGTCGAAATGATGAGCGGCACTATGCTCAAAATGAGCACAAAGAGCAAAACGTACCCGCCAAAGCTCATCGCCCCCGCAAAGTCGCCCACGGACATTCCCATGAGCTTGGGCAGGGACAAGACCACGCCGAGGAAGCTCGAAGCCGCACCGATGGCAGCGATGCACGAGAGCGGAACGACCTTCCCGAGGGCAATTTGATACCGCGGCGCAGACGTGGCAAGGATGGTGGAGAGCGTGCCGCGCTCCTTCTCCCCCGCGACCGATTCGATGGTCACGCCCATGCACGAGCTGAAAATGAAGGTGACAACGAGGAAGGGAAGGAGCCCCGCAAAGATGCCGATGCCTATCTGCTCGGCGCTCGTCACGCTCTCGGGTAGCACCGCAAACGGCATGCCATACGCCTGAAGGGCGGCGTCCGCAAGGCTGTAAAAGCTCGAGCTTGCCTCCTCCGCGGCGTTGTAGAGAATGCGCACGCTGCTCCCTCTCTCCCCGAAATTTTCCGAGAAATAGAGAATCGCCGCAGCTTCTCCGCTCTCCACTTCCGCCTTTGCCGCCTCCTCGTTCTCCAAGGGAAGCACCGTCATGCCGTCCCCCGTTTCCCCGAGACACGCCTCGATGAAGGCGACGGCGGGCGTGGTCTCGCTCACATACACCTTATATGTTTGCGGCTCGCTTTCGGCGTTGATCGTCGACCCCATAATGGAATAGATGAGATAGAGCAAGATCCCGGGGAGAACAACGGTGACGATCAGCCGCGGGTCGTGGAAAAAGCGATGAAATTCCTTTTTGATGAGAGAGGCGAGCTTCATACCACTTCTCCCTTGATCCCGTGATAGATCTCAAAGAATTTGTCCTCGAGCGAGCCCCCGCCGCAGAGAGCGTTGAGGTCCCCTTCCGCAACCATCTTCCCGTCGATGATGACGCCCACGCGGTCGCACAGCTTCTCGACGAGGGAGAAGATGTGCGTGGAGAGAAGGATGCTCTTCCCCATGGATTTGAGCTCCAAAAGAAAGTCGGTGACGACCTTCGCCGTGAGCACGTCTAACCCGTTGGTCGGCTCGTCGAAGATGACGACCTCGGGGTCGTGCACGATGGCGACGACGAGCGAAACTTTTTGCAGCATGCCCGTGGAGAGGTCTCCGACGCGCACGCCTTGAAAGCGGTCGATGCCGAACCGCCCGAAGAGCTCCTTCTTCCTCTTTTCGAGCGTTTGTTTGGGAACGCCGTGCATTGCGCCGAAGAAGTCGAAGAGGTAATCGGGCGTAAAAAACTTTTCGAGCTTCAATTCGCTCGTCATAAACCCGATGGCATCCCGCACCTTCCCGGGCTCCTTTTTCACGGACCGCCCCGCGATGAAGGCGTCCCCTTCGTCCGCCTTGATGAGCGTGGAGAGGATGCGGAGCGTCGTCGTCTTGCCCGCGCCGTTGGGGCCGAGCAGACCGTAGATCTCCCCGCGATACGCCGAAAAGGAGAGCCCGTCGACCGCTACCTTGCGCGAGACCGTCGTTTTCTCCAATTTCTGCTGTTTGCGGGAGAGGGAGAAGGTTTTCTTCAGCCCCTCTGCCCGCACGATTTCATTTTCGAAAAAATCTGCCATATGTATTTAGTAAATGGAACCCGTTCCCACGACGGGCTGTGCGTCGCGGTTGCCGCAAAGGACGACGAGAAGGTTGGAGACCATCTGCGCCTTGCGCTCGTCGTCGAGCTCGACGATCTGTTCGGCGGAGAGCTTGTCGAGCGCCATCTGTACCATGGAGACAGCGCCTTCCACGATCTTCTGCCTTGCCGCAATGATGGCGGAAGCCTGCTGGCGCTGGAGCATCGCCGCCGCGATCTCGGGCGCATATGCAAGGTGGGAAATGCGCGCTTCCAACACCTCGATGCCCGCCATCACGGTGCGCTGTTGCAGCTCTTCCCGAAGCACCGCCGCGATCTCCTGCGCGCTGCCGCGGAGGGATTTCTCGTCTCCGTTGGAGGAAACGTCGTAGGGGTACTGGCGCGCCACTTGGCGAATGGCGGCGTCGCACTGCGTGGAGAGATACGCCATATAGTTATCCACGTTGAACACGGCGCGGGCGGTATTGGTGATGCGCCAAATGACGACGACGGAAATTTCGATGGGGTTGCCCTCTTCGTCGTTGACCTTCTGCTTGTCGTTGTTGAGCGTCATCGCCTTCAGGGAAAGTTTGCGGGAAATTCCGACCCCGCCCACCATGCCGCGCGCGGGATTGACCGCTGCGCAGAAGGGATTTACCCAATAAAAGCCGTCCCGCTTGATGGTGCCGCGGTATTTGCCGAAGAGCGTCAAGACGTAAGCCTCGTTGGGTTGCAAGAGCTTAAACCCGCCGATGAGAATAGTCGACGCGATGAAGCACAAGAGCCCGAGCGCGATGAATGCGCCGAACGCGGGCTCCTCCTCGACGAGAACGCAGCCCGTAGCAATGAGGCCGATCGAGACCGCAAAGCATAAGATGACGACGAAGAGCATTGCCCACCCGCTCTTCTCGCGTGCGGGCTTTTCTGTGATCTTGTCGAACTCGGCGACCTTCAATTCTGTATTTTCCATAATTGCCTCCTGAAATGTGATATCATTTTGATATCATCATGGTACCACTTTCCGAGGGGGCTGTCAAGCGTTTGGAGGAAATTTTTTCCGAAAAAAGCTCCGCTTTCGTTTTGCGGAGCCTTGGAGCGTATTCAAAATACAAAATTTACTCGCCGAGGAGCTTTTCGAGAATGGCGCGGCAGGCAATTGTGCAGTGCTCGTAGGTGAGCCCGCCTTGGAAATAGGCGGTGTACGGCTTGCGGATTGGCGCGTCGGCAGAGAGCTCGAGGGTCGCCCCGCCCACAAAGGTGCCCGCTGCCATCACGACCTTGCAGTCGTACCCGGGCATATCCCACGGCTCCGGGCGGACGTAACTATCCACGGGAGAAACTTCCTGCACCGCCCGAATGAATGCGAGCAGCTCCTCTTCCTTATGAAAACGTATCGCGCGCGTGATGTCCCCGAGGGGCGTATCCAATTTGGGGAAATTCTCGTAGCCGAGCGCTTCCATGCACGCCCCGATGAGAAGGCTGCCCTTGAGCGCCTGCGAAACGGTGTGCGGCGCGAGAAACAGCCCTTGAAAGAAGGGTTGGTAGCCGTAGGCATACGAGCCGACTTCTCCGCCCACGGAGGGCGCGGTGAGGCGATTTTCGCAGAGCTCGACAAAGGACTTCTTCCCCGCAATGTAGCCGCCCGTCGGCGCAAGTCCGCCCCCCGCGTTCTTGATGAGCGACCCCGCAATGAGATCCGCCCCGACGGAAGAGGGCTCCTCCTTCTCCACAAATTCGCCGTAGCAATTGTCGACAAAGATGCAGCCCGTAAACCCCGCCGCGCGCACGAATTCGCATATGGCGGCAATTTCCTTCACGGTGAAGGCGTCGCGCAGCTCGTACCCGCGCGAACGCTGGATATATACCATTTTATATCCGTTTTGGAGGGCGGCGCGAATTTTTTCCTCGTCGGGCTTGCCGTTTTCCTTTAGCTCCACGACGTCCGTTTGCACGCCGAAATCGAGGAGCGAGCCGTTGCCCTTCCCCCAAAGCACGCCGCGGATGGTATCGTAGGGCATACCCGTGAGAACGAGTACCTTCTCCGAGGGGCGAAGCACCCCGAAGAGGGCGACCGTGAGCGCATGCGTGCCCGAGAGCAGCGCGGGAGAGACGATGGCGCGCTCCGCCCCGAAGGCGCGCGCGTACACCCTTGCGAGCGCCTCCCGCCCCTCGTCCCCATAGCCGTAGCCGTTGGTGCCAACAAAATGGCGGACGGCGATGCGCTCTTCCTGAAAAGCGGCGAGCACTTTCTCCTGCAAATACAGAGCCGTCTCCTCGATTTGAGAGAAATCCTTTTGTAACCGCTTTTCGGCGGCAGAAATCACTTCAATTGCCTTCATAAATGCGTAAGACCTCCTCTGCGGCGCGCGCGGCGCTTTGCGGCGCCAACAAATGCAAATGCGGCATTTTTTTGAAGAAAGTGAGCTGCCGCTTGGCATAATTGCGCGTATTTTTCTTGATTATGTCTGACATAGTACTATAATTAACTTCGTTTTTCAAAAATTCGACGACTTCTTTGTACCCGATCCCCTGTATGCACTGCGCGTTTTCGGGCACCCCGGAAGAAAGAAGCGAGCGCACTTCCTCCACGAGCCCCGCCTTCAACATCGCCTCCACGCGCGCCTCGATGCGCGAATACAGCTCCTCCCGCGGGTAGTCGAAGGCGAACGCCTCGAAGGGGTAACGCATCCTTCCGTCGTGCTGGTCGCTCTTCTTTGTTCCCGTGAGCGCATAAATTTCGAGCGCGCGGATAACGCGCTTTCTGTCGTGCGGGTGGAGCTTTGCGGCGCTCTCGGGGTCGACGTTCGCAAGCAGGCTGTGCAGCGCCTCCTCGCCCTCCTCCTCGGCGATCTTCTCGTACTTTTCGCGAAGGGAAGGGTCTGCGGGCGTCTTTCCGAAGCCGCTCTCAAAGAGAACGGCGTTCATATAAAATCCCGTGCCGCCGCAAAGAATGGGCGTCTTTCCGCGGACGAGAATGTCCTCGACAATGGGCAGCGCGCGCCTTTCGAAGTCGCTCACCGAGAAGCTCTCGGTGGGCTCCGCAACGTCGATGAGGTGGTGGGGAATGCCCTCCTTCTCCTCTTTCGTGGGCTTTGCCGTGCCGATATTCAGCCCGCGGTAGACGAGGAGCGCGTCGCAGGAGACGACCTCCCCATCCATGCGCTTTGCGCACTCGACGGCGAGCGCCGTCTTTCCCGTTGCGGTCGCGCCGCAGATGACGACGAGCTTCATACGATGCGCTTGAAGAGCTTTTCGAGCTCCGTCCTCTTCACTTTCACGGCGACGGGCCGCCCGTGCGGGCACTTCAGCCCCATGTCGCCCTGCATGCGGGCGAGCAGGCTCTTCGCCTCCTCCTCGGTGAGGCGTTCTCCTCCCTTCACCGCGGCCTTGCACGCCATGGAGGCGAGCTTGTCCTTCATGAGCTCGGAGAGCTTGATGGCGCGCAGCGTCTCCATTGAAGAGAGCACCTCCGCAAAGAATGCGTTGAGGTCGATGCCGACGAGGTCGGAGGGAACGGCGGAGACCTTCACGCTCTCGCCGCCGAATTCCTCCACCTCAAACCCGATCTCGCGGAGCGCGGGGAAATTCTTCTCGAGGAAGAGAAACTCGGAGGGGCTCAGATCGAGCACAAACGGCGCGAGCATGGGCTGGGAAATCACTTTGCGCTCGGCGAGCCGTCTTTGCAATTTGTCGTAATTGAGCCGCTCGTGCGCGGCATGCTGGTCGATGAGGTAGGCGCAGTCCCCGCCCTCGTCCTCGTAGATCAGATAGGTGTGGAAGAGCTCGCCCTTGTATTCGAGGGAAGAGACCTCCACGCGCTCCTGCTTCGCCTTGTCCTTTTCGAGGAGCATGCGCCTGTTTTCCTCGAACCAATCGACCTCCTCCCCCGTGGGCGCACGGACTTCGAGGCTGGTCTTGGGCTCTTCTTCGAAGAAGCGCGGCGCGGGCGTCTTGCCGATATGCGAAGGCACGGCGAAGGAGAGCTGTTTTTTCGCCTCCGAAACGCTCATTCCGCCCTCTTTTTTGGGGGAAAGCGGGGGCGCGGAACCCAAAGCGGAGCCCAAAGTGGGGCCCGTAGAAGAGGGCGCAACGGGCTTCTCCAAGGCGGAAGGCGCAACGTATTCGAGGGCGGTGGAATTGCCGTCGAGCACCGCAGAGACCACGGAAAGGACGCTCCCGTAGATGATGCGGTTATCCGCAAAGCGCACGTCTGCCTTGTTGGGGTGCACGTTCACGTCCACCGTCTCGGGCGGGACGTCCAAAAACAGCACATAGAAGGGATATTGCCGCTTCATGAGGTAGGCGGAATAGGCGCTCGTCATGGCGGCGCTCACCGTCTGGTTGACGACATACCTTCCGTTCACAAACAAACTTTGGTAGCCGCGGTTGGGCTTGGAAAAGCTCCTCGAGCCGATGTAGCCCGAGAGCTTCACCCCGTGCTTATCGGCGGCAATTTCGAGGCAATTCGAGAGGATCCCCGCCCCGTACACAGCCGCAAGTGCCGCTTGGAGCCCGTCGCCGAAGGAGCGGTACTTCACCTTTCCGTTTGCGGTGTAGGTGAAGGAGACCGTCGGGTGCGAGAGGATGAAGCGCGCCATCATGGCGGAGACATCGCTTTCCTCCTGCGCGTCCGACTTCAAAAATTTGAGACGGGCGGGCGTGTTGAAGAAGAGGTCCTCGACGGTCACTTCCGTCCCCCTTGCGCCCGCGGCGGGCAATACTTCGCCCAAAGCCCCGCCGTTGGAGGCGAGCGAGAACGCCCCTTCGCCCGCGTCTGAGACGATCTTCATGCGCGAGACCGCCGCAATGGAGGCGACCGCCTCGCCGCGGAAGCCCAGCGTTTGGACATGAAAGAGATCGTCCGCCGTCGAGAGCTTGCTCGTCGCATGCGGCAAGAAGGCGCGGGGCAGATCGTCCTTTTCGAGGCCGCAGCCGTTGTCCGTCACGCGGATGAGCGTTTTCCCGCCCGCGGCGACTTCGACCGAAATTTCGCCCGCGCCCGCGTCGAGCGCGTTCTCCACGAGCTCTTTCACGACGGAATAGGGTCTGTCGACCACCTCCCCCGCCGCAATGCGGTTGTAGACTTCGGGAAGCAATATATTTATCTTCATTTCAGCTTCTCCTTCCATGCGGAGATGAGCGAGAGCGCCTGCATGGGCGTGAGCCGATCGACGTCCACCCGCAAAATTTCTCCCGCGAGCTCCTCTGCGGGGCTCTCCTCCTCTTCGACCTCTTCGAACTGTTCGTTGGCGCCGACGAGCTCCTTCTTCTCGAGGGCGCGAAGAATGCTCTTTGCGCGGCTCGTGACGACCTCGGGCACCCCTGCAAGCGCGGCGACCTCCACCCCAAACGAGCGGGAAGCGCCGCCCCGCGTGATCTTGCGGAGGAACACGATGCTTCCCCCCATCTCGCGCACGCCTATTTTGTAGTTTTTCACGCCGTCGAGCTTGCCCTCGAGGCGGGTGAGCTCGTGGTAATGGGTGGCGAACAGCGTCTTTGCACGGATGTGCTCGGTGAGGTATTCGATGACCGCCCACGCGATGGAGAGCCCGTCGAACGTACTCGTCCCCCTTCCCACTTCGTCGAGAATGAGAAGGCTGCGCTTTGTCGCCCCGCGAAGGATCCCCGCGACCTCCGTCATTTCCACCATGAAGGTGCTCCTGTCGAGGATGAGGTTGTCGCTCGCGCCGATGCGGGTGAAAATGCGGTCGGTAAGCGGCACGACGGCGCGCGTCGCCGGCACAAAGCAGCCGAGGTGCGCCATGAACACGATGAGCGCGACTTGGCGAAGGTAGGTGCTCTTTCCCGCCATATTCGGACCGGTGATGACCATCGTGCGGCTCTCTCCCCCGTCCAAAAGGCAGCTGTTGGGGACGAACCGCTCGCGGGAGATGGCCTCCACGACGGGGTGCCTTCCGTCCTCGATCTCGAGCGCGCCGTCCTCGACGACCGTCGGGCGGCAGAACTTGTTCTCCTTGGCGACGGTCGCAAAGGAGAGAAGGCAATCGAGGCTCGCGATCGCCCCCGCGATCTGTTGAAATACTTTGATATTTTGGGAGAGGATCTCGAGAATTTCGCCGTATAAATGCTCTTCGAGGCGCTGTGCCCGCTCGTCGCTCCCCAAAATTTTGGCTTCGAGGTCCTTGAGCTCCTCGCTCGTGTACCGCTCCCCGTTCGCCAGCGTCTGACGGCGGGTGTAGGAATAGGGCACGCGGTCCTTGAAGGAATTGCTCACTTCGATATAGTACCCGAACACGCGATTGAAGCCAACCTTCAGGGTGCGGATGCCCGTCTTTTCGCGCTCCCGCGTTTCGAGCTCGGAGAGAAGGCCCTTGGAGTGCGTCTTGACCTTGCGCAGCTCGTCGAGCTCCTTGTTGTATCCCGTGCGAATGTAGCCGCCCTCCTTCAACGTCGTCGCCTCGGGGGAAATGGCGCCGTCGAGCAAGGCGCAAATTTCCTTGGGGTCGGCAAGCCCGTCCGAGACTTCCTTCAAAAGAGAAGAGGAAAAGCCCGTGAGCTGGAATTTGATATTGGGCACGACGGAGAGCGACCGCGAGAGCAAAATGCAGTCTCTCGGCTGCAGATTGCCGTTGGAGATGCGCCCCGCGAGCCGTTCGATGTCCTTTATGCCGCCGAGCATATCCGCGAGCCCCCCGCGCACCACGGTGGCACGGCAGAGCTCCTCCACCGCGTCGAGCCGCGCGTTGATGCTCTTCACGTCGGAAAGCGGCGAAAGAAGCAAGGTAGAGAGCTTCCGCGCGCCCATGTTCGTCTTGGTCTTATCGAGCAGCCACAAGAGGGAGCCGTACTTCTTCCCCTCCGCGTTGTTCTTGAGGATCTCGAGATTTTTCACCGCCACGGGGTCGAGCATCATGCGCGATCCCCCGCCTGAAAAGTGCAACTCGTTGATGTTCTTTAAGGCGTGTTTTTGCGTGTCGCGAAGGTATTCGACGAGCGCCCCCGCCGCAGAGATCGCCGCGTGCTCTTTGAGCCCCAACACTTCGGACGAGGCGGAAAACTGCTCGCGGATGTTCTTCTCCGCCCGCTCCAAGGCAAACGCAAAGGGCATATAGCACGAAAACGGCGGCAAAATGCCCCGCTCGAGCTCGGGCATGTCCTTCACTTCGAAGAGAAGCTCCTCGTTCACAATGATCTCCGCCACCGAAAGATTGATGAGCGAAGAGACGAGCTCCTCCGCGTTCTCCACCGAGGCGACGCTGAATTCCCCCGTCGTGATGTCCGCCCACGCCAAGGCGTATTTCCCCGCCGCCTTGCAGCCGCAAGCGAGGTAATTGCTCTTTTTCTCGTCGAGAAGGCTCTCTTCGGTGAGGGTGCCCGCCGAGACCACGCGGATGACGTCGCGGTCGACCATCCCCTTGCTCGCCTTGGGGTCGGAGAGCTGTTCGCAGATGGCGACGCGCTTCCCCGCCGAGACGAGCTTTTGGATGTAGACGTCCGCCGCGTGGTAGGGAACGCCGCACATGGGCGCGCGCTCTTCGAGCCCGCAATCCCTGCCCGTGAGAGTGAGATCGAGGATCCGGCTCGCCTCCTCCGCGTCCTCAAAGAACATCTCGTAGAAGTCCCCGAGCCGATAAAACACGATGCACCCAGGGTACGCCTTCTTGACCTGTTTCCAATGTTCCATCATGGGTGAAAGTCCCATTTTTGTTACCCCTTATTTCGTATATATGAAGTGAATGATTTTATCCATGCCGAAGAAGAGCGACCCAACTTGCCACTTGAAGCGCTTCGGGAGAGTGACGACCGCCAAGCTGTAGCAATGTAAAAATGCGACCGAGCTGATTTTTTCCACGCTCGAGGGAATTTTCAGCCGTAGGAGCGAAGAGCAGTTGGAGCCCCAAAAGGAATGGTCTCCGATCTCCGTTACCCCCTCGGGAACGACGGCTTCCTCCCCCTTCCCGTTGTACTTTACGAGCACGCCGTTTTCGATCTCGAAGCAGTTTCTTTGTTCCTCTTCGAGCCTCCTCTTTCTCTCCTCCCGCTCGGCGCGCGATTTCTCCAACGCCCGGATGTATTCGGGAGAAAAGGCTTCTCCGATGGGCACCCGCTCGCCGCAACTTGAGCATTGCGCCAAAGTGAGCTCATCGTTCGGCTGCATGTCCCCGCCGCAGAGCGAGCACTTTCCGAATTTTCCCCGCCCCTTTCGAAGATCGATTCCGTGCGCGCGCTCTTCTTCGAGCTCGCGGAGCCGCTTTTTCATCTCCTCGAAGGCGCGGTCTCTTTCCTCCTGCTCCTCGCGCTTTCTCCGCTCCTCCTCTTTGCGGCGCCTTTTTGCCGCGGGTGTGTGCGCCTCGACGAATTCCTCGATGAGAACATACGCGTCCGGTTTTCCGAGGTCGATGCCCTGCAGCTTCCCGCTTTTTCCCGGGAGCCGCTCGATGGGGCTTCCGCGAAACACGACGGCGAGGGCGTCCCCCTCCTTTTCCGCGCTTTCGATGAACTGCAAAAAGCGCGAATACTCGTTTTTCACCCACTTGGTCTGCAAGTAGGTCTCGTCTAATGAGACGACAAGCATACATTCGGAAGTGTAGAGTGCGTACAAGATGAGCGCCTCATAGTCGTTTCCCGCGCGCGTTTTTGCCTCTTCCTCCGAGTAAAAGGGGGAATATCCCCAATTTTTGAGATGATGATAGAGCTTTAATGCCTCGTGGCTGTCCTGCGTGGTGCCGCCGTTCCCGTCCGTGACTTTGGCGCAGAGGAAGCAATCGTACCGAATTCCGCTCTCTTGAAACGCAAAGAATTGGTCCCGTATCTCGTCGATCTCCGACGCGCGTTCGCGGTAGACCCGCTTTTTCTCCCTTCCCGCAAGCTCCACCGCGTGCAAATAGTTTGCATCGGCCGAGAAGCTCTTCCCCGAGATCTCGTAGCAAATGGGTTGCATGCGCGGCGGCTCTTTGGCCTCGTCCTTCAAATATTGCACGCGGAAAGCGGCAAGCGCCATGCCGAAGTATGCCTCGCTCTCTTCGGGAGCCAGCTCTGCAGCTTTTTGGTAGGCGGAAAATGCGTCGTCAAACCTCCCCGTATCGAGCTCGTGCTCGCCCATGCGGAGGAAGGCGATCGCCGCGGGGCTCGTCTCCTTCCGCGGTATTGTCCAAACGTTGAAGCAAGAAGGGCACTCCACAAGCTCGTTTTTCGACTGCGCCGCGAGCGCTTCGAGCGCCGTTCCGCACGTTTTACACTTAAACGGCTCCATTCGTTGCCTCTTCCCCGTATAGGGAAATGCCGTTGGCGGAGGTGATGTGGAGGAGGACATATTCGCCGATGGGATCACGGTCGGACTTGAAATAGCCCATTCTGCCGTACTCGTCGCGGCCGAGGTACATGCCCTTCTTCTCGTCGAAGCCCTCGCACAAAATTTCGGCGGTGCGCCCCACATATTTGGCGCTCTTTTGCCGCGTTTGGGCGTTCACCGCTTCGATGAGGCGGGAGAGGCGGTCTTTGGCGACTTCCTCGGGAATTTGCCCCTCCATCTTCGCCGCCTTAGTGCCCGTGCGCGGGGAGTAGATGAACATGAACGCCGAGGAGAAATCCGCCTCCTTCACGAGCGAAAGCGTCTCTTGAAAGTCCTCCTCGGTCTCGGTCGGGAAGCCCACGATGAGGTCGGTCGAAACCTCGCAATCGGGGATCTCCCGCTTCAAGAGGGCAATTTCTTCGAGGTATTTTTCCCGCGTGTAGTGCCTGTTCATGAGCGAAAGAATGCGGTTTGAGCCCGATTGCGCAGGCAAATGCAACAAATTGCAGATTTTTTTGTGCTTTTTCATGACGGCGACCAGCGCGGGCGAAAAGTCCTTGGGGTGCGAGGTCATAAACCGCAGGCGGAAATCTCCCTCGATGGAGGCGACCCTATCCAAGAGCTCGGGAAAATCGACTTCGCCGCGGTAGGAATTCACGTTCTGCCCGAGGAGAGTGATCTCCTTAAACCCCCTTTGCGCCAGCCCTTCCACTTCCTTGACGATGGCTTCTGCGCTCCGCGAGCGCTCTCTCCCCCGCACATAGGGAACGATGCAGTACGAGCAAAAGTTGTTGCACCCGTACATGATATTGACGAACGCCCCGGGAAAGCCCGTGCGGACGGGCTCGATGCCGTCCTCCGTCTCCGTTCTCTCCTCTTTCAGGGAGAACACGCGCTTTTTTTGCGCCCGCTTCTTTTCGATGAGCTCGCCCAGCTCGCCGAGGTTGTGCGTGCCGAAGAGGATATCCACAAAGGGGAATTTTTCTTTGATGAGCTCCGCCTTCCCCTCCTCCTGCGCCATGCACCCGCCGACGGCGATGAGGAAGTTTTTATTCTCCCGCTTGCGCTGTTTGAGGGCGCCGATGTTGCCGAAGGCGTGGTTTTCCGCATTTTCGCGGATACAGCAGGTGTTGAATACGACGATATCCGCCCTCTCGATGGGGGCTTCCTCCGTGTAGCCCTTTTCCTTGAGAATGGCGGCGATCTTCTCCGATTCGTGCACGTTCATTTGGCACCCGTAGGTGACGATATGGTATGTCATGGTTTCTCCGTGGCGTTAAACTTGAATTTGCGATAAAATTTCCCCCACTTTACCGTGAAGGACGAGGTCGCACCGGCTATCGAGCGGGGTCGGGTCTCGGTTGATGAGTACGAGATATTTCCCCTCGAAACACTGCACGAAGCCTGCCGCAGGGTAGACGGTGAGCGACGTTCCCGCCACGATGAGCATGTCCGCGTGCGAAATGGCGCGAATTGCCCCGTCGATGGTGTCGCCGTCGAGCGGTTCGCCGTATAGGACGACGTCGGGCTTCACGATCCCCCCGCACTCACAGCGCGGAACGCCTGTGCTCTTTGCAATTTGCTCCGCCGAGAAGAATTTCCCGCACCTTCTGCAATGGTTGCGGTAGACGCTTCCGTGCAGCTCGAACACGTTCTTGCTTCCCGCCTTTTGGTGGAGCCCGTCGATGTTCTGCGTGACGACGGCAAGGAGCTTCCCCTTCTCTTCGAGCTCGGCGAGCTTTTTGTGCGCGGCGTTGGGCTGCGCCTCGAGCGGGAGCATCTTTTCGCGGTAGAAGCGGTAAAAATTTTCGGTGTGCGAGAAGAAGTAGTCCGCGCTGAGCATCACTTCGGGCGGAACGTCGTATTTTTGCCGATACAGCCCGTCCTCCGAGCGGAAGTCGGGAATGCCGCTCTCCGTGGAGACCCCCGCGCCCCCGAAAAAGACGATGCGGTTGCTTTCGTTTATCATCTCTTGCAGCGTCATACGCACTCCTCCCGTGCGCGCACCCGCGCACACAGAACAATTATAGCACAGGACAAAAATATTTTCAACAAAACACAAAAGGGAAATGAAATTTTTTCATAAAACGGCACATGCTGAAGGCGATGAAACGCGCATTGCTCATTCTATCCATCGTGTTCGGAGTGCTCGGGGCGGTCGTCCTCACGGGCGCGGTCTATTGCGTCGGCGTGACGGCGGGGGTCCGTCTCGACGAGAGAAAGCTCTCCCTCGATACCACCTGCGTGCGCCTCTACGATACGGACGGCGAACAAATCGAGACGGCGAAACGAAAGAGCGTCTCCCTCGGGGAAGTCCCCGCTTACGTCAAACAGGCGTTTGTCGCCGTCGAGGACAAGCGTTTCTATTCCCACCACGGGCTGGACTATAAGCGCATCTGCAAGGCGACGCTCAAAAACCTTGCGAGTTTTTCCTTCCGCGAGGGCGCTTCCACCATCTCCCAGCAGCTCATCAAGAACACCCATCTCTCGGGTGAAAAGACGCTAAAGCGGAAACTGCGCGAATGCAAGCTCACCCTGCAGCTCGAAAAGCGGTACAAAAAGGACGAAATTTTGGGGCTGTACCTCAATTCCATCTACTTCGGGCACGACGCCTTCGGCATCGGCGACGCCTCCGCCTTCTACTTCGGGAAGGATGCGGAGGAGCTCACCCCCGCTCAGGCCGCCATGCTCGCCGCGCTTGTGCGCTCTCCCAACACCTATTCCCCCTTCAAAAGCCCCGAAAAATGCCTTGGAAGGCGAAATTTCGTGCTCTCCCTCATGCGGGAACAGGGCTATCTTTCCAAGGAAGAGACCAACGCGGCGCAGGCGGAACCGCTTCCGACAACGCCCTTTTCGCACGGGGAAAACGCCTACCTTTCCCTCGTATTTGAGGAGCTCGCGGAAATTTTTCCCGAGACGGCGGGGCTCTCTTCGCTCCGCGTGTACACCTGCATGGACAGCTCGCTGCAAAAGGATCTCTCCTCCATCTCCGCGGAGAGCGATGTTTGCGCGCTCGTTTTGGACAATTCCGCCCACGCACTCAAGGCGCTGCACTCGACCTGCGGAATTTTGAAGCGCGTGCCCGCTTCCACCATCAAACCCCTGCTCGTGTACGCGCCCGCCATCGAGGAGGATAAAATTTGCCCCGCAACGCCCATTTTAGACGAGAAAACGGACTTTTCGGGCTACTGCCCGGACGACGCGGGCGGCGCAACGGGGAGCTACATGAGCGCCCGCTATGCCCTTTCCCACAGCGTGAACATTCCCGCCGTGAAGCTCCTGAACGAAATGGGGTGCGAAAAATGCGCCGGGTATCTCGAAAAACTGGGGCTTCCCGTTCCCGAAGAGGATAGAACGCTGGCCTTGGCGCTCGGCGCGATGAGCGAGGGCTTCCCCCTCCCCGCATTGGCAAACGGCTATGCGGCGCTCGCAGACGGAGGAAAATACGCCCCCTTTCACACCGTCGAGCGCGTGGAAGATGAAGAAGGGCGGGTCTTGTACCGCGCGGCGCCCTCCCCCGCCCGCGTCTTTTCCGAGGAGACCGCCTACCTCGTGAACGACATGCTCAAAACTGCCGCAAAGGAGGGAACGGCGAAGCGGCTGCGCTTCCTCCCCTTCGAGGTGTGTGCCAAGACGGGCACGGCGGAGGGCAAGGGCGGCAATACCGACGCGTACACCATCGCATACACAAGCGAGGATACCGTTGCGGTGTGGCTGGGAAATCAAGACCGTACTCCCATTCGGGCGACGGGCGGAGGGCTGCCCGCAAATTATGTTCTTGAAATTTTAAGCAATCTCTACAAGGAAAACGCGCCCGCCCCCTTTCCTTCCTGCAGCGGCGTCGAAGAGCTCGCCTTCGACAAGGAAGAGTACGAAACGGCGCATAGGATCCTCCTTTCCGATCCCCTCGCCCCGCCCGCGACCGAAGAAAGAGAGCTCTTCAAGGGGAGCGCAAAGCCCACCGAGGTCTGCACGCGGTATTCCTCGCCAAGCATTCAAAAACCTACTATTTTTTTGAAAAATGGGGCGGTTTATATTGAGCTATGTCAGACAAAGTACTATGATTATGACGTAAAAAGAGAAAATCGTGGGCAAATCGCCACGATTTACAGCGGGAAATATCAAAAAATCATCTGCGACAATTCCGTTCGAACGGGAGAAAGTTATCGATATTTCGTTACCCCCAAATTCAACGGTCGGGCGGGAGAGACCGTCGAGCTTCCCTCCGTGCGCATCGAAGGCGGCTCCCCTCTTCCCGACGATTGGTGGGAGGATCAGAGGGAGATCCTCTCAAGCGTAGAGAGCGCTTCCTCGACGAGCGCTTCGACGTCGAGCTTGGCTTCCTCCTCCTCGATGAAGGAGAGCTTGGGCTTGATGGCGGGGAAATCGGGAAGGAACACCGTACAGCAATCTTCGAAGGGAAGCACCGAAGTTTCGTAGGTGCCGATTTGTTTGGAGATCTCGATGATGTCCTCTTTGTCGAAGCCGATGAGCGGGCGGAACACGGGGAGCGATACCACCGAATTGGAGGAGGTGATGCCCTCCAACGTTTGGCTCGCGACCTGCCCGAGGCTCTCCCCCGTGATGAGGCACCCATCCCCCTCGCGCCTTGCGATGCGCTCTGCAATGCGGTACATAAAGCGGCGAAGAAGGGTGACGTTGAGCTCCGCCGCGCATTTTTTATGTATCTCCTCCTGAATGTGCGTCACGCTCACCGTGCGCACCTTTTCGGTCAGGGTGTAGCGGGAGAGGATCTTGGCGAGCGAGACGACCTTCTCCTTCGCCGCCTCGTTGGTGTAGGGGTAACTGTGGAAGTGCAGCATTTCGACGCTGAGCCCCCGCTTTGCCATCATATACCCCGCGACGGGCGAGTCGATGCCGCCCGAGATCATAAGGAGCCCCTTGCCCGCCGTTCCCACGGGCATGCCGTGCGCGCCCTTTTCGAAAGAGCCGAACACGAGCGCTTTCCCCTGCTCGCGGATATCGACATACACCCTGTGCTCGGGCTCGTGTACGTCTACCTTCAACGCCTTGTTTTCGGAAAGGAGCCTCCCGCCGATGGCAGAGCTTATCTCCATGGAATTTAAGGGATATTGCTTGTTTCCGCGGTGCGTTTCCACCTTAAAGCTGCCCTCCTTGGGAGAAACCAGCTTTGCCGCATAGAAAATGCTGTCCAAATCGTTCTCCGTCTCGAAGCCGAGGGAGAGCGAATGCACGCCGAACACGCGGGAGACGCGCTCCATGATCTCCTCCGTCTCGGAGGGCGCGAAGTTTGCGACGAGGTACCTCCCGCTCGTGCGGTGCAGCTCGTGACGGATGCCCCGAAGGGCGCGCTCCAAATTGACGGTAAAGACCCGCTCGAAGTACCCGCGGTTTTTTCCCTTGAGATGAATTTCCGCATAGCGGATAATGACGACTTGTTCCATATCAAATTTTCCCCTTGAATTCTGCCGCCGTGGCGTTCAAAATTTCGGCGGCGCGAAGAACTTCTTCCTCTTTGGTCTCCCTCGAAAAGCTGATGCGGAGGACCCCGTCGAGCACGCTCTCCCTGTACCCGCACGCGGCGATGACGCGGCTGAAACGGTGCTTGGAAGAGCAGGCGCTCCCCGTCCCCACGGCGAGGCTCCTATCCCACAGCATGCGCTGTAACACCTCCCCGCGAAGTCCCTCCGCGGATACCGTGAGGATGAACGGCGAGCCTTCCTCGGGGGAAATTTTCAGGAAAAGCTCCTTGGAAAGTTTCTCCCAAAGCAGGTCGCGGTAGGAAGAGACCCTCCTCCTGTCCCCTTGCAAATCGGCGAAAGTCTCCTCCGCGGCGAAGTAGAATGCCGCCGCGCCAAACACGTTCTCGGTGCCGCTGCGCGCGTTTTCCTCCTGCCCTCCGCCGAAAAGAAGCGGCGGTAAATCGAGCGAGCGGCGCTTTATAAGCGCGCCCGTCCCCTTCGGCCCGCCGATCTTATGCGCGCTCACGGCGTATAGATCTATGCTTTCGGGCAAGGTAAACGGAATTTTGCCGAACGCCTGCACGCCGTCGCTGAAAAAGAGCGTGCGCGGATTTTTGCGCTTTACCTCGCGGGAGAGCGAAAAAACGTCGTTCACGGCGCCCGTTTCGTTGTTCACATGCATGACGCAGGCGAGGCTCGTGTTCGCGTCTACAAGCGCGAGGAACGCCTCTTCCTCCACGCCGCCGCCTTGATCTATGGGCGCGACGCGAATTTCCACGCCGCGGCTTTTGAGCGCCGCCGCGCTCCGCTCCACCGCCGCATGTTCGCCCGCGGTGACGACGATGTTCCCCCGCCTTGCGCCGCCGAACAGGGCGGTGTTATCCGCCTCCGTGCCGCCCGAGGTGAAGACGAGCTTGAATTTGGCGGGGTCAGCGATGTGCTCCAAGAGCCCCGCGCGGAATTTCGCCAATTCCCGCGCCGCCGAAACGCCCCCGCCGTAGGTTGCGGAGGGGTTGTAAAAATTTTCGCCGAGAAAGCAAGCCGCGCGTTCGACCGCCCCCGAAGAAGGGCGCGTCGTGGCGGCGTTATCGAGATAGATCATCGCTGCTCCAATTTATTGCGTCCCGCCGCATAGACGAGGTATTCGAGAAGGGTCTGCCTGCATTCGATGACGTAAAGGGATTTCTCGATGGACCCCGAGACGAAGATATAGATGAATTCCTTCCCCTCGGCGGGCGCGCGGTTGGGCGTGAAAATTTTGGGCTTTTTGTTGCCCAAGCCGCGGAGGGTATCCTCGTAGGAATCCCTGTCCGCCCAGCCGAGCTTGAGGATCTGGTCGGCATGGATGGTCGTGAGGAATTTCCTCTTCTTACCGTTGAAAACTTTGGTGATGCGCAGCTCGTCCTGCACGAAGATATAATCGTAGCCCACGTTGAAGCGGTTCTTCAAAAACCAGAACACGAGCCCCGTCCCCCCGAAAAGCAGCATCAAAAAGACCCAAGGGAGCGTCTGTATCAGCCGCGCCAAGGCAGATTCGAAGTTGACGAGGATATAATCGAGTATCGTCATAAAGAACGTGAGCGCGACGATCCCCGCCAGCACGAAAAAGATGATGGCGAACACCTTGAAAAGGGTATAGAGCTTGCTCTCCTTCGCGGCACGCGTGGAGCCTGCGCTCTCCTCATAGAGCATTTCTCTTGCCATTAAAATTCCACCTTCCCCTCATAAATTTTTTCGACGTTCCCGGTGAGCGTGACGTTGCTGCCGTCGTAGCCGACGAGGAGGTCTCCCCCGCGAACCTTCACCGTGACGTCCCCCGCGCTGCACGCGCCGATGCGCACCGCCGCCACAGCCGCAGCCGCCGCCCCCGTGCCGCTCGCATACGTTTCGCCATTCCCCTGTTCGAACGCCCGCATGCGGACGGTCGCCCCGTTGACGACGCGGACGATCTCGATATCGGGCGTTCCCGATGCCCCGTCCCGTTCGATCTCCGCCGCCAGCTCTTTGAGCGGAAATGCCTCCACCTTGTCGCAAAACGCCACGAGGTGCCTTCCGCCCAGCTCGACAAAGCGGGTCTCAGCGCCGAGCAGAAGCCCCGCATAGGCGGAGGGAGCGAGCCCTCCGAGCACGTTCGCCTCCCCGAGCTCCACCCGCGCGGAGGTCACGATGCCGCCGAAGCAATACACCGTCACCTTATGGACGCCGCCCACCGTCTCGATGGACATGGTGTCTCCCTTCACGAGCCCGCTCTCATAGAGGTATTTCGCGACGCAGCGAATGGCGTTTGCGGTATTGGCGCTCTCCGAGCCGTCCTGTTTGAAGATGCGCATGCGGGCGTCCGCGACCTTCGATTTGCCGATGACGACGATGCCGTCTCCCCCGATGCCGTAGTGCCTGCTCACATAGTTGACGGCGAGCGACTCGGGGCAGGTGATCTTCCCCTCCATGTCCTCAAAGACGATATAGTCGTTCCCGCAGGACTGCATTTTGAGGAAGGAGAGCTCGGTCTTTTTCTTGCGCAAATGGTTGATGTCCACGAGCTCGGTGTTGTACTCGGTGAATTTGCTCGCGATGATGTCCGAAAGGGCGCGGGCGGTATCGAGGGAGGTGAGCACGGTCACCCCGAGAAGCACCGCGTGGTGATGCAATTCGATATAGTCGGCAATGAGTATGACGGCGTTGTTCGCTCCGTCCAGCTCGACTGTCGCTTCCGG